>JAFGJS010000076.1 GCA_016928995.1 Candidatus Sumerlaeota bacterium | reverse complement strand
TTCGAACCGTTGCTGTTGCCGCCTGCGTCCATCCCTTTGCCGCTGGCGCGGTTGATGATTTTCTTGGTGCCTGTGATGCCGCTGCTGCCACAGGCGTTGCCGTAGGTTGTGCCGTTCACCCTGATGCAGACGTTCGTGGGATCCCAGATATCAATGTCATAGCCGCCCGCCGTGCCCGTCACAGTTCCACTATTGACGCGAACAGGATTACTTCCCGTGTCGCCGGTGGTGATTCCTCTGTAATAACAATCTCTCACATCGACGCTGTTGATTTCAGTGTCGCGACTGCCGCCCATGATGTATATACCGCGACCGCACTGGTTGGACACAATCCTGTTGATCCGGGCCACGCCGCAATCGTTGGCTTGCCGGTAGCCGGCGTAGTGATTGTTCACGGCGCACCGGTAGGCGTCGATCGTGCCGATATTGATGTCTTCGCATCTGTTGTTCAGCACTCCGCAATCGCCGCAATTACGGGCGACCATTCCATACATATCGACGCCATCGATGCTGTAGGTCTCGACCCCGTGGCTGCCGCAATTCTCAACGGTGATATTCTCCATGTACAGATTTGAGACCCAAGCTGTCCAGGCCTCGCTCGATTTGCTGTCAATCCGTATGCCGATCCAGGGGCTGCCCAGGACTTTAACATTCACAAACCGGAGATTGCTGGCTCCTGTGGAGCGAATCCCGTGTTGACTCGTGCTCGTGCCGCCGGTCAAGGTAAAGTCGTATAGTTCAAAGCCATTATAACCGTTGCTGACGCCGAGTTCGTTATGATTCTTGGCAAACGAATTGTTGTGACCATAAATTTTTGTGCTATTTCCCGGGATCCTGATCGTAGAGTACAACGAGCCGCCGCACAAAATATGGATTTCTCGATTGCCGGAGCCAAGACAGCCATTGATCGCAGTCGCCAGATCCGATGAACTGCCGCGTTCCACATTAAAAGTCTTCCAGTAGTACAAACTGCCGGACTGCCATACCTCGTGTTCATACGCCTGCGCAACGCCAACGCACAGCATGATTATTGCAATCAAACTGATCACCCTTCTTAAACCGTTCATTGTAAATACCCCTTTCATTTTGTCTGGAATACAATCGATTAAGGCCGCAATACCAAGCGCTTCTGGAAATTTAAATCCTGACAAAAAATGAGCCTATTCAACCAAAGCACAGTTGCAATAAACTCGGATATTCACCTGTTGGATCACAGAAACATGCCATCATAACTCATCTCAAAATAGACCTCGCTTTAATGCTTTCCTCCTTTCCCGCCGGACGATATGAACTGAAGCCCGGTCGTTGAAATCGTTTTCAAGTTTCACTCAATTTCATCTGCATATTGTTTTAGTCTGATTCCTCTCAATCACGGAATGATTTGAACTGTGCTGTCATCGCCGGCGGCATATCTGATATCCGGCGCTGGCGGCGTGGTCATACCCTCGCCCAGGTAGTAGTCCAGCATATGCGATTGCATGTAGCCTTTGACAGTCATGCAATTCCGGTATGCCGGATTATGCGGCAGCGTATAAAGCCGCCGGCTCGTTTCAATCGGCGTAGTGAAGATGATCAGGCTCGAATGATCCGGGCTGCGCATCACAACTTCCTCGCGCCAGTCGCCGAAGATATCGCCATAGAACATCGGAGCGCCGCGCCAGCTGCCCTCCGCGGAGTGATAATCGGTGGTCGTCAGCAGCCGCTCGACCTTGCTCGTTTCATAATTCCATTTTTCAATCTTCTTATTGTCGAAGCACTCGCTTAAATCATCGCCGTCCCACCAAAAACGAAAGTTCGGCCACGGCCGGTTGGGATCGTCGGCGAGTTTTTCATTGGTTGGACCGTTATAAATGCCGGAGAACGACCAGACTTCATAGCCGGGATGGCGCGGATCAATGTCTGCGGCGCAACCGCGGCCGACGTCGCCCGCATTTTCCGTTGAATGCTTCCAAAGCAATTCGCCGGTCGCCGCGTCATAGTAGTGTTCCAGAATGCCGTTGGGATTCCGCTGCTGCACCGCGAAACCCTGCAAGCCGGGCCGGGTCGGATCGAGCTTGCCGATGTGGTACCGGTCGCCATGCACGATGCCCTGCTGATCCATGTTGTATAGCATGGCGCCCGTGGCGCCATCCAGCACGTAGCCGATCTGGCACAAATCGTCGCAGCCGTCGCCGTTCACATCAATGATGCGGATCTGGTGACCGTCCGACCCGCCGCCCTCGCCGGACCATTTCCACTTCATGGTCAGCGAGGTTTCGTCCATTTCATAGGCGCACACCAAGCGATTGAACGATTTATCCGGATTGCGGTTTTTCATATACGCAATGACGCCGGGCTTCACGCCGTCCAGACAGCCAATGCCCAGCTGACAGGCCATTGGTCCGATCGAAATATAATCACCGGGAATCGGACAACTGCTGATCAACGCGCCGGTCATGCCGTCCAGCACGGCGATCCATTGCTTGTTATCATCATCGTCTTGCCAGACTCGGCCGTCGCCGAACACGACGCCATTGGCGATTTTGGTGATCACTTCCGCCTTTCCGTCGCTGTTGACATCGTAAACCGTCACGCCGTCCCAGTGCCCCACGTCGATGGTGGCCGAACCAGGCGAAATGCCATTCATGTTCTTACTGTTAGGGCCATAATCGACTGTCCAAAGATAAGCGCCGTCGCGCCGATAGGCTTCGATCTTGCATCCCTTTTCTTCTCCGCCCATCCGGTCCACCACATAGTCATACTCGCCGTCGCCATCCAGATCGCCCACCCAGGTGAAATGAATGTACTCGCCCTGCCGCAGCGTAACCACGACGCACGGCTCGATCGCGTGGTTGGCCGCCAACGTAAAAGCGCCGCTGGGCGCCTGCTCCTCGCCGTTCAGGATCGGCCGGACGAAATAGCTGTTCGTCGTGGACAGGTCGGCGGAACGGTCCGTGAAATTCGTCCCGCTGGTCAGCGCCGAATCATTCAATAAAACCGCCGCCTCGCCATTAGCGGAGCGATAGAGATTAAAACCGATGTCCGGCGGATCCAACCCCAGCAAGCGCCAACTCACAAACACGCTGGAGTCTCCCGTGCGGATCGCGACCACGCCGCGCCCAAGATTCTCCATTGGCCGCGCTGCTGAGACGATCTCCGCATTTGAAAAAAAGCAGAAAAATATTAGAAAATAAGCCGCTCGGGAGATGACATTCATTGCTGTATTCACTAATTTCCCTCAATCCATGTAATTTTGTAGAGCACTAAAATTTAAGCGTTTAGCGCCCATGGGCGCTCCTGCGCACGAATGGTAAACGATTCCATTTCATACTCTATGGACGCTGAAAAATTCGAAAAAGGTTCACACGGAGATTCTTTTTTGATAAAATTTTTCCTGAAATTTATTACGATTCTTCTGAACACAATTTCGATCCTGGCGCGTCCATATCAATGAAGGATTCAAAGCGCGAAGGTAATGGCCGATGGCCGATTTTCTAACGGTCCGACAATTCATTAATGGAGACATCACGGCATTTGAGGCGTTGATGAAAACGGAAGGCGACCGGTTTATGTCCTTCATCCGGCGATACTTTCGCGATCAGGAATCGATCGACGACGTTTATCAAAATGCCTGGATGCGAATCTGGATCAAACGCGAGCAGTTGAGAATAGAAGGTAAATTTCGCAGTTGGGCCTTCCAGATTCTGCGCAGTTGCATTTATACATACATTCGAAAGAAAAATTGGGGGGTGGAGCTCTTTTTTTTCGATCCCGACGCGCTTCCCCTGACGGTCTCGACGCAGCCCAGTCCCTATCGCCAATTGGCCTGCCGGGAGTGGCAGTTGATCCTGAATCAGGAAATCCAGCGCATGGACCAGCAGACGCAGGAAATTTTTTCGCTTCATTTTGAAGGCGAACTTAATTTAAGGGAGATCAGCGAGGTGTTGAATCTGCCGCTCAACTCGGTCAAAACGAAATTCCGGCGGTCGATCCAGAAACTCCGGAAAAACTTGGAGGCGCTAAACATCAGCATCGAAGAATTGAACACGCTATGAACTCAACAGGCGCACTGTCATGAGTGATGAAATATACAACGAGCTGGAAGAATCCCTGAAGCCGGGAATGGACGCGGACAATCAGGACGGCGATCCGAAAGACCTCCTGCTGGCCCGCCAGATCCTGCACGTCAAACGGGAAGACCGCAAACAGCACACCCGACGGACGGAACGCTTATCGGAATACATCGCGGCGCAAATCCGCGAGCAGGAAGCGGCGCAGGATACAGAAATCTCGCTGCTCATGCGCCTGCGAAACTTATTATGGAATGGCTATATCGATCTGCTCGCAAAACTCGGGTTGCTCAAAAGGCCCGATGATGAATTCAATCCTGCGCCCTCGAAATCGAAAACCATCCCTGCGCTGACGCCATACGCGGCGCTTGCATTGCTGCTGCTCCTGCTCGCCGGAGCGATCTTCCTGCTTCACGGCGGCCGCCATACGCAGACAGCTATGCAAAACTCAACGCCGGCCAGAAGCTTCACCACCAACAACCAGCAGCGCCACTGGATTGATCTGACTCCAGAGGTGCAGATCGCCATGAATAACCAGACGGCGATCCAGCAGCTCAGCGCGACAAAAATCAATCTGGACCAGGGACAAATCTGGCTGGAAGTGCAAAAGGGCGGCCAGGGCTTCCAGGTCAACAGCAGCTGCGGCCTCATCACGGTCCAGGGCACCAGTTTCGGCGTCGCCCAGCGCGACGGCGCCCTCGAAGTGCGCGTCGCCGAAGGCGCTGTGCGATTCCATCAGGCTAAAAAAACCACGATCATCGAAGCCGGACAGACGATGAGAATCGCGAACGCGTCCGCCGCGCCGGTCATCGTCAGTTCCAGCGCAAGCCGGCCCGATTGGGTTTTGAACATGGCCGATCAAAAATCGCTCGTTGCCTATTGGCCGCTGGATGAATCCTTAGACCAAGCCCGGGCGCAAGTGACCGACATGGGGCCATACGGCCTTCATGGCGCCATCCGCCCTGGCGAAGAGCCGGTCTTCGGCGAACCCTCGGCGGACGCAAACCTCTTTGGCCAGAGCGCACGCTTTCACGTCAACCAAAACCTTCAAGCCATCTACATCCCGCAAAACGACATCATGAAACAGCTGGATCGCTTCACGGTCATGGCATGGGTCAAGCGCGATTCATTCGACGCCTATCCCCGCATCATCGCCTCCGACACGGGAGCATGGCGCTTCGGCTTTCATGAAGGCGATTCGCTGATCATCAGCAGGGCAGGCAATATCTCGGGATATGTCGCCGGCGATGACCGCGGAGCGCCGGTTGAAAAAAACGGCGGATGGAATCACGTGGCCTGCACATATGACGCCGATAGCTTGACATTGCAATTCTACTTCAACGGCAGAATGGTTCATCGCGAAATTATGAGCGAGCCTTACGAGCCGGCGCACGGTTTCTGGATGATCGGCAACGGCATTCAAGGCGCAAGACCGGTCCAAAAAGTAAACGAGGAATTATACGTTCCGATGGGATTCCCCGCGTCCGCCGCCGCCGATTTTTTCCGCTATGTCGAAGAACAGGCAGAGCCGCCGGAAAATCATCAAGACTTAATCAACGGCATCAAAATCTATTCCAATGAACTCAACAGCAAACAATTCCGCGTCATCGAAAGCAACATGGGATTATTTGTAAAGGTTCCAAGAAGATATGTGTGGCGTTATGACATCGAATCATATGTCTTTATTCCCACCGGGCAGGTTGTCACATCCAACCAGTTCGACGGCTGGCTCGACGAGATCCGCATTTACTCCGACGTGCTCACCGCAAGCCAGATCCGCGCCATCTCCAAAATCGACTCGCTGCAATGACGCCAACTCGGCATCATTCTGAATCCGATACTGATCCGTAAAATTAACGCTGTTTACGAAAGGCATCACAATCAGTACCGCGACTGTGAAGGAGCGGCCCCGACAGCGCTGCGGCAATGCATTTCAGGCCGCTCCTTCACAGTCGCGGTACTGTTTAAAACTGCGATAATAATACGAAACAGTCTATTCCCCGGCGCGAGTCGATTCACGCCGGATGAGCTTGCCGTCCTTCTTCTCCTCAACCGCAACCGCCACCTGATCGCCTTCGCCATCCAAGTCCTCGATGGAGAGCCACTGCTCGCGCCCATCAGCCAGCCGCACGTGCAAATGATTCGTATCGCTCGCCTCGGCGCGCGTGATCATGCCGTCCGACTCGAACGGCTCGATGACTGTGAGAAATCGCGCTTCCGCGCCGCGCGAACGAACGCTCAGCATCTTGCGCAGCTGCTCCTCGTTGCCCACGGGCCAGTCGCTGCCGAAATTCGCCTGAAAACGCGATGCGTTCAAACCTTCCAGCTTCAGCTTGATCACGGCCGGCGCTTTGCCGTCCTGCGGCTCCGCCGGAAGCGCCTGGTCATACGCCACGCCCTGAATGCGGATCGGACCGCCTTCATAATCCATGCCGGCCTCGTCAGGAACGGCCACGTTGTTCAATTCAACGGCGTCCAAACCAATCTGACGAACCGAGCCATCCTGCGCCGTCACACGCGGATCGCCCCAGAACAATGACCGCTTTCCACCCGCCTGAACGATCAGCTCCAAATCGCTCGCGCCGCTCACGCCCACGTCAATCTCCTCATTGCCCAGAATCCACGGCTTGAACACGCCCGAAGCGAGCGCCTTGCCATCCGCGCGCACCTCGTAGCTCGTCGTCTTGGCCACATTATGACACTCGGCATAATCCGCGATCACGAGCTCCCCCTGCCGCGGCCAAAGCACATGCACGTCCAGCTTCAACACGCCGGGAGTATTATCGTAACGATTCAGACCGCCGGTCTCCCAATATTTGTTCTCGCCAAAATAATGCTCGCTCTTCAACGTCACCGGCATGTCGTAGCGATAATTGAAAACATTGGTGAGGAATTGTCCGCTGCTGAGCGGATCCGTGTCGAACTGCGCCTGCCGGCCAAGCAGCTCCGCCTGCCGCGCATCGGGATGCCGAAGCCCGCGCAGCTGCAACAAGTTGTCAAAGATATGTTCCGCTTCGCCCTTGACCGAGTCAGCGATCACGACATAGTCGTCGGTCACGATCAGTAAGCGGCGTTGCCGCACCGGCTCCGTGAATCCGGTCACCTCCGCGATCTCCGGATGATCGTCCGGAATCGGAACATAGCGCTCCCAGCCTTGCTGAATGCGCTCAATCGCATTCTCGCCGCCCATGTACGGCGGATTCGCCCAGCGCGACACCGTCTCAACCGCCGCCGCCTGGATCAGCTCCCCGCTATAAAACAACAGCGACGTTGGATTGGCCGGGTCCTGCATCTTTTGATCCACCACGACCATGTTGTGCGACAGCGACATCTGCACCCACCATTTGTACCAGGGATTGTTGTAGCTGTACCACGAGGTTTCCGGATTGTAGAAACTCCGCCCATAGCGCATCAGCGATCCAAGGCTGCACCGGTCGTAATGCCCGTGATACGCCCCGTGCGATCCATGCTTCAGCGTCGCCTGAATCTGCTGTTCAATCGGACGGTCCTTCGTCTGCGATCGCAGCAGCACGACGCCCACATTCGGCGCATTGCGCGATTGAGTGTAAGGCTTGATCGCCTTCGCGCGCTCCGGAAGCTCTTCGGTCCCGTAGAGCAAATCCGGATCGCCGCCGCCGGCATGCGCCATCGCCGCAAACACCGGATCGCCATAGGCGTAATACGCCATGCCGAACTCATAACCCGACACCTTCTGCTCATGCCCGTCGTTGACGCCGAAAATCACGCCGCGATAATCGGGGAAGCCGACGATCGCATCCCACAAATTTTTCACGCACACGGAATTCTTCGTGCGCGGTCCCCAGCGCTCAAAGCCCATGCGTTGAAACCGCTCGAACTCAAAACAGCGCAGCCCGATGTTGTAACTATATGTCGCGGGAAATTTTGTGTTGAGCAGATCGTAGCCCCAGGGCTGAGCCGCCAGCGCGATGTAGGTCATGTCGCGCGCCAGCAGCACGTTATACGGCGTCGATCCCTCGTACCACCAGCCGTCGTCCAGCGTTCCATTGACCAGCAACGGAATCAATCCGCCCGCGCCATGCAGAAAACGCTCGAACCGCTCCAGGTCCTGAAGCGCCAGCGAAGCGAACGCGGCGGCGTTGATGTTGAACTCCAGCCAGTTTCCCGCGTCGCCGCACTTGCCGTAGCCGTCCGCATAGTCGAGAAAAAGCCGCAACGACTTTTCGATCTGCGCCTCATCCTCCGGCGTGAAAACGCCGGAATCGCGCGCCGTGTCATACGCCATGACCGTATGCCGCGTGAAATGCCCCTCCTGCGGCGCGCTTTGATGCATCCCCTTGCGCGTCCGGGGATACCCCGTGTCCGGATCGGAATACCGTCGCAGGTATGTGGCGACTTTTTCCGCGTACTTTATCTCCCGCGTCAACTGCCAGGCGATCGCCGCCGCCATCACATTCTGCTCTTCCTGCGTATGGAAAACGAAATCCCGCCCCTGAGACTGCGGCACATTCCATCGCTCCGCCCGCTCGATATAATCATTCGCCTGCCTGCGCGCCCATTCATGCCGCTCAACCTTGGCCCGAATGGCGTCCCATCCCGATTGCTGAAACATCAAATACGGAGACTCCATTTTGCGGACGGTGATCAGCTCGATGATCTCGCCCCGCTCGCCGTCCCCGTTAGGAATGATCTCGATGATCTGACTCTCGCGCCCGCCCTGCGGAATCCGCTCCGGCATCGTCACGCGAACAACCGCCTGCTTCGCCTCGCCGGAATCCAGCGTGAACGATGCCGGCTCAATCGCCGTATCCATCCCCTCCCAGCCGGACACCTTGCGCGAAAGCACAACCCCCTGCGGCTGCTCCGTGCAATTCGTGATTGTTAAAACATACTCCGCCGTCTGGTTCGCCTCGACCGGCTTGGACTTGACCGGCGTATCGATATGCAACACCGCGCCCTTGGTCAGCTTGATGTTGCGCAGCTGGATCGCCTTGTCCGCCTGCAAGCCGATTTTCTCAATCGCCGCCAGATTGCCCGGAGCGCCGCGCCAATAGTCGAACGACGTCCACGGCAACAACACCTGATGCCAGCCCTCGCCGCTGATCAAAACCGGCGCCGATGTTTTTTGCAGCAAGCTGTATTCCTGCGGATTCATCTCCAACGTCGCCGTGATCTCGACCGGCTCGCTGCTCGCATTGAACGCCTCAAAGCGCAAGCCATGCCACTCCGTCAGATTAAATCGCTTCAAGCCCTTCGCATCCGCTCGCTCCACGCTGAAAAAAACATGCGTCCCAGCCGGCGCCAGAGCCACGCCAGAATCATCGGTCGCCTCCAAACCGTTCCAGAACTTAAAGCCCTCTTGCCCGATATCCTCAATGTCCATTGCCGGAATGACCGTCACATGAAACTCCTGCTGGCTTTGCATCCCGTCTTCATTGGTGAAAACCGCCGTGGCAACCACGGAGCTGGCAGGAGTGATCGTTTGTTCCCGCGAATCGCCGCTGGTTCCGCCGCCGCTCCAGCTCCACGATCCGCCGATGGGTTGCGGACCGAAAGTGACCATCGCCCCTTCATCAATCGTGACATCAGCGGTTTGCGCCCATCCCTGACCCGGCACAAGCACATACGGAACAATCGGAGTTGCATTCTTGCCATCCATTTTTTCGCTTTCCTCTCCATTACTGCATAGGGGTGAAATAAGCATGATGACCATGCCCACAATAATTCTCTGGTTTAACATGAGATCCTGTTCTCCTCAGGATTGATTATCGATTTTCTTGTTCGAGGTGGCACGCGCAGAAGCGGCCGGGGGAGCTTGCCTGGAACGCCGGATAGGTTTCCTTGCACAACGCGAAACATCGGGAACAACGAGGGTGAAAACTGCAACCGCTGGGAAGATTGCCTGGATCGGCCACTTCGCCGGTCAAGTCCAGGTTCATTTTTACGGTCGGATCGGCGTTCGGCACAGCGGAAAGCAACGCGCGCGAATACGGATGCAGCGGATGCTCAAACAACTCACGGCATGGCGAAAGCTCGACAATGCGCCCGGCGTACATCACGGCGATGCGGTCGCAAATATGCTTCACCACGCTCAGGTCGTGCGCGATAAAAATGTACGTCAGCCCCAGCTGCTCCTGCAGCTCCTGCAGCAGATTGATCACCTGCGCCTGCACCGAAACGTCCAACGCCGACACCGCCTCGTCGCAGACCACCAGCGACGGCCGCATGATCAACGCGCGCGCGATGCCGATGCGCTGACGCTGGCCGCCGCTGAACGCATGCGGATAGCGTGTGCCTTGCTCCGGCTTCAGCCCCACCATCGCGAGCATTTCAGCGACGCGATCCTCCAGCTCCGATCCTTTGGCCAGCCGGTGAATCACCAGCGGCTCGCCGACAATGTCGCGCACCGTCATGCGCGGATTCAAACTCGAAAACGGATCCTGAAAAATCATCTGCATCTTGCGCCGCAGCGGCGTGAGCTCCCGCCGGTTCAGCTTCGCCAGATCCACCGCGCCGCCGCCGTTCGCCCGGAACAACACCTCGCCGCGCGTAGGAGTGATCGCGCGCAGGATCGCTCGCCCGGTCGTGGTCTTGCCGCAGCCCGATTCGCCCACCAGACCCAGCGTCTCGCCCGGCATCAGGTCGAAGCTGATCTGATCCGCCGCCTTGACATGCCCGATCAACCGCCGCAAAAAGCCCTTGTTGCGAATCGGAAAATACTTGCACAGATCGCGCACAGACAGCAACGGTTCGCCCGCGCCCGGCCGCGCCTGGGCCGTTGCGGATTCTCCGGAAATATGCGCCTGGCGATCGCTCATCATTGCTCTCCGCCTTCATCGCCCCTCAATAAATTTGGCTTTCCGTTTCATTCCATTTCACGCATGCGACTCGATGCCCCTTGCTGATCTCTTCCATCATCGGAGGATCGCCCACGTCGCAACGCCCCGCTTCCGCATGCGGACAACGCGGATGAAACGGGCAGCCGGGCGGGATTTCCGTCAAGCTGGGCACCATGCCTTCAATCGACGGCAGACGCTCCTTGTCCAGCGCCAGACTCGGCAGCGACTTCAGCAAGCCTTGCGTATAAGGATGCCGCGGTTTTTTCAGCACCGTCGCCACGTCGCCCTGCTCCACGATCCGGCCGAGATACATCACCGCCACATCGTCGCTCAGCTGCGCCACCACGCCCAGATCGTGCGTGATCAGCAAAATCGACGCGCCCATTTCGCGCTGCAATTCCTTCATCAGCCGCAGAATCTGCGCCTGAATCGTCACGTCCAGCGCGGTCGTCGGCTCATCGGCGATCAACAGCTCCGGATTGCACACCAGCGCCATCGCGATCACCACGCGCTGCCGCATGCCGCCGGACATCTCGAACGGATACTGATCGATGCGCCGCTCCGCGCCCGGAATGCCCACCTTGGAAAGTATCGCGACGGCCTTCTCGCGCGCCTCCCGCTTCGTCACGTCCTGATGCAGCAGGATCGCCTCGCAAAGCTGATTGCCGATCGTATGCACCGGACTCAGCGCGGTCATCGGCTCCTGAAAAATCATGCTGATATTCCCGCCGCGCAGCTGGTACAACAGCTCGGAACGATCATCCAGCTTCCCGACGTCGATCATCTCGCCCTCACGCGGATAAAAACGAATCGAGCCCGACGCGATCCTGCCCGGAGGCTGAATCAGCCGCAGGATCGAATAGCTTGTGACCGACTTGCCGCAGCCGCTCTCGCCCACCAGCCCCATCACCTTGCCGCGCCGCATCGAAAAGCTCACCCCGTCCACCGCCGGCAGCACCCCCTCATGCGTCGTGAAAGTCACATGCAGCTCCTCGATCTCCAGCACATTGTCATTGCTGGAAATCGTAGGCTGCGCATCGCAAGCATTTGGTTTCGCTTCAGTCATCGATTCATCTCTGAATTCGCGTATGAACGCTATAGCCTAACCGGCTACCTCACATTATACGGATCCGCCGCATCGCGCAATCCATCGCCCATGAAGTTGAAACACATCACCGCGATGATGATCGCGCCCACCGGCAGCAAGAGCCACGGATAATTCTTCACGATCTGCATGCTCATGCAATCCTGCAGCATCACGCCCCAGCTGATCGTCGGCGGCTTCAACCCCAGCCCCAGAAAGCTCAAGCTCGTCTCGCCGAGGATCATGCCCGGAATCGTCATCGTCAGCGACACGATGATGTGGCTGGCGAAACCCGGCACCAGATGCCGGAACAAAACGCGCGCATGACTCGCGCCCAGCAGCTCCGCCGCCACGGCGTAGTCTTCCTCGCGCAAGCTCAGAATCTTTCCGCGCACCACGCGCGCCATCCCGGTCCAGCCCATGATCGACAGGATCACCGTGATCCCCAGGTACACCTGCAGATTGCTCCACGTGCGGGGCAAGGCCGCCCCCAGCGCCAGCCACAGCGGCAGCTTGGGAAACGCGTTGATAATCTCGATGCTGCGCTGAATGAAGGCGTCGGTCAAACCGCCGAAGTAGCCTGAGACTCCGCCGATGCTCACGCCCAGCGCGAACGAAATCACGATCGCAAACACGCCGATGGACAACGAGATTCGCCCGCCCTGCAGGATGCGGCTATAGATGTCCCGCCCGAACTTGTCGCCGCCGAACAGCATCACACGCGGAACCTTTTCTCCCGGATACTTCGCTTCAAATTTTTCTCGATTGACGCCGAAGAAATGCGTACGGCAGGGAAACAAGCCCAGCAATCGATAATCATACCCCTTGACGAAAAAACCCAGCGGCGCCGTTCGGTCCGGCTCCATCGAATAGTATTTCAACAGCGTGATCGGATCCGTATGCTGTTGCACAATCCGGATGTGCAGCCCGTCGCTGAAATTGAGGCGCGGCATGATCGGACCGGCGAAAATATAATCGATATCCTTCTCCATCGGATCGTTCATCGCAAAAAAGCCCGCGAAGATCGCGATGAAATACATCCCGCAAATCAGCGCCAGCGAAATCACCGCGAGCTTATGCTTCTTGAACCGCAGGTTGATCAAATCCCACTGGCCCATCGAAGCGACGTCGCGCGGAGGCGTGTAAAAACCGAAGATTCGCGCCAGCAGGTTCATTTGCCGCCCCCCTGAAAACGAATGCGCGGATCCATCGCCGCCAGCAGCAGATCGCTGACCAGTGTGCCCAGCACGCTCAACAGACTCAGCAGCATCAGCATCGAACCGGCCAGATACATATCCTGCTGCATCACCGCATCCAGCTGCATCGGCCCGACTGTCGGCAGACTCATTACAATCGCCACAATCGCGCCGCCGGAAATCAGCTGCGGAAAAATCCCGCCGATGCCCGAGATGAACGGATTCAGCGCCACGCGCACCGGATACTTGAACAGGAGCCTCATCGGACGCACGCCCTTCGCCCGCGCGGTTGTCACGTACGGCTTCTGCAGCTCATCCAGCAGGTTCGCGCGCATCACGCGGATCATCCCCGCCGTGCCCGTCACGCCCATCACCAGCACCGGCAGCCAGATGTGCTTCAACAAGTCCAGCGTCTTGCCCAGCGTCCACCCCGATTGCGCGGCGTACTCCGGCGAAAACAATCCCGATACGCTCAATCCCAAAAACGTCTCCGCGCCGAACATCAACAGCAGCGCCAGCAAAAATCCTGGAATGCACATGCCGATGAAACCGGCGATGGTGAAAATATAATCGAATAGCGAATACTGCTTCACCGCCGAATAAATTCCAATCGGCAGCGCAACCGCCCAGGTGAACAGAATCGTGCCCAGCGAAATCAGAAACGTAAACAGCAGTCGGTCGCCCACCTTTTGATTCACCGGATTCAGATCCAGCATCGACCGCCCCATGTTTCCCTGCAGCAGTCCCTGATCCTTCCGGTCGAACGAAGTGAACCAGTCCAGCCCTATCCACCAGAAATAGCGCTTCCACATCGGCTCATCCGTGCGGAACATGCTCTTCAGATCATCAATCTCCGACTGATCCACCACGCCGCCCTGCTCTTGCAGCTGCATGATTTTGCTGTTAATCGCATCGCCCGGCGGCAGCTCGATCACGATGAACGAAATCATCGAAATGATGAACAGCATCGGAATCATGATCAGGATGCGCCGCGCGACATATGGCGAACGCACGGCGATCAGCGCGACCATCAGCCCCAGGCAAATCAAAATCCCCCATCGGATCACGCCGCCCAAAACAGCGCGCAGCTTCGAACCCGCCGGAGCTTCCGCGACAACCGTTGCCGCGGAATCCGCAACCTCCGCCGGCTCGCCAAGCAATTCGCGCACAGGCTTGACTCGAGACAGCTCCTCCCGCGTGTCGTCCCAGGCCATCTGGGACATCTCCGGCTCATCCCAAAACCACGTCTCCAAACCCAGGTTCTGCGGACTCAGGAACGGCCAGGAATAGATCCCCTTGGCTGGTACATTCCTGAAGCCGTCCTTCACCACCGCCAATTGCGGCAAAGCCGAAAACAAATTAATGATATACACATTTTCATTGGCCAAATCCAGAATCCGGCGAAACACCTCCCTGCGTTCTTCCAGCGACGCGGTCTGTTTTATTTTTTCATAGGCCAGCAGCCCTTCCCACAACGGACTGTCCTCCGGCGGCTTCATGCCGCGCACCTGCGCCGTGTCCGTCCGGTTCATCCCTCCCGCGCCATACCACTCGCCGTACTTCACGGCGAAATTCGACTCGCCCGAAAATGGAATATAATAACGAGGATCCAGCAACGGCATGAAATCGCCATAGCCGCCCCAGATGGTCATGTCATGCAAGCCCGCGGATTTCTCCACATAAAAAATCGTGCGATCCTGTCCGCGCATCCGCGTGTTGACGCCGGCCTTGCGCCAATCATCCACCAGAAACTGGCCCGGACCTTCGCCGGTGAACGGGCAATAATTCAGATCGAACAACAACGGCGAACCATCCGGAAAACGGCGATACCCATCCGCATCGCGCGCGGTCAAACCGCACTCATCCAGCAAACGGTTCGCCTTGTCCGGATCGAACGGCGCGTAAACGTCCACCATATCCGCATAGTAATACGGCGAAGACGGCGGCAGTTGAATCTGCGACGGCGTGCACAGTCCGGAATACACCGCGTCAACAATCGCTTGCCGGTTGATCGCCAGCGACAGCGCCTGACGGAAACGCTTGTCGCCGAGCAGCTCCGCCTTTTGCTTCGCCTCCTCGTTGCCCGGCTCGTACCGCCGGTTCAAGTTGAGCGCGACGCCCCAATTCGAGCCATCGCCGTTGAGATAATGATAAACCTGGTAGCCGTACTGTTCGCGCTGGCGCATCAGCATCGTGTAATCCTTGGTGCGAATGTATCGCCCCTGCATCGTCACATCGCCCTGCGCCGCGGAAATCGTCAACATGTCCATCGACTTGGAGTTCAACACGATGCGATCCACATACGGCAATTGACGCCCCTGCTCGTCCACCGCCCAGTAATATGGATTGCGCACATATGTCGCCGGCGGAGTCATCCGCTCCGTGCGAATGATCCACGGCGCCAGCGACGGCCGTTCGATCCGCGAACGAACAAAACCATACACCGCCCGCTCGTTAATCAAATTATGCCGCTCCATCACCTGCTGGATCAGCTCCTTGGCGCCCGTGACAGGATGAAACGGCTTCAGGAAATGCTTAGGGGATTCGCCGATGCCCGGATAGCTCGCCAGCCGCTCCGGAAAAAGCGCATATGGCGCGGAAAAAGTGAATTGAACCGCGTAAGGGCCTTTCGCCTCGACCTTCATCGGCTCGCCATGATGCACGAACATCGTGTAAGGGCCGCCCGGCGAAATAACCTTATCCAGATTTTCTTCATTCCACCAATAAACGATATCCGCCGAGGTGAACGGATGCCCGTCGCTCCACTTCATCCCCTTGCGCAGCTGAAACGTGAACGACGTCATGTCGTCGTTGGCCGTCCAGGACTTCGCCACATTCGGCACAAGCGGATAACCCTGTGGACTCCAGCGCAGCAAACCCGTCGGACTGTTCCGCCATCCGCCCAAGTCGTTCAGCTTATACATCGAACCGCCGTACTTGCCCTCGCCCTCAACGCCGCGCAGCACCAGCGGCTCATCACCCACTCGCTCCGCCACCGGCGGCAACTCGCCCGACTCCACAAGTTCGTCCAGAATCGGCGATTGCTCTTTCGGATACCAGGCCGCCGCATCGCCCTGCGCGTAATCCACATCAACCTGAATCCGCAGCACGTGCTCCGGATCAATCGACTGATCCCTCAATGCCTCGAGCGTCTTCAGCTCGTCCGCATCAGGCTTGAGCGATCCGGACTCGAGTGGAACGGAAAAAAACCACGCCGCGCCAAACATCATGCACGCAATGAGGCAAGCCCCAACCAACGCCTTGAACAGCGCGATCCAACCAAAGCTTAAAAATGTTTTGGGGAAAGAATTCCGATCGGATTTCAATCTCAACACTCCACCGTTTCAGGCATGCAAACATCAACTCAGCTTTAAAGCCAACTCAAAAAAACATTCCGCCGTCGTCTCAACGACAATCGATACCAACGCAGCAAAGCATACTATGCCCAAAGGCCATGCTCAATCATGACCTTTAATAAATCTGCCACCGCGAGCTCACGGCCGTGCTCAATTCCTCCAGAATTATCGGCAGGACAACGATATTCAACGCCGCCTCATCGCTGCCGTCGTTGCCGTCGCTGACTTCAACCGTGAATGCATTGGCGCCAGCGTCGCCGCTGGAGGGCGTGCCGGTCAGCGCCCCATCGACGGCCACAATCAGCCAATCCGGACCCGATACTTTCGCAAAACTCAGCACGTCGCCCGCGTCAATATCGCTCGCGTCGCCCGACAACGTCTCTCCGCTATATGCGGCTCCAGCCCTCGCATTCGGTTTGGCCAGAGGATCGGAATCCCATTCCGGCGCATCGTTCACGTTGACCACCTCGATGCTCAACGTGGCGTCGTCGGTTCCGCCGCGACCATCGGAGACTTGCACAACGAAATCATTGACGCCCACATCGTCGTTCGCCGGCGCGCCCGAAAGAGCGCCGCTCGAAGCGACGCTAAGCCAATCCGGTCCGCTCACCTTGCTGAAAGTCAGCTCATCGCCGTCGTCATCGCTGGCCGAACCGGCCAGGGTTTGACTCATCAATGCGTAGTCGGCGTCCTCCGTCGCATCCGCCTTGGCAATCGGATCGCTCGTGAAAACGGGCGGATTATTCACCGGTTCATAGGCGTATAAATCCGCGACCTCCGTCGCGGACAACGCGTAATTATAGATTCTGAATTCGTCGATCATTCCGTTGAACAGCGGATCGCTATATTGACTCCTGCCGATATAATTCACCGCCGGATCAAAATCCTCGGGATTGATTGTCATGCTGCTATTGCTCGCCGCCGGCGATCCATTGACGTACAGCGTGCCCGTATCGCCTTCCAGCGTCACAACCACATGCACCCACTGCCCGGTCGCCAGCTGCGACGTCTCCATAAGCTGCTCGCTGCCGTAACTGCCGGTGGTAATGGCAAAACGCAATGTGTTGCCTCCCGAGCTGGGAGTAAGAAGCATGTACTCATTCGTGTTATTGCCAAAATCGAAAATCCGCTGCCAATCGCCGCCGCCATTCCAATACACCCACGCCGCGACCGTGATGTCCCAATACGACGCCACGCCTGCGGGAAGCGTCACATAATCATCCGAGGCGTCCAGCTCAATCGCCTGTCCAATCTTCCCTGTCGCATAAACCGGCGAGCCTATCGCCGTGCCGTCATTCGTCCCGATGCTGTCCGTCGTGTCATCCTCGAACTCATAATACGCCTGCAAGGTATGACCGATAACGGTGATTTCGAGCGTCGCATCGTCATAGGCAAAGCTGCCGTCCATCACGCGAACCGTGAAACTGTTCGCGCCCACATCACCCTCACCCGGCGTCCCGGAAAGCGTCCCGTCCGTGCCCACGCTGAGCCAGTCCGGTCCGTCAACCTTGCTATAGCTGAGCGTATCGCCTGCATCAACGTCGCTGGCGTCGCCGTTCAGCGTGTCGCTGTACGGAACGCCCCACGTTCCATCCACTTTGCTGATCGGATCGGCGCTCCATGCCGGCGCGTCATTCACATTCGCGACATAGATATACAGCGTCGCGTCGTCCGTCGCGCCGGAATCATCCGTGACGCGCACGACAAAAGTGTTGGTCCCCACGTCGTCATTGTCCGGCGTGCCGGAGAGCGCGCCGCCCGACGCCACGCTGAGCCAATCCGGCCCTGTGACTTTGCTGAAAGTGAGCGTGTCGCCGGTGTCCGGATCGCTTGCATCGCCAGAGAGCGATTGACTCAGTGATGAATAATTGGCGTCCTCTGTCGCGTTGACCTTATAGATGGGATCGCTGGCGAATGCTGGCGGATTGTCCGCGCTCTCGCCCCAAAGATCCCAGACATCCGCGCCGGACAAGGCGTAGTTGTAAATCCGGAAATCATCGATGCGCCCGTTGAACAGCGGATCGGCGTTGTACATGCTTTTGCCGAGATAGCAATACGGCTGACCGAACAGCGGATCCACCTCGTCAATCGTTTCAGCGTCCACCGGCGCCCCATTGACATACAGCGTGCCCGTGTCGCCATTGAGCGTCACCGCGATATGCGTCCACACACCCGTGGACATGGCCGGACCGTTCAGCGTCCCCGTGCCATCCGCCCCCTTGGCCGTCGTGATTGAAAAACGAATCACCGAACCGTTGGACGGCGTCAGGAACATCCACTTCTCCTGTTCTGTTCCAAAGTCAAAGACACGCTGCCACGCGCTGCCGCCATCCCAATACACCCAGGCCGCCACGGTGATATCCTGATAATTGCCGATGCCCGCGGGCAATTGCGCATAATCATCCGTGCCGTCAAAATCAAGCGCCTGCCCATCATGTCCCGTCACATAACTCGGCGCCCCTGTCGATCCGCCTTTCAGCTCGGCGTCATTATCGCCAACCGCGTCCTCGGCCGTGCTGTCGAACGTGTAATGCGTCATCAATTGCTGACTCACTTCCAGCTCAGCGCTGCCGGCGCTCTCCACGCTGTCCACAATCGCCGAAACCACGTAATAATACGCCGCTCCGTTCGCCACGTCCGTGTCAGTGTAATTCAAATCGAGCGCGCTCGCTGTTCCAATAGTTGTGTACGGACCGCCGCTCACCGTGGCGCGCTTGACGTTGTAGCTCCCGGCGCGCGCCGTCCCCATCCAGTTCACGATGATCTGATCCGCGCTCCAGTTCGCATGCAGCCCGCTCGGAGCGGACGGTGTGGCGATCTCATCTCGGGAAAACGTCAGCGTGCCGTTGCCGAACCAGTCCACCTGCGACGGATGATAGCTCGTATTCGGCCAAGGCTCAGGCCGGATCGCCTCGGCGCAAAGCTGCGTGTACGGCGCGGCCATGCCTTCGATGTTCACGTAATGATTGTAGGCCATTTCGTTGAACAGACCCAGCGCGCCGCGACCAGCCTCGGACAGCGTTTCCGTATAAGTCAACAATGTGTTGCGGTGATAGACCCACGGCACGTCAAGCCACAGATTGTATTTATTCGTGTGCTCAATCGCGCGCAGCACGCGGTTGCCGTCATATCCCCACAGATCGTCGCCCTGATTCCAGGCCGTCTGGCAAAGCACTGCCATCGCATACCACCCGCCCACATTATGCCCCTGATCGCGCCCGATCTCCTCGGTCTGCGCCGTGCCGTCGGGATGTATGTACCACGCGGCGCGCTGAATCTGGCCGTTGCCGGCGCCGTATTTGAAAAAATCGACCGCCTGCTCGTAGACGGCCTGATTGTCGCAAAGCACGCCGATGGCCGCGATCGCCGCCATGTTGGCCGTGTCCCAATTCAAACGGTAATGCGTATTGCCGCTTTCGGTGATGAACGTATTATGATGACGCCAAAGGAAATCAAAGCAGCCCGGATAAAATACGCGCATCATCATATCCTTGTATGCCTGCTTATCCTCTTCGACCCAGCCTGGATACGTGCTGAGCAATTCGCCGCTGATCGCAAAGAGATAGCCGCAAATGCCATACGCCAGCGACGCGTTCGTGTCGCCCTGAACGCCGATCAAATCCGACCACACATTCGCGATTTCAACAGCGCGATCCGCATATGCCGTGTCGCCGGTCAAATGCCAGATCAGCGCTTGCGTATAGATCAACTGCGCGTCTTGCTGACAGCGTGTGTAGTTGTTGCCGGTCGCGCCGCGAATAATGTAATCCACGTCATAGGCCGGCCAGCCAAGATTATTGTAAGGACTGCTCAGCAGCGTGTTGCAACCCGTCAGCCACGGCTCCTCGGCGGCCGCGATCTTGGCCTTCATCCGGTCGAGATCAATCTGGGTGTGCAGCGTGCCCGGATGTGCGAACGTCTTGCCCGCGCCAGCCGTCATACTCACCATGAATACGCGGTCGCCATCCAGTTTGGTCAGCGTCGTGCCGCTGCGCTGATAAGCCGTGCCGCTCGAAAAAGGATCATCGCTCGTGCCCAGCCACTCGAAATAATTATAACAGCCATTGCCGATGTAAAAATCGAAGCCATAGGTCGTGTCCGGCTCCAGGTGTATGGCATACGGCGGCGTGAAAGTGATGTACATCCCCGCGCCGTTGGCCGTTCCCGTCGCGCCGGGATTGCCCGCCTCGCCGGCGAAAAAGCACTGCTTGATCACCGTCTTCAGCGCGCTCGTCGTAGCCGCCTCGTCCTCCACCTCGTACACCGAAACAATCATCGGCCCGTTGCTTTGATTGAAATTCCAAGAGGTCATGTTGGAGCCGGTGGCGATGTTGTTCGTGTAACCCGTCATGCGCACCGTAAAGGAATCGATATTATACCCGTCCGCATTGGCGCCCGTGACGAACGTCTGCCCCTGAACCGGCTGATTGTTGGCGACATAAGTGTATTCATCATTCGCCAATCCGTTATCATCGCCGCCATCCGCGTTCACGCCCGAGCCGCCGATGTTGTCAGCGTCAAACTCCGCGCCAATCCAGTTCGCCACGCTATCCGTGCCGCTCGTGGGCTGGCTCGCGGAATATGTCATCGAAGAGTTAAACGTCAGCGGATGCGCGTCTAACCGCGAAACTCCGGCTAACGTCATCAGCAAAACAACGAAAAAAACCGCAAGGCATTCCATTCGCCTTGCCGTCATCAAATGCAAATTTCTTCCTGTCGCCATCTCACCCTCACCTCTCTTCAGTTTTTATTCCTCGCCCAATCGTTTTCTGCAAAAACCACGAACGATCAACGATTCTTCCAATTCACAGTCACAGCATCTCCGGCGTCACTTCATACAGCAAATCCTGGCCGCTCTCCCAGCGCAGAAAATCGTCGATCATACAATCCGCCATGCGCCCGACCTCGTTGTTCTTCGCCCCCGCGATATGCGTGCTCAACAGCACATTGGGCAAAGCGTACAGTTCCGATCCCTCCAACGGCGGCTCATGCACGGCGACATCCAGCAAGGCCGTCAGGTCGCGCCGCTCCTGGAGCGCCTCGATCAAATCCACCTCATTCACCTGCCGCCCGCGCCCGGTGTTGATGAACACCGCCCCCTCGCGCATCCGCCGGAACAAATCAACGTGATAGATGCCTGTATTCTCATCGACATCCGCCAGGTGATTGCTGATCACAAACGCCTTTTCGAAAACGTCGGCCAATTCCGGAGCGCCGGGCTTGACGAACGACGAAAGCACCACCACATTCAGGTCGAAAGGCCGCAGCAGCTCCTGCAACTTTTCCGAAACTGAACCCTCGCCGATCAACGCGACCGTCTCATTAAAGTTGCCCGGCCCCGCGAATCCATTCAACGGACTCGCCGAAAGCGGATCCTTCGCCTCGCGCGTATTGCGGAAATACCCCGTCATCGCGAGCAGAATCTGACCCAGGCAAAATTCAGCGACTGGTATCGCGTTCACCCTGGTCGCCGTAATCACGCGGACGCCCAGCTCCAGGTACGTCTCGCGAAAATGTTTCGACGCCCCGGCGGCGTAAAACAGGCATTTCAAATTCGGCAGCCTGCGCAATTGCTCTTCCTCCAGCATCGGCATGCCCCAGGTTGAAAAGACAACCTCCAGCTCCTGCAATTGGTCCACATGCTCCTCAAAATTTTGCGAGGTGATCACTTCAGGATAAAGTTCGGTGATCGCGGCGATGCGCTCCTGGCGGCCCACGGAATAAACATAGTTCAACACATTCCCGTTGAAATAAGGCGTGCCGTCGTTGAAAAAAGCCGCTTTCTTCAGACGCTTAGAACTCGCATTCCGCGTCACGGCATCATTCAGTTTCTTAGTTCGATCAGCATGCATGATCATGCCCCGCCTTTGTCATCTTGGCATCGGTCCCATTCTACGCCGCCAAGCTCTGTGGATTGGTTCCGCTGAGCGAAGAGCCGTCAAAAACGACTCATCCGAAAGAATAGTGCGATTCTCGAAAGTTTTTGCCGCATCCTAATAAATGTGGCGCAGCCGCCCTCGGATGTGTGCTATTCCCATGCGGTTAAAACTACCGAGGATCGTTATAGTCTTCGCCATCAAGGTATGAATCGTAAGGCCATCAAAATGGTTCAACCCGGAATTCCAGCTCAAATCCCAACAAGGATGCCCAAAATTATATGACACCCTATCGCCGATTTCAATCATTTATTTAACATTATTTTATGTACATTGATGTTGATCTTTCGCTGTGAATGCGCTAAAATAATTTATAATCAGTGGGGGAGGTCATGAATAATGCTGATTTAACAGATGATACGGGATTCAATCAATCACTGGATATTTTTAAAAGGTTCTGAACGTTGAATAATACGCACGATGGAATACGGCCGGGACTGGTTTCGGTCTCGTTACGGGAGCTCAGCCCGGAAACAATCATTCAGCTCTGCCCAAAGGCAGGCATCCAGGGCATCGAATGGGGCGGAGACCTTCATGTGCCGCATGGCGCCATTAAAACCGCGAGCCACGTGGCCAACTTGATGCGCGACGCCGGGCTTTGCACCGTGAGCTATGGCAGTTACTATCGTTGCGGCGCGGAGGATGACGACCGCCTCGATTTTGACGACGTGCTTGAAACCGCCATCGCGCTGAACGCCCCTGCGATTCGAGTCTGGCTGGGAACCGCCGGCAGCAAGCAAACCCCGCCGGAACAAAGGCAACGCGCCCTGGACGACCTGAGCCGCATCGCCAAAAAAGCAACGGCTGAAAACATCCTCATCTGCGCCGAAAAACACGCGGATACGCTGACCGACGCGGATGATTCCGTCGCTGACATCCTCAACCGCGTGACGGATCAGAACTTCAGGATGCTCTGGCAGCCCACAAACGGCGCCTGCTTGACGGAAAATCTCATTACGCTGGATCTATGCCTGCCCTCACTCGCCTACCTGCATGTTTTTCATTGGTGGCCCGACCATCATCACCGGCTGCCGCTCGCCGACGGCGAAAAACGCTGGATGAAATACCTCAAGCGGAGCGCGCATGCCGCTCAATGGGCCATGCTCGAATTCTTTCAGCATGATTCCGTCGATCAATTCCTCGCCGACGCCCAAACGCTGCGGCAATGGCTGAACTTGATCGCCGCGCCTTCCGTCCAGCCTGCGTTCAAATGGAAAACATCCATCGGCATCCATGAGCGAAATCATGCCACCGCTTGAATCGCGCGCGCAAAAGACGAAAACATCAATGACAGGATCACACGATGATTATCGCGCGCAATTCAGCCCGCGGAAATGAAAGCCAAGGATGCATGAATGAAACAGAGCCCCAATCCCGCCTACGCCGTATGGACCGCGGACAACGGCGATGGAACATACCGCAATCCGATTTTATACGCTGATTACTCCGATCCGGATGTCATGCGCGCCGGCGACAGCTTTTACATGACCGCTTCCAGTTTCAACTGCGTCCCCGGGCTGCCCATTCTGCATTCGCGCGACCTGGTGAACTGGCGGCTGATCGGCCACGCCCTCGACCGGCTCGAACCCGAAGCGGTCTTCAGCGCTCCGCAACACGGCAACGGCGTATGGGCGCCCAGCATTCGCTATCACGACGGCGAATTCCGCATCTACTGGGGCGATCCGGACTATGGCATCATGCTGGTGAAGGCCCAGAAACCGGAAGGCCCCTGGACCAAACCGCTGACCGTGCTGCCCGGCAAAGGCCTGATCGACTCGTGCCCCTTCTGGGACGACGACGGCCAGGCATATCTTATTCACGCCTGGGCCGCGAGCCGCTGCGGCGTGAAAAGTCTTCTCACTCTGCGGAAAATGAATCCCGCGGGAACCCAAACCATCGGCGAAGGCGTGCATGTCTTCGACGGCCACGATCAGCACCACACCGTCGAAGGCCCGAAATTATACAAGCGCGATGGTTATTACTACATCTTCGCCCCGGCCGGCGGCGTTGAGCAAGGCTGGCAATTGGCGCTGCGCTCGCGTGAGATTTACGGCCCTTATGAAGCCAGGATCGTGCTGGCGCAAGGCGAAACCGGAATCAACGGACCGCACCAGGGCGCCTGGGTTGAAACGGCGCACGGCGAATCCTGGTTCATCCATTTTCAGGATAAAGGCGCCTACGGCCGCATCGCGCACTTGCAGCCGGTGCAATGGAAAAACGGCTGGCCGGTCATCGGCGAAGGCGGACAAAACGGCGCCCCGGGCCTGCCGGTCTCCAGCTTCAAGAAACCGGCGATCCATGACAGCGCGCCCAGCTGCGCCCCGGCCACAAGCGACGAATTCGATCAAGACGCTCTGGGACTGCAATGGCAATGGCACGCCAATCCGGCGCCTTATTGGATGGCGCTGATGCGCGGCGAGAACCGCCTTCGCCTCTTCGCCGTTCCCCGGCCTCGCGACGCCGAGACCTTCTGGAAAATCCCCAATCTTCTTTTGCAGAAATTTCCCGCTCCCGCTTTCACCGTCACGACGCGCATGCGCCTGACGCCAGAAACAAACGGCAAGTCCGCCGGACTGATCGTGATGGGCCGCGACTATGCGCGTCTGTCCGTGACATATGACAAAGATACCTTTTCGCTTTCACTCGCGATATGCCGTGGCGCCGATCGCGGCGAACCGGAGCAAATCGTGGAGCAATGCGCGCTCCAGCCCACGGACCAATGGCGCCGCTCCTGGACCGGATGCGCCGCGACAGACTGGCTGCAGCTCCGGCTGCAAGTCGCCGCGCCCAACGCCGAATGCCGCTTCAGCTACAGCCTCGACGGCGAACATTACGCCGCCTTTGACAAAAAATTTATCGCCGCATCCGGCGTCTGGATCGGCGCGAAAGTCGGCCTCTTTTGCATCAGCGCATACGGCGCGCCCCATGGCGGATACGCCGACTTCGACTGGTTCCGCGTGAGCCAATCATCAACAAAAATCGAAGGAGAATGAGCTCGATGAAGTATGTCGTTATCCTGCACGCCAACCTGAACTACGCCTATTTGCCCGAAAGGCGTTATGAATTCGTCATCCGCAACAGCTACGAGCTGATTCTCGACACGATGCGCGAATGCTGCCCGAACGATAAATTCGTCTTCGAAGCCTCCGGCTACACCATCGAGCAAATCGCGCTGAAAACCCCCGGCGTGCTCGAAAAACTCAAAGCCGCCATCGCCTGCGGACAATGCGAATTCATGGGATCGCCCTACGCCCACCCCATGCTGCCCAACTTCCCCGAAGAAGACGGCAAATGGGCGATTCACTTCTCCAATCAGGCCTACCGCAAATATCTCGGCATCCAGCCGCGCAGCTTCTGGAATCCCGAATGCGGCTGGCGCAGCTACGTCAAAAACCAGGTCGCGGATAACGGCTATCGCAACCTGCTCGCGGAATTCGAGCAATACAGCCGCTCGCTCGACGCCGCAGGCAAACCCCTGCGCCCCGAAATCCATGAAGTGGAAAAAATCGACAATTCCCGCTTCTACAACTTCGAATTCAAATACGATCTGCCCGGAACGGAAAAGGCCATCCACTTCCCATTTAAAAACTTGGAAGGCATGGAATCTGACCGGCTGCGCGTTTTCCTGCGGACGGATCGCATCGCCGTGTTCGGCGTCCGCTATTTCATGAGCCACCCCGGCCACACGCTCGAAAATTACATCGAGTTGATCAAAAAATACTCGCAGCAGAATCCGGGCGAACCCGAAGGCGCGTTGCTGATTTACGCCGACGACGCGGAATACATCGGCACGAACGCCTGGTACAATCTGAAATACTGCAACAATCCCGACGACATCTTCGCCAAAATGTCCGACGCCCGGGAAAAACTGGTGCAACTCGTTGAAGCGGTCCGCTCGTTGGGCGACCTCGTCACCTTCGATCACGCCTGCAACGACCTGCCCGCGCTGGAAGACAAACTCAACTTCGACGACAACATGGCCTGGCACGGCGGACAAGCGTCCAACTGGGCCAATACGCCCATGGCGAAACTGCTGCGCCCCTGGCAGGATCAGGTGCGCGAAAAACTTCGCTCCATGGAAAAATCGCTGCCATCAGCAGTGGCGGAAAAAATCTGGTTCCACTTGACCAACTCATACAACTCGGACGGACAGTGGCCTCCCACGACCAAGGCGTCGCCGCACATCATCCATCCCTTCAACTACAAATACAACTTCGACAACCTGCTCGCCGCCGAAACGCTGCTCGGCGGCGTGGACAGGTCGCAAATCGACGCCTCGCCCGTCTCAGCCATGAACGCCATTTTCACCATGCAGCAAGCTCTCGTGCTGGAAAAAGCGGAGACCATCGTAGAAACAGGAACCGAAGAGCAAAAAGAAAAAGCCCGCCTCGCCCGCGAACTCATTCAACGCTCGCGCGGTATGATCCAAGCGTTCAACGGCGCGCGAATTCTCTATCCCTCGGAATACGAAGTTCATGCCAACATGCTCATCGAAGCGCGCCAGCTCGTCGGCGGCGTCATAGTAGCCGGAGACAAATAAAACTCTCGATGGATTAAGAAGTAAAAGGGAACATAAAAACATCTTAACGCAGAGCCGCTGAGCACGCTGAGATTGCACATTGACTGTTCCGCATCGTTGTTTTCGCTTTCCCAATCAGTACCGCGACCGTTAGGGAGCGGCCCATCTCACCATAAATTAACGCTCCAAGAACTGCTCCCTAACGATCGTGGTGCTGACTGAAGCCGGCGACAACAATGCGGAATAATCTATAACATCATTCAATCTCTGTGTCGCTCTGTGCTCTGTGGTGAATAATTAATGCTCCTATCGCCGATATTAATCGAGCTCAACGGAGTCGAAATGTTTCCCCAGCCACTTCAAAAACTCATCGCCTTTGACGCAGCTGCAAACAAACGATTCCTTCGATCCGTCCGCCATTTGGACGACCGCCGTCGGAACGATGAAGATACTATACTGCTTCACCAGCGACGAATTCTGATCAACGTCAATCCAATCGATTTTCAGCTCGGGAAACTTCTCCGCCAATTCCGAGTTCTCAAGTTCAAGCGTGAACACATTGCTTTTCACATCGCCAGGACGATAAAAGACGAAAAGTTTTTTAGACGGGCATGGAACAACCGCTGAATTCTTCGCATCATGCCCCAATCCGGCGAATTCAACACGCGTGACCGGATCAATCTTCAACGGCTGCGGCCCGGATAAACCGCGATCCGCTTCAGAGCTCCAATTCTGCGCGACGCTGACATGGTCAAACTGCGCCTCGCAAATCACGCTGTCATCAAGACTGCATACCATCAGACCGGCTGTTATTTTGCCGGCCATGCCGAGCTCAACAGAGCCGATTTTCGTCCATTGCTCGCCGTCCCGGGAGCAATACCCCGTGAATATATCGCCCTCGCGAACCAGCCGCACCCAACAAGGAGCCGTTAAAGGAGTCAGCGTCTCTGAAGCGGCTCGGGCTTTGTCTCCCGCCCCGGTTCGCATATGAAAACAGATGCCATGCGGAGAAAGATAACAATTAATATACTTCGCATTGTGCGCCAGCGTTTCACGAATCATCACGCCGGCCTTGGCCCATTCATCCGTGTTCTGCATCGCAAGAATCCGCGCCGTGACCATGACATCGCCATTCAGCTCCTGATAGACATAGCGGAACTCATCGCGCTTATTCCAAATATTCTCGCCCGAACCCCTGACAATGAACGTTCCATTATTTTGTTGATCCGATCCCGGAATGCCGACATCGCCAATGTCCGTAGACAGCCATTGCGCGAAAGCAGAATGCGCCGGCAAGTTCAATATCAATACGCATTGCATAATGAATACAATTCTTTTTCGCAAATAGCATGTTCGTTTCATGATAAAACTCCCCCGAAAACTTATTATAGTAATTTATGGCAATCTTTTTTCAAATGGCAATTCTCGCATTGAAACACAAAGCGCACAGAGATTTTATGATTGTATTCGCCGCCGATAAAAAAAATGGGTTCCTTACTCCTTTGCGTCTTTGCGTTAAAGTAGTTAAAAATTCCTTTATGTATAATCTCATCCTGCCTAATTCGAACCAGCGACAAGACCCTTATCCACTGCATCACGACTCGCTAAAACAAACTCAAGGCTTCTCCGCGCCTCGGCATAATCGGGCTGAAGTTGCAAAGCCGACCGAAAATGAGCGGCCGCTTCATCCTCCCGGCCGCAGCGAGCTAAAAAGACGCCAAGATTATTATAAAACACGGCATTCTCCGGATCGATTTTCACGGCCGTCCTTAAATGAGCGACGCCCTCATCCAACCGGCCATTCATAGCCAGCACCTTGCCAAGGTCGCCATGAGCGAAGCTAAAATCCGGTTTGATTTCCACGGCTTTCTCCAGCTGAGCGATCGCCTCGTCGATTCGCCCTTGATCCGCCAGAACAAGGCCCAAGTTGCTCAGGGCGATCACATCATTCGGATCCATATCCAACACCTTCCGGTACTGAAGCATCGCCTCGTCGCTTCTTCCGCATCGGTCCAGCGCGACGCCCAGGCTGGTGCGCAGCTCCAACGACCAGGGCTGCATCTCGACCACCGCCGCCAAATGCCTGGCGGCCACAGCCGGCTGCCCGAAATGCGTCGCCATCACAGCGAAACGATAATGCAAATCCCGATCATCCGGCGACTTCATCAGCGCATGCTCATATGCAATTCGAGCGGCCTCGACCGCCTGCGGAGACGCAGCGCGACGACGAAGCGCCTCCACCCGCGCCAACGCCGCGGCCTGACGAGCAGCATGGCCCAACTGATTCGTGAACGGCGGCCGCGACATCATTTTCGTCATGATGTTATAAGCCATCAGATATTCATCCCACGGCGTCAGCACGAGCGCATCGGCGCATTGCTGTCGCGATGGAACCGCGCCCGTTTTGCCGCTGCGCACGGCTTCCGGCAACGCCGCCTCGACCTGATCCAAAACCGCTCTGGCAAGAAGATAGTTCCCATCAAACGTCAAATGCACATGCTCGTAAAACAAATCATTCCTGTCGCTATCGGAAGTCTCTTCGCTTTCAGTCAGCGCCCGCTCCGCATCCGCCAGCCAGACGCGAGCGTTTGGCTGTTCAGCCGCCGCCTCGCGGACAATCGCATTGATGCGCGTATCCGTGCGAAAGCGCAAAGCGTCCAAATCGCGCGCCGCAATGTAACAATCGCGCGCCGCCGCGGAACGCCCCGCCGCATCCAGACACTGGCCCAACCGGAAATGCAGTTCCGCATAACGATCATCCAGCTGCGCCGCCGCCTCATACTGCTCAATCGCCAAAGCCCACTGCCCCTCAGCCTTCAGTTCAATCCCCCTTTGATAGTACGACTCCCATCTTTCCAGCTCCGCATCGCTCAGCTGCGGACGATGCCGCGAAATCAACGGCGGGAAATCCTTCAGGTTCGTCGCCACAGTCGACAAAATCACGGCGGCGCCAGCGTCTTGCGCGATCCGGCAGACATCGGTCAAATTCCGCCGGTAATTCTCATACACCGTCTCCAAACGCGGGTCATCAGCCGTCACCGGCTTATCCACAAACATCTGAAGACCTTCCCACCAGCGCACAGCTTTATCGGATTGAAAGCGCCCGCTCACATCGCTCAGCAATTGCCCGGCTCGCGTTGCTTTCAACCAAAGGCTGAGCCGGATCAGACGCCCGTTCAGCAGCCATTGCTGAAAAACAGTCCCCGGACCATAGGGTCCGATGACCTCGTTGTTGCCCACGTACACAATAAAAATATCCGGCTCAAATTCCGCGCAGTCCCGGGCGATTTCACGCACGACATGAGAATTGATCGCCGTCATCGCCGTATTGACGACCTCGAATCGCGCGCCCGGAAACCGCTGACGCAACATCACCTCAAGGATTTTACCAAAGTTGAATGACGGCTCGGGAATGCCCTGGGCCGCGGAGCCGCCAAAGAGAAAAATGCGAATCGTACCGGCAGGCTTGCCGGAAATCTTGCAGTACAACGGCTCGCGAGCGATAGCGCGCGGAAAAAACCGCCAGCCATAGCGATGATTGGTTGTATAGCCATCCCTGGCATCGTTGCGGATGAAAAAATCCGTCGAATAACCATACCCGCCCAGCCGCAAGCCGGATTCCAGCAATATGAACAATAATAAACATGGAAAAAACATCGCTGACAAACGGAACAGCCATTTGCGCCGTTTGGAATGCGAAGGAGCTGAACTGGATTCATCCGCCGATGAATCCGGTTGAACTTTTTGCATTAATCGTTTTCGCGCACGAGATGACATGACGACATCCTTTCAATCACATCATTTCGCCGGCGGCATCATGCTTGATCGAGCGCTCGGAATGAACAGCTGTCTGCGTTGCGCCATCCGCTTGCCATCGCACGCGATAGAGATCTTTATCCTTCACCGTCAGCACTTCGAATCCATGATCGACGAGCGCCAGACCGGTCGCAATTTTATCATACTCCGAACCGACTGGAACGCCATTGATCACGATGCGCCGGACGCCATCCTTCATCGCCCCATGCACGATTTTGACATCAGCATGATCCTCGACAAATATGATCCCGCCCAGAATGCCATCCCACTCCGGGCCATATTGCATTCCATCAACGATCACGCGCCACTTGCCTTTGTCGTTGCACCAGTACGCCATTCGCTTGTTATCTTTGCTGAACACCGCCGGACCAACCTCATCGCACGCCGGCCCCATCACACCATTGCAAACCATCACTTTTTTTTCATCCTGCAACGCGATGAAAGCAACCTGCTTGCCGTCAGAACTGAACTTCAGGCTGTTTTCAACGATGCCGTCCCATGTGCTTCCCGTGATCCCTTTGCAGGCGCAAGCCAATGAACCCGGATCATTTTTGCCTTCAACATCCGTAAGGAACAGTTTCCAATAGTCTTCATTGTCCGGCTTAAGCCAATACGCCACCAGCTGACTGTCCGGGCTGAAATAGGGCCAGTCATCCATGATCGCCGGATATTCAATGCCGTCCTCATCATCCAGCACTACGCGCCAGTAGCCTTCCTGCCTCGCTTTATATGCAATATGTTTGCTGTCCGGACTGAAGCGGATTTTCTCGACGGCATCGTATTTCTCGCCCGGCTCGCCATCGGCAACCACCCACATCACTTCAGCCTGGACCTTGCCATCATTACGGATTTCCTCTTTTACGGCATACGCATAACGCTGGCTGTCAGGACTGAAGACCAGCGAATTCTCAGAGACTCGTTCATGCCGCGGCCCCGCTTCGCCGTCAATCACAACGAACCATTTGCCCTCATCGTAAGCCACAAAACCCATGCGCAGGGAATCCGGACTGAACACCGGACGCCCCATCCCGACCTTGTCGTACGCACCGACTTCTTCTCCGTCTATGATGACCGCCGATTTCGAATCCTTTTTGGCGACATACGCCACGCGTTTACTGTCCGGACTGAAAACCGGCGAAAATGACGAGATATTCTCATGCAGCAGTCCTTCCTCGCCATCCATGACCAGACGCAAATCAAACAATCCTTCGTTCTTTTTCAAGTCCTCTTCGCTTTTCACATAACCGGCGACATAAGCCACACGCTTGCTGTCCGGACTGAACACAATATTTTTCCCAATGAAGTCGTACTCTTTTCCCGGTTTGCCATCGATGATCGCGACCCATTTCCCCATTTTCGTGACAGGATTTTTATTCCCGGTGTTTTTGATCACAACATACGCCAGCCTCTCGCTGTCCGGACTGAACTGAAGCTTCCCCTGAACATCCAGCGCCACAACGCCGTCATAGCGTTCACTCGGCTCGCCATCCAGGATCACCTGTTGCTTGCCGTTCTTGACAATCACCGTCGCGAGATGACGCTCATCCGGACTGACGATGGACGCCAGCAGCCGAATGGTGGCGTAGTTTTTTCCCAGTTTTGTTTCCGAGATGCCTTGCTCGAGTTTTTTCTGGATTGCCTCGTTGGGATGGCTGGACTCCCCAAAATTGATTTCCACTTCGCCGTTTGACGTCGAAAATGATTCGGCTTGATGTTCCGCTTTCTGTTGAGTCGCCTTCGATCCATCCGTCTCGCTTTCGCAATATAGCATCGAAGCCGGCATCGCTGTCAGCACAACCGCAACGGCCAGCAGAATCATCCAACTCACTCTTTTCATTTCCATCTTCTCCCTCCAGTTCGTTAAAACACTCTGCGCTTCGCGGTTTACATCAAATTTACGAAATAAGCCCGCCGCAAAAACGCCGGCGGGCTTATCATCGTTCCTTAACCGGCCATAACCGGAAGTATCCGCATCACATCTCAGCAGCCATCCCTGATAATGCATGATGGTTGCTGCAGGATTTCAGCCCAGCCGCAAGGCTTGAAGCCCAGGTTATAAGCGCAGTTGTTCCCATCGGATCTTTCCGTGTCTGTCCACAGAATGCTGCCGTTGATCCAATAATAGGTCTGCTGATAGTATTGATCGCACCAGGTGCAGGCGCCGTTGTTGCACTTGCTGACCATGTCGCCCTGGGTGTCCGCCACATGAATGTGAGTGCCCGACACCGAAGTGGCCGGAGGATTGATGTTGCCGGTGCCGTACCAATACTCGATCTCGATGCGCCGCCAATAGTAACCGCCGCCGGAGCAGCAAAGCTGCACTGAATCGCCGCGATGCATCAAAACCCAGTCGCCGCCGACCCAACCAGATTGACCAGGCTGCCAACCAGTTCCTCCGCACTGATAAACGGTTCCTTCATTGCGATGACACAGACCGCTGCTGCTGGCGGAAAATGCCCACTGCTGATTGCTGCCGCCCCAGTAAGACCAGGTGCCGACGTTCGATTCATTGGCCGTGCCATAGGCATCCACGCACTGACCCGTGGAAATCGAAGGGGTGATGCGGTAATAGCCGCTGCCGACGGATGCAATGAAATACTTCTGCGGCGCGCCGCCCCAGTATGAATACAGCGCGATGTTCGTGCCATTGCTCGTGCCCCAATTCCAGGTGTCCATGGCCAGATTGCCGGACTGGTAACTGCGGATGGAATAGCCATTGCTTAACGCGGCGACATTCCAGCGCTGATTTGACGTGTTGTAGTTCGAATAGATGATGACATTGGAGCCATTGCTGTTGCCATAAGCATCCAGCACTCTGCCGCTGGCGCGATTGGTGATTGTCTGATTATTCCCCACCTGCGCCTGAATCGTGTCCACTGCGGCCAGGAACACTAAAGAAACTGCCATTGCAACTGCGATTCTTCTCATCATGATTCCTTTCTCCTCATTTGTATTTGCATCATTGATTCTCTCTCAGCCATTGATACAAAACAAAAAACGAACCGCACATCGCCTCCTTTCCATCAAGCGGCTCAATTAAAGTTGATTTGCCATACATATCCTCATCTATGCAGACAATTGCAGCAGCTGCCCGCGTACTCTCGAAAATTATTAAGATCGGCCATCTCTCCCCGTCCATCTCCGCACAAAATGACAAGCGCCGCCTCACAAGCGTTGCGGCGCTTGTCATGGCGCCTCAATCACAAACAATGAACTGAAGAGAGTAAAATCATTGGATCATTCCGCTGAAACACTTCGCCAAGGCGAGACACGAGACTCCTTTTCGGATTTTAGATTATAATTTTACGTACATAAATGATAATTTATAATAGGCGCATAGAACAAGTCAAGCTTCAATTTATTTATTTCCTCACACCCAGTCTATCTATGCGATTAATATCTGATTTTTCAGCTGTTAAAACTCTCGTCCAAACGAAGCTGGTTTCAGATGGCGCCCATCAGCTTGGCGATGCCCTTTTCATCAGAAACGCATAAAGAAACCTATATATGCTTTATTTCAATGTACATTTTTATGCAATATATTTAAAAAAAATTGCCTTTCATGCCGATCTAACCTTCCGGATTTAAACTCTGTGATACAGCGCGATATCCTTGCCTCGACGGGATAATGCCAATTTGAGCACAAAAAAAATCCCAAATCTTCGTCATAAATATTCCGGCTAAGATCTCAAGACATCATCTTTACATTTGACATCAGCGCGAAATTAATGTACAATATTGTACAGATAAATATGAAAAATTGACTCGAAGGATCTTTAATTTAAATATGTCGATTCTTGAAATAGCAAAACTTGCCGGAGTCTCGCATGCCACAGTTTCGCGTGTAATCAACAACGATCCGAGCGTATCCCCGGAAACCGCGATCAAAGTCCGCAGCATCATGAAAAAAACGGGATACGTTCCCAAATCGCCATCCTTGCGCCGCGGACCCAAGCGGGCCAAGGATACATACTTCAAAACCGGAAATATCGCGTTCCTTTCCAGCAGCCAAAATTTAAAAATTCTGACCCACTCGCCCGTCATGCAGAACGTCGTGCATGGCATCGAGGAAGAACTGATCGCCCAGGGCATGAGCATGGTCCAGGGTGCGATCAACGCCAATCGCCCCCTGCCGCCGATCGTCTCCAAGGGCGATGTGGACGGAATTATTGTCTGGCCCAATCTGGACAGCCTCCCCGATGACATGGTGGAGACGCTGCGCAACCGGCCTGTGGTTTACGTCATGAGCGCGGAAGAATTCCGCCTGCCGGGCGACCGCGTAAAAAACAACAACGCCGCCGTGGGCCGGTTGGCCGCGGAATATCTCCTCAGCCGGGGACACGAAACCATTGCGCACATCATCCCGGCCTCATTTGCCAATCCGGATCGTATGCAATCCCGCTGGAACGCCTTTTCCGCGATGGCGGAAAGAGCGAGCAAGCAAGCCATTCAGCTCAAAGTCAACGAATCCGAAGCCGACTGGCTGGAAATCGATCCGGAACGGGAAAAATTAATCGAAGCAAAACTCCAGGATCTGATGCAAAGCTCCCCTCGTCCGACCGGACTCTTTACGACCTTTGACGCGCTGGCGGCCAAAATTTACCCGATGTTGCGCAAGCTCGGCGTCGAAATCGGGAAAGACGTCGAGGTTGTCTCCTGCAACAACGAAATTTCCTTGCTGGCCGGACTCGATCCGCGCCCGAAATCCATCGACATCCAACCCGAGCTGATCGGAAAACGCGCTGTGGAGCAGCTGCGCTGGCGCATCCGCAACCCCGAAGACACAAGCCTGATCACGGTGCAAATCGAGCCTCAGCTGATTTGACCGGCGCATTTTTGGATTTCACCTCTGCCGGACGCACCTTTCACCGTTGCGTCCGAATTTTTAGCTGGCGGAAAACCACCAAATTCATTATTTGCATCACATCATTTTCTTTGACGACAGCGCCCGGCGCCGGATTCAGGCGAAACGCCAATCCCAAAAGCGCCGCGATGACACTCCGATTGAATCATAACACATGCAAACCGCCCTGAAATTAGCGAAATACCTGAAACCCTATTGGCTCTGGGCTGTGCTGGCGCCGCTGCTCATGCTGCTCGAGGTTTGCATGGACCTGATGCAGCCCCGCCTCGTTCAGCGCATCATCGACGAAGGCATCGCCAACCTCGACATGGCCATCGTCACGCACACCGGGGCGCTGATGATCATCGTGGCCTTGATCGGCGCCGTTGGAGGCGTCGGCTGCACTATCTTCACCGTGATCGCCTCGCAGCATTTCGGCGCCGATTTACGCGGCGACCTGTTTCGCAAGGTGCAGGCGCTCTCCTTCGGCAACCTGGACGAACTGGAAACCGGCCAGACCATCACCCGGCTGACTAACGACGTGACCCAGGTGCAGGAAATCGTCTCGATGATGTTGCGCATCATGGTGCGCGCGCCGCTGATGATGGCCGGCAGCCTGATCATGGCGATCCTGACCAGCCCACGCCTGGCCTTGGCGTTTCTGGCCCTGATTCCGCTGGTTGCGGCGATCGTCTACTGGATTACGCGCAAGGCCTATCCGCTCTTCAGCGAAGTGCAAAGCCGGTTGGACGATTTGAACACGGTGATGCAGGAAAATCTCGCCGGCGTGCGGGTGGTGAAGGCGTTCGTCCGCGCCGCGCACGAAATCAAGCGCTTCGGCAAAGCCAATAATGCGCTGATGGAGCGCACGATCTACGCGGCGCGCACCGTGGCGCTCTCCTTTCCACTGATGACGCTGGCAGTCAACATGGGCGTCGTCACGGTGATCTGGTTCGGCGGCGTCCGTATCACGCGCGGCGAAATGCAAACCGGCGAGCTGATCGCCTTCGTCAACTACCTCACCCAGGCGCTGATGTCGCTGATGTTCGTCAGCATGCTGATGATGCGCATGGCTCGCGCCGGAGCCTCGGCGGCGCGCATCGACGAGCTCATGATCGCCGAACCTCAATTGAAAAGTCCGCGGCAAAGCCACGGCGAATTCACGCCTCAAGGCCGGATCGCCTTTGAAAATGTGACGTTCAGCTATCATGCGGAAAAACACGATCCCGTGCTGAAAAACATCTCTTTTATCGCCGAACCGGGAGAGACCGTTGCCATCCTGGGCGCCACAGGTTCCGGCAAGTCGAGCCTGATCCACCTGATCCCGCGTTTTTACGACGCCACCGAAGGCCGCGTCACGCTGGACGGCGTGGACGTGCGCGAACTGGACGAGAACCTGCTGCGCCGCAACATCGGCATCGCGATGCAGGAATCCGTGCTCTTCAGCGGCACGATCCGCGACAACATCCGCTACGGCCGCCCAGATGCGAGCGAAGAGGAAGTCGTCGCCGCCGCGCGCGCCGCCCAGGCTCACGAATTCATCGAAGGATTTCCCAACGGCTATGATTCCGTCGTCGGACAGCGCGGCGTGAATCTTTCCGGCGGACAAAAGCAGCGCATCGCCATCGCGCGCGCGCTCATCACACGCCCCACGGTGTTGATCCTCGACGACAGCACCAGCTCGGTGGACGTGGAAACCGAAAGCCGCATCGAGGAGGAACTGGAAAACCTGATGAAAGCGAAGGGCGATCAACCCGCGTCGCACAGCACGCGCATCATCGTCGCCCAGCGCATCAGCACCGTGCTCAACGCCCACAAGATCATCGTGCTGGACAACGGCGAGATCGCCGGGCAAGGCGCTCATCGCGAGCTCCTCGAAACGTGCCCGATCTATCGTGAAATTTACCAGTCGCAGCTGGGGGATGGAGGAACGGCCAATGGCAAAGGCTGAAAAACCCCGCTCCTCCGGCCAGGATTCCCCGCATCCGCTCCGCGGCGGACCGGGCGCGTTCATGATGCGCCCGAAAGAGCGCGCGAAAAACCAGCGTGACACGATGCTGCGCTTATGGAAATATCTCGGCGGAGAAAAATGGCCGCTGGCGCTGGTGCTGCTGCTGGTCGCCGCGGCTTCTGGATTAGGCCTCTTGGGGCCGTATTTGTTCGGCCTCTCGATTGACAAATTCATCGCCATGAACGACCTGCCGGGGCTGGCCTGGCTCTGCGTCCTGATGTTTACGGTTTACGCCGGCTCCTCCGCCATCGGTTATGTCCATGCCTGGCTGATGGCCGGCATCTCCCAGCGCATCATCAGAATGATCCGCACGGACCTCTTCACCCGGTTGCAATCGCTGCCCCTGCGCTATTTCGACCAGCGCTCGCACGGCGAACTGATGAGCCGTCTGGCCAACGACGTGGAGAACGTCAACAATGTGCTCGCCGAAGGAGCGACGCAACTCTTCGCCAGCGCCCTCGGCATCATCGGCGTCTCCATCGCGATGTTCCTGATCAACCATCGGCTGGCCATTGTCAGCCTCATGATCCTGCCCGTCATGGCGCTGATCACCAAATGGGTGGCCGGAAACACCCGGCGCGGATTCAAGGAACAACAGGAACAACTCGGCGCCCTCAATGGCCTTATCGAAGAAACCATCACCGGCCAGCGCGTGGTCAAGGCATATTGCCGCGAACCGCACGTCATCGCCGAGTTCGACGGGACCAACGAAAAACTGTGCAAAGCCGCCATCCGCGCGCAGATTTTCGCCGGGCTCCTCGGACCGATGTCCAACTTCGTCAACAACACCGGCTTTGCCGCGATCGCCGCGAGCGGCGGATGGATGGCCGTGAAAGGACTCGTCACCGTTGGCGCCATCGCCAGCTTCATCAGCTACGCCCGGCAATTCACCATGCCGCTCAACCAGATCGCCAACCTCTACAACGCCATTCAAGCCGCCCTGGCCGGCGCCGAACGCGTCTTCGAAGTCATCGACGAAACCGCCGAGATCGTGGACGATCCCGACGCGCTGCCCCTGCAATCCATTCAAGGCGAGATCCATTTCGACGACGTCTGCTTCGGCTACGATAAAGACGTGCCCGTGCTGAAAAACGTCGCTCTGCACGCCAAACGCGGCGCCATGATCGCCCTGATCGGCCCCACCGGAGCCGGCAAGACCACCATCGTCAACCTGCTCACACGCTTCTACGACATCGACAGCGGCGCCATCTCCCTCGACGGCAGCGACATCCGCAAAATCCGCAAGGACGAGCTCCGCCGCGCGCTGGGCATCGTGCTGCAAGACACCTTCCTCTTCGCCGGCCCCGTCATGGAAAACATCCGCTACGGCCGCCTCGACGCCGCCGACGAAGAAGTCATCGCCGCCGCCGTCACGGCCAACGCCGACCAATTCATCCACCGCCTGCCGCAGGGCTACCAGACCCCGCTCTCCGAACGCGGCGGCAACATCAGCCAGGGCCAGCGCCAGCTTCTCGCCATCGCCCGCGCCATCCTCGCCAATCCCAGCGTCCTGATCCTCGACGAAGCCACCAGCAGCGTCGACACGCGCACCGAGAAGCACATCCAGGAAGCCATGCTCCGTCTCATGGCCGGACGCACCAGCTTCGTCATCGCCCACCGCCTCAGCACCATCCGCGAAGCCGACGAAATCCTCGTGATCAACCATGGCGAAATCATCGAGCGCGGCGCCCATCAGGCCCTGCTCGACGCCAAAGGCTTCTACTACAACCTCTACATCAGCCAATTCAAAGGCCAGCATGCGCTGGAATAGGCAACCATAACCGCCACTGATGCAGCCGTCACAGATCAGCCGTATCACTCTGAATTCAGATTGCTTATTTGCTATATCGGCGAAATGATGCAAAATCGTCAATACCACGCGGCAGGGAAAAAGGAATTGACCTTCAACGGGCGGCATGAGCATAATCGCAATCTAAATTGGCAAATGGAGGACAAGACGGTTTATGTTGGATGCAAGTACGCTGAAGTATGGGCTTATCTTAATCGCGCTGCTGATTTTTGGCGTAATCGTGATGCCCCGATTGGCAGGATGGATTTTCCATAAGCACGACTTTACTTTTGTATATCTTTATTTTATTGCGGCAGCGGCGGGATTTCTATATTACTGGAAATGGACCCAGGCTGAAGAAAATTCACCAAGCGTCTATGTCTACATCGGCTTTGGCTTTGTCTTCGCCTTTGGAGCGATCATTGCGATTGGCAAGGAGAGGAAAGAAAAGCGGGAGAAAAAATAAACCAAATGCTTCAGTTCGGGCGCCGCTGAAAACCCGCGGCCCCTTGAACTCCAAGGATGTATGGTCGTGAGCCAGCTAACCGGAAATGTGACGAAATTGCGGGTGGAATTAGGCGAGCGGAGTTACTTCATCGTCATTGGTTCGAACATTCTCAAGAACCTGGGCAAGGTCTTGCGTCAGATCCACAAACACGACCGCGTCGTGGTGGTGACGACGCATCCCATCGGCAAGCATTACGATCAGGAAGTCCATGCGACACTCGCCGAGGCGGAGTTCCTCCCGGAAGTTTTCGCCCTGCCGGACGGCGAACCCTTCAAAAATCACGACACGCTGATGTCGATCTATAACTTTCTGATCGACTACCATTACGACCGCCAGACCCTGTTGCTCGCCCTTGGCGGCGGCGTCGTGGGCGACATCACCGGCTTCGCCGCCGCAACCTTCATGCGCGGCATTCCATATGTCCAGGTTCCGACCTCGCTGCTCGCGATGGTGGACAGCAGCGTCGGCGGCAAAACCGGAGTCAATCATCCGCACGGCAAGAACATGATCGGCGCATTCCATCAGCCGATTTTGGTCTTTATCGATTTCAGCACGCTCGACACGCTCCCCGACGCGGAATTCCGCGCCGGATTCGCCGAAGTCATCAAATACGGCGTGATCTGGAGCGGGGAATTTTTCGACTACTGCCGTGTCAATCTTGCCCGGATTATGGAAAAAGATTCGTCCTGCATGCTGGAAATCATCCGGCGCAGCTGCGAAATCAAGGCCGAAGTCGTGCGCCAGGATGAACGCGAAAGCGGAATCCGCGCCATCCTGAACTATGGCCACACCTTCGGCCACGCCCTGGAAGCGATCACCAAATACGAACACTTCAAGCATGGCGAAGCCGTGGCTCTGGGCATGATCATCGGCGCGCGCCTGTCGCAGCGCCTCGAAATGCTCCCCGCCGATCAGGCGAACGCCATTGAAACATTGATCAAGGATTCCGGACTGCCCGTTCGATTCCCGGCTCATATCGATCCGGAAGACATCTGGGACCGCATGCGCAGGGACAAAAAAGTCCACAACGGCAAGCTGCGGCTCGTGCTGCCTGTTCGCATCGGACGAATCGAAATCCGCGACGACGTTGATAAAGCCCCAATCATGGCCACGCTCCGTGAAACACGGGAAGCTCAATGAAACGCGCCGCGTGAAAATCTGAACACTAAACTCGGAACGCAGATCACGAACCATGTCGAAAATACTGCTCATCAACGGCCCCAACCTGAACCTGCTGGGCACGCGGGAGACGGATATTTACGGCTCGCGCACCCTCGCCGACATCGAAGCGGAATTCATCGAAGAAGCCGCCGCTCTGCAACTGCAGGCGGAGACCTTTCAAAGCAACAATGAAGGCGCCATCGTGGATCGCATCCATCAAGCCGCCAAAGACGCCGTCGAAGTGATCATTATCAACCCCGGCGCCTATACGCACACCAGCGTGGCCATTCGCGACGCCCTCGCCGGCGTCGGCATATCCACTATCGAAGTGCACCTGTCCAACATCTATCAGCGCGAAGAATTCCGTCATCATTCTTTCGTCGCACCCGTCGCGAAAGGCCAAATCGCCGGCTTCGGACCGCTCGGATACCTGATGGCCCTCTGGGCCGCCCGCCGCATGATCGCCGGCTCCTGATCCATATTTTTCGCGTTCATGCTTGATTAAATCCGTCATCCGGCGAAGATCAAATCTGCGCGCCAAAACCTATACTGATCCGCAAAATTAACGCTGTTTTCGAAAGACATCGCAATCCGTACCGCGACTGTGAAGGAGCGGCCCAGACGGCGTAGCGGTAATACATTACGGGCCGCTCCCTGACGGTCGCGGTACGGATTGAAATCCACGATTATAATGCGGTACAGTCTCAACGCGCGCAAGGCCCCATGAAACCACGCATTTCCATCTTGCTCCCGGCCCGTGACGCCGCGCAAACATTGCGCGAAGCGCTGGACTCGATCCAGACCCAGACGCTGAACGATTGGGAGCTGATCGCCGTGGACGACGGCTCGCGCGACGCGACGCCTGCCATCCTGCGCGAATACGCCGCGCAAGACCCCCGCGTGCGCATCGAACGCCTCGACCAACCGCACGGCATCCCGGCGGCGCTGAATCGCTCGGCTGAGCTGGCGCGCGGCAAACTCCTCGCGCGCATGGACGCCGATGACTTCAGCTTGCCGCAACGGCTCGAATTGCAGGCGGAGCTGCTCGACGCGCGCCCGGATTTGCATGTCGCCTCGTGCCTCGTCGCGCCGCACCCGGACGGACAGCAATCCAACGGACTGAAGGCCTATCTGCGCTGGGTCAACGGACTCACCGAGCACGAATCCATGGCGCGCGAACGCTTCATCGAAAGCCCCCTCCCGCATCCCAGCGTGACGCTTCGCCGCGAAGCCCTCGCCCAAGCTGGCGGTTATCGCGAATCAGGCTGGCCCGAAGACTACGACCTCTGGCTGCGCATGTTCGCCGCCGGAATGCGCTTCGCCAAAGTCAAACGCGAACTCCTGCTCTGGCGCGACGCGCCCGCGCGAGCCTCGCGCGCGCAACCCGCATACAGCATCGAAGCCTTCCTGCGCTGCAAAGTCCACTACATCGCGCGCGGACCGCTGGCGCAGGCGAGCGAATTTTTCCTCTGGGGCGCCGGACGATACGCCAAACAAACGCTGCGATGCCTGCTGCAGGAGAACCAGCGTCCGCAAGCGCTGGTCGATGTCAATCCGGACAAAATCGGCCGCAGCGTGCCGAACCAGCCTGGCGGCGTGCCCGTGATCGCGCCCGACGCGCTTCCGGACGCCGCCCCGCAACGCATGATCCTCGCCGCCGTCGGCGCGCGCGGTTCCCAACGCGCCCGCAACGAAATCCGCCAAGCCCTGGCGCAAAAAGGCTACTGCGAAGGAAAAAACTTCTGGTGCCTGACCTGAACCTTTCCGAAACGTTTCGGAATTTTTCTTGTCTCATCAATTGCGGTCTTGTGAGGATGACTTTGTGGCAAACTCCATGATTGACTCCAGGGACGCACGGGCATGTCTGAACCGATAAAGAACTCATTCTTCAGCAGGAAGATCAGCCTCTGCAGGATTATCGACGCGTTGCTTTTCCTCGGCGCGCCGGGGCTGCTGGTGCTGGCCCATTTTTGGACTTCTGTGTTGCAAGCGCTGTTGCCGCAGAGGCTGGCGACGGAGTTGGAACGCGGCACATTCCTTGGCGTCATCGTCTTCTTTACGCTGGTTGCAGCCTGGGTTGCCTTGCATGGCTTCGTATTGGGGTATTTGCTTTGGCGAACCCGGCAAGGTGCGCGCATGCGGGGCGAGTTGGTGCGCGATCCGAAGTTTCTCAGCCGCAGCGTGAGCCTGTTGCGCATGGGGGAACTCGTCTTCCTCGGCTTGGTGTTGCCCGGAACGACCTTCATGCTGTTGGCCATGCCATTCATCGGGGATGATTACAGTCTCGATCTCGATTTTTTCATTTTCTATTACATGTGGGCTGGGATTTGGGCGGCGATCATCGCTGCCTATCTGCCTGGCCGCATCTCCGGGCGAGTCCGGGCCTGCACGGAGCGTGATATGCGCGAGCAGCTCGCGCTCACGCTCGTGGAGCCGCGCGAATACTTCCAGGCCTTTTTCCGGGTGCATACGACGCTGAGCTGGTTTCTACAGTATGTGTTTGTGCTGCCGTTGATCATGCTTTTCTGCGCGCCGTTTTATCTGCGCTTTTTTCAAGCAGGGCATAGGGTGAAAATCCTGGAATGGATCGGACCAAGCAATTTCTTGCTGCTGGGATGGGTCGCTCTGAACGCCCTGGCGCTGTTGTTTTTGCTGAATCAGAACTTTCTGCCCTGGCTGATCCGGCGGCGCGTCAATCCGAAACATCGCCGGGGCAACGTGTTCATCGACACAGCACGCTGGGTGTTGCTTGTTCATCCCGTATCGGTCGCCTTGGCGCTTGGCTTGCCGCTGGTTTGCGGCGGTTGCGCCGAATTCATCGCGTTTTGGTTTTTTGATGTGGAGACTTATCCCGGCGCCGTGACGCTTTGCGTGCTGGGCGTGCTGCTCGCAGTGATCAATGTGCAGCTTTTCCGTCTATTGCGTGAAAACTGGCGCCAGGCGCATGCGGCGGTGTTTGCGATGGATGGCGACGCCGAGGTGCATCAAACCAAAAAGTGGAAATTGCGCGAGCGATTGGCCTATTTATCCCGCCTGGGCTGTCCGCGCACGCTCGCCGATTGGCAGGCGCAGCTGACCGTCCTGCTGATGGTTGTGTTTTTATTCGAGGCCGTGTTTTTTTGCGGCTGGGGGTGGCGTTATCCCGGGATGTATGCCGCGATCCGCATGAACGACGCTGCGCGTCTCGAGGCGCTGCTGAAGGATGGATTTGAGCTGAAGCGTAAGAATCGATGGCTGGTATTGCAGGATAAATCGATTATGGACGCGGCGGTGATGTCAAATCACGAACGGATTGTTCAATTGGCCCTGGAGTATGCGGACGCGAAGACGGTGCAGCTCGTGGAGCCGTTTATCATTCATTTTATTATCCGCCGCGACCGGCTGGATTTATTGGAGCTGATGCTGGACAAGGGATACGATCCCAATAACCAGGGGCGGTACGGACGCACAATGTTGATGAACCTGATCTTGAATCGAGGGTTTTCAGCGCAACAACAAGCGAAAGCGGCGAAGATTTTAATCGAGCATGGAGCGGATGTGAATGAAGTGTCGCAATATGGATCGTTGAGTCCGCTGCAAGGCGCGTTATTAGTCGGCAACACAACGATGGCGGAAATATTGATCGAGCACGGCGTGACCATCAGCGATAAGCAATTGACCCGATGTTTCCAGATCAGGTCACTGAACACAAACGCTCAAGCATCTCCGGAACTGGTCCGGAATTTGATTAAGGATCCGTCTGCCATCGACGAAAATGGCGATACCTGGCTGTTGCGGATTATGGGGGGCACGCGTGACGCGATGTCGCCGGCTAATCCCAGCCAGTTTTCTACTATTGCATCTCAGCGCAGTAATCAAACGGCGCGATTATCGCCCGAATTCACCGCGATCTTGCTGGAGGATGGCGCGGATGTGAACCAGCGCGGGGAAAATGCGCGCGGTCTGACGCCGCTTTGTCTGGCCGTGGAGAAAAGCGACTGGGATGGCGCGAACTGGCTGATCGAGCACGGCGCGGACATCAACAAGCGCAGCAAGGAGGGCTATGCCCCGCTGCATGTCGCGATTTTGATTCAAGATGATTTGATCGTTGGAGATTTATTGCAGCAGGGCGCCGATCCCTCGCTCGCGCCGGAGGATGGCAGCGGCATGACGATGGAAGCGTTCGTGACGCAGTATGGCACGGAGGAAATACAGCAATTAATGACGCATGATCCATCGAACACGACAACCGATACTGCGAAGTAGATCATCTCTTGCTCTGTTGAAAGGCCATGAATTTATAATCGTACTCGTACGCGTATGCGATGATAAATCACAAACTGGCACGAAAGCGATAAATTCGAGTACGAGTGCCGCTACGCTGAGTACGAGTACGAAAAACTTTTCAACCGAACAATCATCTCTCAAACGCACTGTCCTGATTCATACGGCCCTGAATGGGCCATGGGAGCAAAGCCCGGGGCAAGCGCTAAGCGCAGCCTTGGGTTGGCATGACCAATGAACAAGTCCTGAATGGGCGCAAGAGAGGACAGGGAGAGACGTCCATCGCATTTCTATCCCGGCCGTTTCAAACATCCGATCTCATCATTGACAGCAAATCCTCGCGCGGCTACGTTCAGCTCAAAATTTCCTGAAAGATCGTCGAACCGCAATGAATCTGATCCGCAACATCATCGCCTTCTTCCGCCTGGTCGGGGCGTTTTTCAAAAAGTGGTTTCTGCCGTATGCATATCCGCCGGATGACGAAAAAGAAAAACCCGTCAAACCCGCCGCATCACCCCCGGAAAAAAACAAACCTTCCCGCCGCAGCGTGGCCGCTCTTCCCCCCCGGCCGAAATCTCCGCCGGCGTGGATCGAACCCAATGAAGCCGTGCTGAACGCGCTGGCCCGCGCCAACGCCCGCACCCCGCAGATGCTGGCGAAAGAAACGGGCCTCGCGGAAAAAACCTGCCGCGAAGCCCTGGATGCCCTGGCGCAGGATCAGCAATTGCGCAAAGGCGGCAGTGGAGAATGGCGAACGCTCACCCCTGAAGCCCGGCGCAACATCCTGATCAACGACCCAGAGCTCTCCGAAGCCATGGAAAAACTCAGCGACGAAGAATTCCGCGAACATGTGCTGGAGCTCATTCTCGACATCCTCGACCGCCGCCCCGCGTCGATCGAGCTCCAGGATCACGCCATCCTCCTGCTCCTGCGCGGACGGCGTCAGGGACGACTGCTGCTCGGCGGCGACAGCGCAACGCTCGAATGGAACGGGCAAATCAACGCAGAACAAAGCGCCCAGCTGCGCAGCGCCGGTTGCCGTCTCACGGACAATGGCCCTCGCGACTGGACCATCGAGTGGCCCCCTTACGCCAATCATAAGCAATTCCAGCAAGGCCTCGACGCCTGCCTGAACCTCAACCGCCCCTCGCACCGGCGCCGCCCACGGCGCAAGAACGCGAGAAGCAACCGCCCCAAAAGCGGAACCAGCCTGAAAAATTAAACCGTATCTTGAAAATTGCCGATCAGAACGAAAGGTGTTTCAAGACAAACATCGCCAGTTCTGAATCTGTTAAAATATTCGAGAGATTTTAATAATAAGCGCAAACATCAAACACGATCACTATATCAACATCAGGCATCGGACATCAGCATTGATTTCTCTTGAATCCCGGCCTAAAAACGGGGTAAATTTGAGGAAAGCCGCTTTCTCATTAACGATAAACAACGCCGAACAACCATTTTAGCGACGAGCGGCCAGCAGCAGCCATGCCAAACAAAGGATCCGTTGAATGATCGCGATGGATTGTCAATCGCGACGCACAAATAAGACGTGCATCGACCGGCAAGCCACGAGAGGCCCGACATGCTCAAAAGCCAAGACGAATCCCAGCCGCCCTCCCTCAGGAATCATGCCTCAAGAAACATGAGACTCGGCGTCAAGTTCGCCCTCATGGGCGCAAGCGGAGTGATGATCACAGCCATCGCCCTCGTCACGCTCGCCGTATGGCAAGGCGGTCAATATAACCAATTGGCTCAAAAAGAAGTCGACGGCCTGATCGACGCCGACCTGGATCATATCACCCAGGGCGTATACCATCTCGTGCGCACGGAAAACGAAGCGGTTCAACAACAAGTGGACTATAACCTGAACGTGGCCCGGCATCTGCTTGCCAGCGCCGGAAACGTAAGTCTTTCGCCCGAGACGATCCAGTGGACGGCGATCAATCAATTCACCAATGAATCCGTCGAGTTAAACTTGCCCAAACTCATCGTCGGCGAAACATGGCTCGGACAAAACAGGGATTTAGCCGTTAACACGCCGATTGTCGACGAAGTGACCCAACTCGTCGGCGAAACAGCCACCATCTTTCAACGCATGAACGAAAAAGGCGATATGCTGCGCATCGCCACGACCGTGGAAAATTCCGCGAATCAACGCGCCATCAGCACCTATATTCCAGCCGTCAATCCCGACGGCGCGGACAATCCGGTGATTTCAGCCATCCTCAACGGCAAAACCTACCACGGCCGCGCTTACGTCGTCAATGCATGGTACCTGACCGCCTATGAACCGATCAAAGACGCCGCTGGCGTACTGGCCGGCATGCTTTACGTCGGCGTCAAACAAAAAGCCGTCGAATCGCGAGTCAGGCATGCGATCCTTCAGACCAAAGTCGGGAAAACCGGCTACGTCTATGTCCTGGGCGGCGGAGGCGAAGACAAGGGACGATATATCATTTCATACAAAGGCGAGCGGGACGGCGAAGACATCTGGACCAACGTCGACAGTGACGGCCGCTATGTCATTCAGGAGATCATCAGCAAAGCGACCGCGCTTAAACCCGGTGAAATGACCACGGTGCGCTATCGCTGGCAAAATCTCGGAGAATCCGAGCCGCGATGGAAAATCGCCCGTCTGGCCTATTACGCGCCCTGGGACTGGGTCATTGGCACAAGCGTCTATGAAGACGAACTCCAGACCTACCGCGCCTGGCTGACCAGCGGCCGGCAAAGGATGATCCGCGTGATGAGCGTGGCAGGCGCGATCATCACTATTCTAGTCGGCATGACCTTTATCCTGCTCACCTGGAGCATCACGCGCCCCATCCGGCAGATGACGGATGTCGCGGAAAAAGTCATCGGCGGCGACTTCGATCAAGCCGTCAATGTCAAATCCCACGATGAAATCGGCGTCCTGGCCAAGACATTCAACCTCATGACCAGCAAGATCAAACAATCCATGGTCGAACTGCGCCAAAGCGAAGAAAAATACCGCGGAATCTTTGAAAACACCCCCGAAGGGCTTTTTCGAACGACGATCGACGGCCGCATCCTCAACGCCAACCCGGCAATGACCCGTATCCTGGGCTATGACTCGCCCGAGGAACTCAACGCATGCGTCACGGACATCGGAAGCCAGGTCTACGTCCATTCGAAAATGCGCGAACAATTCATCGCCGAACTGATCAAACACGGCAAAATCGAAAACTTCGAAAACCAGCTCTATCGCAAGGATAAAAGCATCATCTGGGTTTCCATCGGCGCCCGCTTGAGTTACGATGAAAATGGGCGCCCACACACGATTGAAGGCTTCATCACCAACATCACGGCGCGCAAACAAGCCGAAGAAGCCCTCGCCGAATCCAGGAACTATCTGGGTGAAATCATCAACACCGTCGCCGATCCCGTATTCGTCAAAGACCGCGAACATCGATGGGTGCTCGTCAACAACGCCATGTGCGCCTTCATGGGGCATTCCCGCGATGAAATTTTGGGAAAATCCGATTACGACTACAGTCCCAAAGAGGAGGCCGATGTTTTTTGGTCCAAGGATGAACTCGTGCTGACGACCGGCCAGGAAAATCTGAATGAAGAACACTTCACCGACGTCCAGGGCGCTGTTCACACCCTTGTCACCAAAAAAGCCCTCTACACCGACAAAAACGGCGAAAAATTCATCGTCGGCATCATTCGCGACATCACTGATCGCAAAAAAGTCGATGAAGAAAAACGGGAGCTTGAAGCGCGCCTCACCCAAGCGCAAAAAATGGAGGCCATCGGCACCTTGGCCGGAGGCATCGCCCACGACTTCAACAACATCCTCTCCGCCATCATCGGTTTCTCCGAGCTGGCCATGCACGAAATTCAAAACAAAGAGAAATCGCTCAACGACATGAAAGAAGTGATCAAAGCCGGAGACCGGGCCAAGGAACTCGTGAAGCAAATCCTCACCTTCAGCCGCATGACCGAAACAAAATATATGCCCGTTTCACTCGACACCGTCGTCAAAGAATCCCTCACGATGCTCCGCTCCGTCATTCCAAGCACGATCGAAATCAAGCACAACCTCGCCGCGTCCGGCCAGGTCATGTCCGATCCCACTCAAATCAATCAAATCATGCTCAACCTCTGCACCAACGCCGTGCACGCCATGGAAGAGGGCGGTGTGCTCGAAGTCGAGCTCAGCGAAGCGACGATCGACGAAAACGCTGCGCAGCGCGGATTGGAGCTCGCCCCGGGGCCGTATCTCAAGCTCACCATCCGCGACACCGGAACCGGCATGCCCGCGGAGGTCATGGGCCGCATCTTCGAACCATACTACACAACAAAAGAACTCGGACGCGGAACCGGCCTCGGCCTGTCGGTCATTCACGGAATCGTTAAAAGCCACAACGGCGCCATTGCATGCACAAGCGCCGTTAATGCGGGAACCACGTTCGAAGTCTATCTGCCGAAAATCGAAACCAAAACATCCGATGAAAATCCATCGGGAGAAATACAGATCACCGACGCAAATGAACGCATCCTGTTTGTCGATGACGAGAAAATACTCGCCAATCTGACCAGCCGGATGCTCATCAACAGCGGATACAAAGTGGTCGCCAAAACAGACAGCGTCGAAGCGCTCGAGCTCTTTCGCGAAAATCCTCGAGCTTTCGACCTGGTCATCACGGACATGACCATGCCCCGCATGACCGGCGACCAGCTGACCCAGGAAATCATCGCCATCCGCCATGACATGCCCGTGATCCTCTGCACAGGCTACAATGAACGCATCTCCGAAGAACGGGCCAAAGAAATCGGCGTCCGGGAATTCGTCCTCAAGCCCTGGAACCTCAAAACCCTGACCGCCGTCGTCAAAAAAACGCTCAACAGCCGCTCCGTTCACCCCTCAACCTCAAGTTAATCGCATCCTCCCGTCAAAAACGGCGCCCTCGCGCCCCGCCCATGCCGAAATCCATCCGGACCCGCTCGCCAATAACGCTTGATTTTTCACCGCAAATCAGCGATAAAAAAACTCACTGTATGTGCTGGAACGCTCTGCGCCCGTAAAGCCGCGCCGAGCCGTGAATTTCTGAATGGAGCGCACAAATGATCAACCTGGAAGATTTGCTGCAAGACATGGTGGACCGCGAAGCATCGGACTTGTTCCTCAAAGCCGGCTCGCGCCCCAGCATGCGTATCGACGGTTCGGTGCAGCCCTCCGAATACGAAATGATGACCGTGGAGGATATGGACGAAATCGGCCAAAACATCATGACCGAAGACCAATGGCGCCAGTTCATGAAAGGCCTCGAAATGGACCTCGCCCTCGGCGTCCGCGGCGTCGGACGATTCCGCGTCAACTGCTACAAGCAGCGCGGCACCATCGGCATGGTCTTCCGCCACGTCCTCGCCGGCGTCCAGTCCTTCGAGGATCTCAACCTCCCCCATGCCGTCCAGGAGCTGGCCGACAAGCCGCGCGGCATGACCCTCGTCACCGGCACCACAGGCTCCGGAAAATCCACCACCCTCGCATCCATGATCGGACACATCAACAACGTGCGCTGCTGCCACATCGTCACCATTGAAGACCCGATCGAGTACCTCCATCAGGACAACAAAGCCATCATCTCGCAACGCGAGGTCGGCTTCGACACGCACGACTTTTCCGACGCCCTCAAACGTGTTCTGCGCCAATCGCCCGACGTCATCCTCATCGGCGAAATGCGCGACCTCGAAACGATCCAGACCGCCATTCAAGCCGCCGAAACCGGACATTTGGTCTTCTCCACGCTCCACACCCTCGACGCCGTGCAAACCGTCGAACGCATCATCAACTACTTCCCCGCCTATCTCCACCCCCAAATCCGGTTGGAGCTATCGCTCTGCATGCAAGGCGTCATCTCGCAACGCCTCATGCCCCGGGCCGGCGGAAACGGGCGCATCCCCGCCATCGAAATCATGATCTGCACGCCCACGATCAAGAAACTGCTCTACGAAGGACGCACCCTCGAGCTCAACAAATTCATCAACGAAGGCCGGCAATACGGCATGCAGACCTTCAACCAATCCCTGCTGGCGCTCTACAACGCCCGCAAAATCTCGCTCGAATGCGCGCTCGAATTCGCCACCAGCCCCGACGAATTCAAACTCGCCGCCCAAGGCATCACCTCCGGCCGGCGATTTTAGAACATCGTGTAAACGCCCGTTCCGTTTGACAACACTGCGCAAACATGCGAGTAATCTCCACGACGTGCAAAAAACGGACGAGGCCATCGCATGCCTGTGCGGCTGTTACATCTGGGAGATTTGCACCTCGGCTGGAACTCCGAGCGACTCGGCGATCAAGCCGGGGAGCGCGCCGAAGAATTCGCCCAGGCCCTGCTCCGCGCGATCGACTTCGCGCTCGAACCGGACCGCCGCATCGACGCCGTGCTCATGACCGGCGACCAGTTTGAAACACGCGCCCCGCAAAAAAGGGAACTCGATTTTTTCCGCGCGCAGCTTCAGCGCCTCGCCGATGCGAACAAGCCCGCCGTCATGATTCCCGGAACCCACGACGGCTATTTCTACACCGATTGCGTGTATCGCCATGAAGAATTCCCCAGCGCGCACATCATCACCCGCCCCAACATCGACGAGCCGCTGACGCTGGACATCAACGGCGAGAAAGTCTATTTTTACGGCATGGCCTACTCGCCCGCGCGTTCGAAAAAGCCGTTCGATGAATTCCAGCGCAAAGACCTGCCCGGCGTGCATGTCGCCCTGATCCACGGCAGCGTCGTGTTGAATCCCGAATGGGACGACGGCAGCCTGGAGGCGCCCTTGCGCATTGAGCTGCTGCTGCAAAGCCGGATGCACTACATCGCCCTCGGTCACTACCACTCTTTCCGCCAATGGGACGGCGAGCAGTGCGTCGCGGCCTATTGCGGCAGCCTCGAACGCAAAAAGGCGCGCGACTCCGCGCCGCGCGTGCTTGTTGTCGCCGAGCTCGACGGCAAGGGCGCTCGCATCGAGACGCACCCCTTCGACGCGCGCGAGGTGATCGAGCGCCAGATCGACCTGACCGCGCTCGACGACCTATCCGCCGAGGCGCTGGCTGACCGTCTCTGCGAGGAGCTGCCCGAGGGCTGCATCGCCAAGGTTGCGCTTGAAGGCTCCGTCGAAACGCCGCTGCCTCTCGCCGACGTGCAGGAATACCTCAGCGAACGCTGCTTTCATCTCGAGCTTGACGACCAGACCCTCGTCTGGCAAAGCGGCCAGCTCGAACAATGGTCGCAAGAGCCCACGATCCGCGGCGCCTTCATCAAACGCATGAAAAAGCGCATCGAACCCGCCAAGCCCGAGGAAGTCGCCCCCTTGAATCTCGCGCTCAAACTCGCCCTGGCGGAGTTTATGCGGAGCGAGGAAAACGAATGAAACGCACGCTGCAAATCGCACTTCTGTTGATCGGCAGTTTTGTGTCTCAGGGATGTCTTGGCGGAATGATTCTCGAGCATTACACAATCGAAGAAGACTGGACGCCTGAAAAAATCTACCAAACAAAGGATGGCTGGATCGCGATTCAATTGAATAGCACCTATAGCCGCGACGCTTGTGATCCCAGTAATTATTATGGCTCGGGTATGGAGCCTCGCATTCGCTTTATAGTGCTGGAACCGGAATTAATGAAACGCATTATTGATACTGCTAATGAGCTCCCGCTAAAACAAAATTCAGGTGAGGAAAAATCCATAATCATATTTGACGCGAGCAATAAACATGTTTCCGTTTTCAAACGTGGCGAAGGGAAAGACATCAATGCCCAAATTTCTAAATATCCTCAAATAATACCGCCAGAATTTAAGGCGAACGGAGCGACATATTCTGATTTGCCGGATGCATTTCATACAGACGGAGTGGAAATGCGCGACTTCAATACCCGTAATAATAATCCAGAAATGTTGATCGTGCAAATTGATGACAACAAGTATATCTTAGACTGGAGCCGTTGGGAATTTAAATCAATGCGAAGTCACACCTTAAAAAGGGGATGCTACTTGGCCGTTCCGGCGTATATTGCTGAATTTCCCCTCGACGTTGCAATGGCCGTTGTAATGATCCCGCCGTTTTTTGCTGTGATAATCATGCGAGGCTTCAGCGGCGTGCCTTAAGATAGGATTATATTTGATGGCAAAAACCATCGACATACTTTCCGTTCGTCTTGACGGATTCGGGTGCTTGAAGGATCCGAAGCGCACGATCGAATTCAGGCCTGGCGCGCTGAACGTCGTGACCGGCCCCAACGAATCCGGCAAGAGCACCCTGCTGCGCGCGATCATTAGTTTGATTTTCGGCATCTACGATCCCGCCGAACGCAAAGCTGCGCAGCCCTGGGATGGCCGCGCCAAATTTGGCGGCGAGCTGATCCTGCAAGCCGGCGATAAACGTTTCCGCTTCCAGCACGACTTCGACAAATGCAACGCCTGCATCGAGCGGCTCAACGGCAAAGGCAAAGCAGTCAAAACGATCTTCAGCGACAACATCGGCAAGACCTACAAGCGCGGCGAAGCCCAGGCCTATCGCGACGCCGTCAGCGGCATCCTCGGCGCGGCGACGCCCGAATTTCTGCTCAATTCCCACTTCCTCCGCCAAGCGCAAATGGACGTGCAGATCGACGCCGAAGTGCGCCGCGTCACGGCCGGCATGCAGCGCGGCAGCCTCGAGCGCATCGTCGAGCGGCTCACCGAGCGCTACACCGAGCTGACGCACTACAACAAATTCACCCGGCGCCCCTTGCGCGAACGCCGCATCGAAACGCTGGACCATTCCATCAAAACCATGCGCGCCCGGCTCGAGGAAATCCGCGCCAATTCGCTTAAGCAGGACAGCCTGGCCGAGCAAATGACGCAAGTGGAGGACGGCCTGGAGCGCTCCACTGCCGCGCTCGATCAGGCGCGCCGCCGCTTCCAGACGCTGGAAAAACTCTACGCCCTCTCCCAGCAACGCGAAAAAACGACCGAACAGCTCAGCCAGCTGCGCGGACAGGAACGCGAACGCGTCGAGCGCGAGGAAGAAGTGAAGCGTTTGCGCGAGCGCCTTGAAGAGCGCTTCCCCGCGCTGCTCAACGCCCCGGAAGACCTTGAGGCGCGGCTCGAGGAGCTCGACCGCCGGCAAAGACAGTTCGAATCGCTCAGTGGGCAAAGCCGCCTGGCCGAAGAAACGCGCAAGGAAAATCAGGAGAAACTCGAAGAGGTCCGGCGCCAAATCGCCACGCGCTTCATCCGCTTCGTCGACCAGCCCGAAGATTTCATCGCGCGCCTCGAACGCTTCCAGCAGCTCCGGAGCGAATTGGAGACTGCGGATCAACGCTCACAAGAACTGCGCGAGGAGCGCGACGAAGCCCAGGCGAAAATCGACGGGTTTGGTCCGCTGGCGCAGCTGCCGGAAAATTTCTCCGAGCAATGGCATCGCGCCCGTGAAATCCGGCAGGAGAGCCTTCACATCGAGGAGGACTTCCGCCGTTTCGAGGAAAACCGCCGCCGCCAGACTCAACATCAGCAAATCCTGACTTACGCCGTTTTCCTCATCGGCACGGCGTTCGCCGTCCTCCTCCTGCTCATCTTCGGTCTCAGCATGACGGGCATCGTCTCGCTGATCTGCGTGCTGCTCGCCTGTTTCGGCGCCACGTATTTCCTGCGTCCCACTGGCGACGCGCAAAAGGAAATCCAGCACAGCGAACTGGAAGCGCGCAAGGAGCGCATGAACAATGAACTCGAGGCGATTGAGGAAGAATGGGACGTTGAGGGTGTGGACCTGCAAAGCAAGGCGGTCCTCGAAGCCTTTGTCGAGCTGCGCGGCTTGCGTGAAAAAACCGCGCGCCTGAACGAAAAAATCGAAGAGCTCGACGGCAAGGACAGCGAAGGCGGGCGCCGCCGCGAACTGCAGGAGCAGATCGAGGCGTATGACGAGGTGTATAACGATTTCGAGAGCCGCCCGATTGACGACGTGCGTTTGGACTGGCGCGAATTCCGCCGCCTGCAAGATGAGCAACGGCGGCTGCAAACGTTAATCGACGAAAAAGACGAATCGCTCTCCATCACCGTGGCCGAGCTGGACGAAGCCATCCGCGCCGAACTGGAAGAGGTCAGCGCGTTCATCGGCGAAGAGGGCGACGCGGCGGAAACCCTGCGGCGCTTGCGTGAGTTCCGCGAGATCCGCACGCGCGCTGAAATCCTGCAAACGCAACTCGAACGCGGAAAGAAGCTAGACGACCTGCGGCGCGAGGCTGGCAAGCAGGAGTTGGAATACAATCGCGTGGGCAACGCCATGGACGATTTGCTGAAGGAGAAGCCGAACCTGCGTCCGCTGGCCGATCATCCCGCTCAGCTTTCGGACAAGATGACCGAACAACGCGAGAAGGCGGAAAGCCTTGAAAGCCGCATCGCGGAGCTGCGCGACGCCTACTTCGAACTGAAATCCGAAGCCGCTTCGATCCCCCGAGCCCCCGGCGACGACATGGAATCGCTGCAAGAGCGCATCGAAGATCAAACCGAAGAGCTCCAGCGATTACGGCGCGTCTGCCAGGCGCTGGAAATCGCGCTGGAAAACTTGCAGGAGTGCGAACGCGATTTTCAGCGCCTGCACCTCAAGCAGCTCGGCCAACGCTCCGGCGAATATTTCTCCGCCATCACCGCCGGACGCTATAGCGAACTCAACTTCGACGACGCATACCGTCCGCTGGCCAAGGGCCGCGCGGCCGCCGCCGTCGATCCTGACGCGCTCAGCCAGGGCGCCCGCGACCAGCTTTTCCTCGCGGTGCGTTTCGCCCTCGCGCGCGAACTCGCCGGAGAAGCGCGCTGGCCCTTCCTGCTCGACGATCCATTCGTCAACTGCGACGAAGAGCGGCTCAACGCCATCCGCGAAACGCTGCGAGAACTCGCCGGCCGCCATCAGACCTTGCTGCTCACCCACGATCTGCAATACAACGGCTGGGGCCACGTGGTCCAAATGGAAAGGCTCGCGTCATGAACGCCGATCGCATCAGCGGCACGCTCGCGATTTACGAAATCTTCCAAAGCGTGCAAGGCGAATCCACCTGGGCCGGGCTGCCCTGCGTGTTTGTGCGCCTCGCCGGTTGCAACCTGCGCTGCGTCTGGTGCGATACGGATTACGCTTTTACCGGCGGACGGGAGATGAGCCTTGGCGAAATTCTCGAAGCCGTCGCGCGCCTGGACTGCCCGCTCGTTGAAATCACCGGCGGCGAACCATTGCTCCAAAAAAACTGCCCCGCCCTTGCGCAAGCGCTGATCGACGCGGGATATCAGGTGCTCATTGAAACCAGCGGCGCGCTCTCCATCGACGTTTTGCCCGCCGGCGCCATCCGCATCATGGACCTGAAATGCCCCGGCAGTGGCGAATGCGAACGCAACGACTGGCGCAACATCGAGTTGCTCGCGCCGCGCGACGAAGTGAAATTCGTCATCGCGGACCGCGCCGATTACGAATGGGCGCGCGGCGTCATCCGCGAGCATGCGCTGCAGCAACGCTGCAACGCCGTGCTGCTCTCGCCCGTTTTCGGCGCCATCGATCCGCGCCGCATCGCCGAATGGATGCTCGAAGACAAGCTCCCCGCCCGTCTGCAGCTCCAAATACACAAAATCATCTGGGATCCAAAGCAACGCGGAGTGTGATGTTCATCTTATTAGACTGATCCGTTAACTTCACATTGCATTCGAAAGGCATCCCAATCAGTACCGCGACCGTCAAGGAGCGGCCCAGACGGCATTGCGGCAATGTATCGAGCGGTTCTCAAAAGTCCTATCCGCGTCCTTATGAATGTGGCACAGCCGCCCTCGGATGTGTACTCTTCCCATTCGGACAAAACGAAATCTGGCGCAGCCGTTTTGACTGCGCCAGATCATGAATAGCAGCGTCAAACCTCGCGCCCGCGCTTAATGAAAGGTGCGCACGATCAGCCCGGAGCGCTGCTTGGGCTCGAACCATGTCGATTTCGGCGGCATCAGTTCTCCCGCGTCCGCGACCTGGAACAGTTGCTGAGGCGTCGTGGGATAAAGCGCGAACGCCGCCCGGCAATCCTTCTCGCAACGCCGCACAAGCTCCTTCAAGCCGCGAATGCCGCCGATGAAATCGACTCGCGGATCCTCGCGCGGATTCTCGATCCCTAAAATCGGCGACAGCACAAGTTTCTGCAGCAAGGCGCAATCCAGCGAATCCACCGGATGATCCGGCACGCGCTCCGGCTTGATCGTCAACCGGCGCCATACTCCGTCGAGCAGCAAGGCGAACTCGCCCTTGCCGCGCGGACGCGCCGCCTCGCAATCCTTAGCGCCCAAAACCGCAATGGTGAAATGTTCCTCCAGCTTGCCGAGGAACTCATCCGGCGCCAGGCCGTTCAAGTCCTTCACCGCCCGGTTATAGTCCAGAATCCGCAGCTGATTGTCAGGAATCATCACCGCGAGGAAAAAATTATAATCCTCATCGCCCACGTGCGTGGTGCTTTCCGCGATCCGTTTTTCCGCGATACGCGACGCCGCGGAAGCGCGATGATGCCCGTCCGCGATATAGAGCGCGGGAATCGCCTCGAACAGCTCCATCAGTCTCCGCACCGCGCCGGCGTCGTCGATCTGCCACACCGTGTGACGTACTTTATCTTTCGAAGTGAAATCCAACTCAGGGTCATGCGCGATCTGCTCCTTCACCAGCGCGTCGATCGCGTCGCTTTGCGGATAAATCAGCAACACCGGACCGGCGTCGCTGCACATCGCCGACATATGACGCATGATCATGTCTTCCTTGGCGCGCAGCGTCAGCTCGTGACGCTTGATCTTGCCGTCGCGATATTCCGCCGTCGACGCCCCCGCCGCCAGGCCATACTGCACATGCTCGCCCATCACCTGCTGATAAATGAAGAAGCACGGTTTGAGCCGCTGCACAAGCATGCCCGATCCGATCAGCCGCTTTAAGTTATCCGACGCGCGGCGAGAGATCAGCTCCGGCGTCACGCTTGAATCATTGGGGAAGTCGATCTCCGGCTTCACGACATGCAGGAAAGAAAGCTCGTTGCCTGCCGCCAGCGACCGCGCCTCGTCCACCGTGACCGTGTCGTACGGCACGCTGGCGATCGCGTCCGCCAACGACGGCTGGGGCAAGTACCCATGAAAAGGCATGATGCGCGCCATAATCACCTCGCAAACAAGATTGAAATCCGAACATAAAACGAGGGAAAGCCGAAGTCAATTTCTTTACGAAGCGAATCCGCACACCTTAGAAAAGAAACAGCAGATCCGTCAACAAACCGATCCCGAAACCCAGCGCGCCGCCGAGAACCTCTATCGCGCGTAATTCCCGCGACGCGATCCGCAGGATGATTTCCTCGAAACGGTCCAGATCGAAATCGCGGATTTTCTCCACCACGATCGCGCGAAAATCAAGCCGCTCTTCCAACGAATCCATCATGTTTTCCGTGATCGCCGGCAACGCGCGCAACAGCTCTTCCATCAACGTTTTATGAATCCGCTGACGCACATCGCCCTTCATGATCATGGCGAACATCGGATTCATCCGCGCGATTTTCTCATCCAGCATCTGATTCAAGCGCTCATGCAGCATCCGTTCAACGCTCGACTGCGCCTCCGGATCATCCAGCGCCCGTTTGATGTCCTCGTGCGACAACAGATGCGCCTCGACCGTCTCGCCGATCCGCTCGGCAATGTCGTCGCGGCGCCGCGGAACCAATCCCTGTAAACGCACGAATCCCAGCAAACGCCGCTCGCGCCGCGGTCGGAACAGCATCCGCACCGCGATATAATTCGTCAAATACCCCGTCGCCCCCCCGATCAACGGCACAGCGATCAACTTGGCGGCGAGCGACGGATCCATTCATGCATTCCGGAAAGCCCGATCAAGCGGACTTCTTTGTGGTTTTTGGGGCCGCCGTTTTCTTTTTCGCGGCCGGCTTATTCTTCACGCCGGTTTTCTTAGGCGCCGTTTTTTTCTTATAGGTCTTTTTCGCCGTTTTCTTTTTCGCGGACTTCTTGACGCTCTTCTTCGCAGCCTGCTTTGCCGTCTTATTCTGCGCAGGCGCCTCTTCGGGCGAAGCCTCTTTCGGCGGCTCATGTTCCGGCGCGGCGGCTTGAGTCTTGGGCGCCTCTGGCGCTTTGCGCTCGACCCGGCGGCGCTTCACCCGGCGGCGCTGGGACGGCTGCTCCTTAGGCGATTTTTCTTCCACTGATTTTTTTTCCTGCCGGGCAGGCTTTTCCTCCGGCGCCGCGATCACAGGCTGAGGTTGACCCGGTTTTTTGTCCTCCGGCGCCGGCGCTGCGGCGGGCGGCGTCTGTTCCTTATTTACAGCAGTTTGCTGCGAAGCCCGCTCCGCTTGTTCACGACGCTCGCGCGCCAACCGTACCCGGCGTCCGCCGCGACGGCCGCGACGCCGTTTTTTCTTCTCTTCCGGTGTTAACGGTCGCTCTTCAACGGACGGAGCTTCCTCGCCCGGCGCCGCAACAAGCGGCTCATCCTGCGCTTCCTGCAGAGGCGGCTCCGATGAAAGCTCGGGCGAAAGCTCGGTTGGCGGCTCTTCTGTTGCGATTGGCGCCTGCGTTTCAACGGCCGGTTCAGCCGCGGCCGGCGCCTGCTTTTCGCGAGCGCTGCGGGACCGGCGTTTTCGCCTGCGGCGTTTGCTTGCAGGCGGCTCCTGAACTTCCGGTTTCGCTTCTCCTGCTGCTTCCGCCGCAGGCGCCGCATCGGGCGCCGCTGGTTGTTGTTCCGGAGCGGCAGGCGCGCCCAAGGCCTCCTTCCACTGCAGATGCTCCTCGGCCAGTTCCCAGCGCTCGTCCTCCAGTTCCCGATGCTCGCCGATTTCTTCCGGATGCTTGAGCTGCTGCTCCGGCGGCTCTTCCGGATACTTTCGATGCGAATCTTCCTTCGAAGCCGTATACGGCGCCAGCTGCCGGGCGCGCTCCACATGCGGACGGAAAATGCGATGATCGCCGGCGTCCCAGGCCTTGAAGCGCAGAATCTTCGCCGTTTCCTCGCGACCCTTCGCGCCCTTGCCGCTCGTGGAATATTCAATCTCGAACTCATCATCCAGCAAGGAATCCAGCACGAGAATCTGCAGCTCCACCCGCTGCTTTTTCTTCCACACATCCAGCATTTCGGCCTGGCGCTCCTCGGCATAAGCCTTCAGCCGCGAATTCAGCCGCAGGCTGAACGGACCCTTCCCCTGAGAAAACAACAACGCCGCCTCACGCTGAATCGCGCGCCAGATCTTCCCCCATTTCAGCACAAGCCCCGACCCGCCGCACACCTGGCACTCGCGGTGATACAATTTCTGCAGCGATTCGCGCGCGCGCTTGCGCGTCATCGCCACAAGCCCGAATTCATTCACCGAAAGAATCATGTGTTTGGCGCGATCGCTCTTCATGCATTCCGTCAACCGCTCCACCAGCCGCTTGCGATCCCGGTTCGACTCCATGTCGATAAAATCGCAAACCACCAGCCCCCCGATGTCGCGCAGCCGCAATTGGTGCGCGATCTCCTCGGCCGCCTCCAGGTTCGTTTTCAGGATCGTCTTGTCCGCGTTCCCCTTTCCCGTATATTTCCCGGTGTTGACGTCGATCACCGTCATCGCTTCATTCTCATCGAAAATCAACGTGCCGCCGCTGGGCAGCCAGACCTTGCGCTTCAGCGCCAGCACGATCTGACGCTCAGCGTCGTGATAATCAAACAAGCCGATTTCGCTTTCATAAAGCTTCACCCGCTTCGCAAGCTCAGGGATCATCAGCTTGACCTGCTGCTCCACTTCCTTCAGCGTCGCCTTGTCATCGATCCAGATCTCGTCCATGTCCGGCTGCAGGATGTCCCGCACGACGCGCGAGATCATCTCCTGATCGTTGAACAGCAGACCCTCGTCCTTGGCCCGCGAGCACTTCCGCTTGATGTTGGTCCAGGCTTTCTTGAGCTGCGTCACGTCGCCGCTGATCTCATCCTGCGAACGATCAATGCCGGACGTGCGGATGATGAAACCCTCCTGATCCGACGAAATATCGTTGAGGATTTGCTTCAGCCGGCGCCGCTCCTTGTAGTTTTCGATCTTGCGCGAAACGCCGCCGCCGTTCTCCGTGGAATATGGCAGATAAACTAGATATCGCCCCGGCAGCGAGATGTTGCACGTCACGCGCGGACCCTTCGTGCTGATCGGATCCTTGATCACCTGCACGATGACGTGCATGTCTTTCTTCAGATAATCAGCGGGGCTGAGGAACTTTGAACTGCCGCGGCTGCGGCGCTGACGGCCCTTGGCGCTCTTGGCGCTTGGGGCGTTTTTGTTTTTCGCCGCCAGCTTTTCCTCGATCTTTTTCTCCGTGAGCTTGTCCTTGCGCGGAAGGCATTGGTTCACCGCCTCGATCCGCACATCGTCAAAATGCAGAAAGGCGTTCTTCGAAAATCCAAGATCGACAAACACAGCTTGGATGCCGGGGCGCACGTCATTCACCCGGCCTTTGTAGATATTGCCCACTAACGTGCGTCTTTCGGGGTCTTCAACAAAGAGCTGACGCAATTCGCCGTCTTCGAGGATGCCAATGCGCACCTCGTGCCGCTCGACGTTGATCAATGTTTTTTTCATGCATGTCCCTTCGGGGGGAAGCCAGGAGAGCCGCGGCGAAGTCGAGCGCGCGCCAGCGCGAAAAACCACATGCCGCGCGCGTCAGCCATCGCCGCCGCAAAATTCCCACGCGCCGTTACGGACGGTCAACGCGCCCGCACCGCGTGAAGCCGTTGGAAATCGCAACTCAATCATCCTACGCCGCGCGCCGGGTCAAACAACTCGAACCTCGCGGCATCGGCACACAACGGCTCCCGCGCGGCTTCGGCACGCTCCGCGATGCTTCGCACGCCATGCCGTCCGGCTGCGCTCCCGCTTCCCAAACCTGTTTAATGTCGAAGCAGACCTTTCCCTTGCGCCATACGCGCCGAGGAGTCTTGCTTTTTTTCCGCCTGACCGGCGCTAGCCCTCTTCTTCCTTGAGGATCTCCTCAAGCGTCCGCGCCGTAGGCAAAGGGTTCTTCTTTTCCGTTATTTCCGGCAAATCCGCCGACCGCTCGGCGTTGATTTCGATATATTCCCTGTAGCGCTCCGGAACATCCGATTCCTCGAAGATCGCCTCCACAGGGCATTCCGCAACGCATGCATTGCAATCAATGCAGACATCCGGATTAATGTAGAGCTGATCGGGGCCTTCGTGAAACGCGTCCACCGGACAGACCTCAACACAGTCTGTATACTTGCATTTGTCGCAACGGCCGGTCACAACATACGGCATATCCGGCGGTCCTTTTCATCCAAGCCGCGCCCTCATCAAGACGCCTCGAAAAATAACCACAAAGACACGACGGCACAAAGAACAGATTTGATCCACCGTGTAACTACAATTATCACTTGATGTTACGCGCATACTTTTTTTTTGACAGGATCAACAGGATTGACGGGATAAAAACGAGAGTCCGTTTCCTATGATCAAAATGTCGAAACATCATCGAAACGACAATATACACAGAATACGCCGCTTATGATCATTGCGAACGGCCGGCGTTAAAATCCTATTGATCCTGTTCATCCTGTCAATTTATTGCCTCGCGGCGCGCGCGGAATCAACCTTTCAATAAACATTAGCTGGCAATCCAATCACACCTCCGCCTCATTCGCAAGCGAAAACCCGATGACATTATATTTCCTTCGGCGCGTGATCAATCCACGCCGGTGCGCAGGCAAGCCGCGTATAGCAAATCCCAGATCTGATGCTTTTCGTCGACATCCTGAAGCCGGATTCCGTTTTCTTCCATCACATCTTCAATGTCGCGCCGGCTGAGCCGGTTCGCGACGCCGCCGCACAATTGATTGAAGTGCTCTTGCAGCTGAGTCGCATTCGCAAAAGTCATCGGACGCGTCTCTCTTTCACCGGATGATCGAGCGGAACTTGCATCCAGGCAGACGATAAAAAGCAAACCACGCTCTATTAACATCCGCCAGGAATCGCAAGTTGAAAAACCAAATTTTCCCCCGCTTCTTCAATAAATCGTTCATAATTTTATTCACATTATGTGGAAAAATCAAGAAAAAACAACTCCTGTGAACACATTGGCGCTAGCAAAAAGACTGGGATCAAAGGAGTTGTGCCTGCTTTTACAGCGTGAAGCCAATCTTATCCTAATCTTTAATCAACATAAGCATTTCTAAAAATATTTTCCGCCGGGAAATGAAGTTGCGCTTGCTCTTGACGAACAAGCATGGGAAATTTCTGAGCATGATCAACGGCGCTTCAGGCGCCGGGAAACCGTGACGTGCTTCATGGCGGACGACCGTATCAACCACAACAGCCGTAAACGTATCTTCGCCGCGATCAGCATCCTGGTCTCTGCGGGATTGATCGCGTTCCTGCTTGCGAGGATGGACTGGCCCAGCGTGGCGCAGGCTATCCGTACAGCGAATCCCGCCTGGCTGATTGCCGCCGCCCTATGCATCCTGATCGCACCCCCCTTAATGACCGGACGCTGGCGCGGCGTGCTGCGCGCGCAAGAGGACGACCTGTCGCAGCTCCCCTTCAGCGTCACGCTCCGCGCCGTCCTTATGGCCAGCGTGCTGAATTCCTTTCTCCCCTCCAAGGCCGGAGACCTGGCCAAGGCCGCATACCTGCGCAAACAATCAGGCCTGATCCGCGGCCTGGGCACGGTCGTGCTCGAACGCATGGTTGATTTCATCGTCCTCGGTCTGCTGGGGCTTTGCGGCTGGGCTTTAGGCGGAGTGATCTGGGGACTCGTCGCCGGACTGCTTCTGCTCGGCGGCGTCGGCGCCCTGTTCGCGCTGATCGCCTGGGCGCCGCACGGCTGGCTGGAGTTTTCCCCCAAGCTGCACGGCGCCGCGCAAGACTTCCGCCGCGTGAATCGGCGCTGGATCGCCCGGCCGCTCGCCGTGGCGCAGACCTTCGCCTGCAGCCTTGGAATCTGGACCATGTGCGGCGTGATCGTCTTCTGCCTGGCGCACGGATTCGGGCAGCCCCTTTCGCCGCAGCTCGCCCTGAGCATTTTCCCTCTCGCCGTGCTCGCCGGACTGATGCCCGCCACGATCAGCGGATACGGCACGCGCGACGCCGCCTTTGTCGCGCTGCTTGCCTCGCACGCCCCGCGCGAAGAATCCACCCTGATCGCATTGGGATACTCCGCCATCGCCTACTGGCTTCTCGCGCTCATCGGCCTCCCTGTCGTCTTCGCCGAAATCCGCGCCTTCCTGCGTAAAGCTAAAGACACGTCCAACGCCGAATAACAATTAGCTTTCCGCTGATGGCATGCGTTTTTTTTGACAGGATCAACAAGATTGCCTGGATTTGTGATCAAGACGCTCGACGCTTAGACTATACCGCATTTCAAATCGACTATTTGAAAGGCATCACAATCCGTACCGCGACTGTGAAGGAGCGGCCCTGACGGCGTTGTGGCAATGCATTACGGGCCGCTCCCTGACGGTCGCGGTACAGATTGAAAACTGCGATAAAAATGCGGATCAGTCTAGCAGCCCGTTGAAAAAGGGTAGCGCCAGCGTCCCGCTGGCATTTTGTGAAATGCAAAGCATTGATTTTATTCATGCCGGCGAGAC
>JAFGJS010000075.1 GCA_016928995.1 Candidatus Sumerlaeota bacterium | reverse complement strand
GTGAAGAAAATCACCGTTTTGGAAAAACAAGCCCAACAAAATCAATAACTACATCCTTTAAACTGCGGAACATGGGCTAACACTGCCAGCGCAAAAAAAAAATTCCGGCTGCGCGAAAAGGTGGTTTATCAGATCAAGAGCAGGAGCAAGAGCAAGAAAAGACACAGGATTAAGTCACGATGAGCCCATCAGCGGATCAGTTTATACTCCTGGATTTTCCGCCGCAGGGTGTTGCGGTGGATCTGGAGCTGTTCGGCGGTTTGCGCCTGATTCCAGTCGTTGGCCTCCAGCGCATGCAGGATGTGGCGGCGCTCCACCTCTTTCAGCGGAAGCACCTCCGCCTTGCCATTGCGAATGGATTCATGCGGCGCGTTCATGTATCGCTCCGGCAGCAGCAGGTCGCTGGGTTTGATCGTGCGTCCGCGGCACAGCAGCACGGCGCGCTCGATGCAGTTATGCAGTTCGCGCGCGTTTCCCGGCCAACGGTAACTCAGCAGATCCTCCATCGCCTGCTCGTCGATGCTCTTGATATGTTTATGCAGCCGCTCACAGTGGGTGTGCAGGAAGTCATACGCCAGCGCCTGAATGTCCTCCTTGCGGCGCGAAAGCGGCGGGACGTTGAGCGTTCCCACGTTGTGCTTCATGAAGAGATTCCAGCGGAAGAAGCCCGGATGCGACTCTTCATTGGGATCGCAGTGCGTGGAGGCGATGATGCGCACGTCCACGTGGATCGGCTTTGAGCCGCCGACGCGGTTGAAGACGCGGTCCTGCATCAGGCGCAGGATCTTGGGCTGCACCTCCTCGGACATCGAGCCGATTTCATCGAGAAAGAGCGTGCCGCCATGAGCTCTTTCGATCAGGCCGATTTTGAGCTGATGCGCGCCGGCAAAGGCGCCTTTCTCGTGGCCGAAGAGTTCAACTTCCAGCTGATTGTCCGGCACGGAGGCGCAGTTGATGCCGACGAACGGGTAGTTTTCGCGCGGACTCATGCGGTGGATTTCCTGCGCCAGGATGTCCTTGCCCACGCCTGTTTCGCCGATGATCAGCAAAGGATCGCCGGTCGCGGCCAGCTGGCGCGCCTTCTCTAAAATTTCCTGAGAACGGCGGCTGCTGCCGAGGAACAGGCTGTGCGTCGCTCGCGCTTCGTGCTCGTCCAGCGTATTCTGAAACGCATGCAGCATTGTTTGTGAGCAGATGTGCGCGAAGGTCTGCAGCACGGACAGGTCGGATTTTTCAAAGGTATGGTCGCGGGTTTGCTCCAGATAGATAATGCCGATCGGCCTGTTCTTATCGAACACCGGGGCGCACATCAAGGCCCGGTGCTGCTGCAGATGCTTGATGTTCAGGGCCTCGGACATGTTCGGCTCCAGCGCGGCTTCAGTGGAGATAATCGCCTTGTTTTCGCGGAATGCCTCGTCGAGCACGGCGGTGCTGACAGGAAGCACATCTGAATCGGCTTCGGCCGCCAGCGGCGTGATTTCGCCTGTGATCGGATCGAAAATAAAAGACGCCACGCGTTGGGCGTTGAAACAAAGGGCGATGCGCTGGAGCATCCGTCCCAGCAGCTCCGGAGGAGCTTCTCGCTGATTTTCCGCGAGCTCCGTCAGCTCAGCTCGGATGCTTTTTTGCTGCTCCGTCAGATCCACGCGCGGCAGGTTGATCAGATCGGTGCTCCAGGTTTTTGTGCTCGACGCCGTCAATCCCCCGAACACCACGGATTTATTGCCGAAGCGAGTGTTGCGGATCGAATAGCCGGCGTTGAAAACGAGCCGCGTATTGCCAATCTCAACGATATCGTCTTTTGCGAGCGTTCGCGTTTCTTCGAGTTTTTCGCCGTTCACCAGCACGCCATAGGTGGAATTCAGATCGGTCAGGACATAATCCTTGCCGTCATGCTCCAGCTTGCAGTGGAATCGCGAGATCGAACGATCCACGAGTTGAATATCATTGTCGGAGCTGCGGCCGATTCGGATTTTATCGGTCAGTTCGTAGCTCACGCCCGTATTATAACCTTTAATCACTAATAACGATGCCATGTTACCCTTCCTGATGCACCGAATTTCCCCCCGCGTGAAATGCATTAAAACCATTCAGTGCATAAAAATTGTTCAAATAAGGTTCTGCTAAAATCAAGTTTTTTCACCTGTTTTATCCAGCAGACTAAAAATCTCATCCCGTGCATGTTGAGCCAGATCGTTCGGGGAATCATCCGTCGAATCCAGCACGATTTGCGCATGGGGACGAATGATCGCTTCCCGCTCCCGCACCTGCTGGTCGTAGGTTTCACGGCCATTCTCGCCTTGCAGCCATTGCGGCAAGCCGCGCCGTGCGATGCGCGTCCATAAAACATCTGTGTTCCCGGTCAAGAGCACCAGCACGGAATTCCGGACCAAGGTCTGCAGCGAATCGGGATTCAGCAGCGTCGATCCACCGGTGATGATCACGCTATCTTCCAAATCCGCGCAGAGTTGAACGACTTCCGCCTCCAATGCCCGGAAATACTCCGCGCCGTGCGTGTTGTAGATTTGCCGGCACGAGAAGCGCTCTCCACGGCGTTCAGCATGAAGCCGTTCGATCCATGCATCCGTTTCAACCGCTTGCATAGCCAGTTGATCGGCAAGGAGCGCTCCAATGGTGCTTTTGCCTGCGCCCTTCGGACCGGCGATAACGATTCGCATAACCTTGAAATCCCATAAAGTCTACAATATCAGTATTGTAGCGTATTGACGGTCCTTGTGGATCACAATAACAGTGCTATATCATAGGAGACTCAAAATAGAAAATCAAACGCTAAATGACTCATTTTGCATCTCTGTGCGACATGCAATTTCTTGCTCGCTGATGCTGGCAAGCGGAATTTTCGCCCGATTACCTGTTGAAAAATTTTTTCACGTGCAAATCCGGTATGGCGTGGTTACAATCGCCGTCATGCAAAACTTGATTCGAATTGCACCAGCGGAAATCTGGCGGGCGCCATTGCTTCCATCGAACCTTGTGGAAGATGCCTGGATGCGGGCGTTGTCTCCGGATGAACGCGAACGGGCGGCGGCCATGCGCCACGCAGGCGCACGGGAGAATTTTATGCAAACCCGCGCCATCCTGCGGCGGATTTTGGCGGACGCGCTGCAGACGGCGCCAGAGACTTTGCGTTTTACCGCCGGTCCGCAGGGCAAGCCGCGCCTGGCCGGCGAGACGCACGACGCGCTGAATTTTAATGTGTCGCACACGGATGGATTGGCGTTGATCGCGTTGTGCCGCGAGGCAAGGGTGGGCGTGGACGCGGAGCGTTTGCGCGAGATTGAAGCCGCCAAACTGGCCCGGCGTTATTTCGCCGTTGAGGAGCGGCGCGTTATCGACGCCGCCGCGCCGGAGCGGCGGCTGGAGACATTTTTTGCGGTCTGGACGCTTAAGGAGGCGCTGTTGAAGGCCACGGGCGAGGGCGTCACGCGGCCGTTGAACAACTTCGCCGTGTCGCCGCATGAAGATGGAACGGCGTCGTTGCTGCGCGACGATCATCGCGCAGCGGCGACGGGCGCCTGGACGCTCGTCTGGCGCCGGGAGGCTTCAGGCCACATCATCGCCGCAGCGGTTGAGGCGTCGCCGGCGCGTTTTCAGTTTCACGATTTTTCCTGGACTCAGGAAGCTTGATGGGAACTAAAATCAAAAATAATGGCGCCGCCGAATGATTCAGCATCAAGGCGGGCAGAGACCAAGGACTGATTTTTTGATGCGCATAAAATAATATCATTAATCGAAGTCTTTCGATGCGTTCCATGTGCTTATTGCGTTGAGCACAATTTGGAGGCTTGCGAAATCTAAAATCTCAAAAACCGTGGCGCCACATTTTTATGCGTCGTGTTTTTGGCCTTAAGCGGGAAAAAAATGAATGATCCTTTTTTGCAGGCAGAACCGCGAACAGAGGCGGCGGAAGAAACGCTTTTCGCCGGCAAGCACCTGCATTTCGTCCGGCGTGAGAACTGGGAGTTTGCGGCCCGGGCGCATGCGGTAGGGGCTGTGGCGTTGATCGCCGTGACGCCGGAGGACGAGTTGCTGTTGACCGAGCAATATCGTCCGCCCGTGGGGCGCCGGGTGATCGATGTGCCGGCCGGGCTTGTGGGCGACGAGGCATCCAAAGGAGACGAAGATTGGCGCGATGCGGCGCGGCGCGAATTATTCGAGGAAACGGGGTATGCCTGCGACGCGCTGGAGCCGCTGTTCACCGGTCCGACTTCAGCCGGATTGAGCTCGGAACTCGTGCTATTCGTCCGGGCGCGCGGCGTGAAGAAAACCGGCGAGGGCGGCGGCGTGATGAATGAGCGCATTCATGTGCGCCTTGCGCCGCTGGACGGCGTCGAGGCATGGCTTCGCGAAGAGGAGGCCGCCGGCAAGTTGATCGATCCGAAGGTGTTCGCCGCGCTTTTTTTCACCGGGCGCGATAAGGCTGGCAGGTCGTGACATCCTGAAATGAAGCGGGGAAAAAATAGATCTATGAGAGAGATATGCGCCACAGATTTTTGCTTAAGCAAGCTGTTGTGATGATGGGCGTCGTTTGCGCCTGCAGTGTCGCCGCTCTTGGGCGGACCGAAGATTTCCAGAGCCTAAGGGATATGCTGCAATCCAACGTTCCTTTCGATTTGTATCTGAAGGGATTTCCCGAGCTCAAAACCGAGCATCTCGTATTGCGCGAATTACGGCCGAAGGAGGACGCCGCACACTGGCGTTCGCTGCTGCCCGAAAAAGAAAGAAAGACCGAGGCCGCGGAAGGAGCTCGAGTTTCGATTCGCGAATATGCGCACTGATTTTTACAACGAGCGATATGTGATTTGCTGGGCAGTGACGCTGAAAGATGAAGGCAAAATGATCGGCAATGTCCGATATTGGGAATGGCACGATGAGGTCATGTTTTCATTTGTCGCGACGGATTTGAAACAGAAAAAAACCGGACGGCAGAGCTTATAACGGTTCTCAAAAGTTATTGCGCGATTGCCTGTTCAGAAGACCGGCGTGAATGTAAGGCGAACAAGAGTGTTCGCCCTACAGTGATGGCGCAAGAACATTTGAGAATTGCTATAGAGGAGCAGGTCGAAGTGAAGACTGAAGAGAAGACCGAAAAGAAGGCCGATGTGAAGGCTGAAGCGAAGAGTGAAGAGAAGTCCAGCGAGCAAACTCCATAAACTTTACTTTGTCCTGCCGGCTTGGAATCCGAAAATAATGCTTTGCAAAAAACCAGCCGCCGTCTCAATCAGAGACGGCGGCTGGTTTTGATTGAGCTTTGCGATGCGCGCTCAGCGAATGACTTCACGAACGTTGCTCTGGCCGGTGATGCGGATCAGCGGGTTGAAGGCCTCGTCCGGCGGACTGGCGATGATGCGCGGGTCGCCCGCGATATACGGCGAGTCCCAGTCAAAGGCCAGGCCGATGCCGCCGCTGACGCTGGGATAGCCCGATCCGCCTCCATTGGGATTGTGCATGTTGAAGTCGAAGTTGGGCCGGTTGAATTTATAGCGCGGGGCGCGGTTGACGGTGATTAATTGCCAGCCGTCGAGCCAGCCAAAGCCGGCCATGCCGACGTCGAAACTGCCAATGCGGATCGCGCCGGAGATTTCGAGCGGGTGGATGTGGTCCTTCATCAGATTGTAAGAATTGGTCCAGGTGTGGCTGCTATGGTTGATCGACTCCCAGGCGTCGGTGATGATCGGGTAGTTCTCGGCGGGGAACGTGATGCTTGCCTGTTCGCTGAACGAGGTGCTGTAGCGATCGTTGCCGAAGGTGTCGTCGTACAAGAACAGCATGGCGAAAAAGATGTTGTTCCAGCTGTTAGTGTGTCCAAACGCGCCGCTGCCGGAAGTCTTGAAGTAATTATCCACATTTAATTCCGCGGTGCCGTATGGCGTCATGGGGGAGCCGTTGAGGATCAATGCCAGTTCGGCCAGACCGAGCGTGACGGAACAATTGCCTTTGGTGCTGGGGTCGTCCCAGTCGTTGTCCGGCGTGCGTTTGCCGCCGCTCATGGTCGGCATGTCGGGAAAGAGCAGCGGGCCAAGCATCATGCTGTTGCGGATGGTCAGGATGCCGCTGAGGCTGCCGGCCAGGCTGCCGAAGTTATCGATCAGTGCGATGGAAAATTCATCGGAGTCCGATCCGCCGGTGCGGGTCAGGTCCACTACGCGCTGGAATGTGTCGTTGCGCGCCTGCATGATCGCGTCCTGCTGGAAGTCATGGTATTCCTGCACCCAGCCCATGCCGAGCAGGATCATCAGCAGGATGGGGACGCAGACGACGAACTCGATGGCGGCTTGTCCGTATTGATCGCCCCAGAAATCGGCCTGATCCACGAGTCGCGGCCGTCGTTTTTTTTGAGTTTGGTTGGACATCTTGATCGCTCCTGCTTTGGTTGTGGCAGGGATTTTTTATTCCCTGCTCCGGCGGGGCGTTGCTCCCGCCGTCAGCGAACGCTCCTAGTAAGACAAATATCGCGCCGTATGCGCCCAGCCGCTGCTGGTCGGATCCGGATAGACAAAGTGCTGCTTGTCCGGTATGATGAAACGCGACTTGATGTATGATCCGCCGAGCGGCATCGGCTCGCGGGCGTTGCGGCCGCGATCGAACGGCGCCAGGGCCGCGGTCCAGAACGGATAGTTCAAGTTCGGCGTGGAGACTCGCGGCACGGTCAGGTCTTCATCCGGAGAGACGAAATTCACCTTGGCGCGCGCGACCGCCAGCACGTCGTGCGGATTGCCGAGTCCGAGCAGATCGAGGTACGGCGCTTTTTCCGAGGTGCGGCGCACCTGGCAATACACCGAGGGCTCCATCTTTTTGCGCTCGACGTTGCGGCGCACTTCGAACACCTCGATTTGGTTGATGTTGTAAATCAAGCGGTAAGGCTCCGTGGAGCCGCCGCTGTAAAAATCGTAAAACACTTCGGGGAAGCAGTATTCCTTGTCGCATTTCTTGACGTAGAAAACATGCCCGCCCAGCAACTTCTTGTCGTCCTGATCGGCTTCATGCTTGCCCTTGCCTTCATGGCTGACGATATACATGCCATTGTAGCCGCCTTCTTCCGTAGTATCGTCCTGGCTTTGCATGATGTCGGCGTAGGGGCGCAGCAGAAAGTCTTTGTCTTTGAACGGCTGAGAGGGCAGCTGCGGTTTGGCCCATTTAATCGTGCCTTCCATCCAGAAGGGCTCGTCCGCACAGCAACTATATCCATATGCGCTCCATTTGCGGCCGGGCAAGAATTCAAAGCCTACGCCTTGAAAAAACAACGGCAAGGTATAGGGATCGAACTGCCACCGGATTTCATCCACGGGGATGGTGCGACCGTCGCGCTCCACAAGGTCGCTGAGTTCCATGTTGGGCTGGATGAGCGCCGAGATTGGATTTGTGCCGATCAGATCGCCGATGGGGAATCCGGCGATGACGTTGAAGCGGTCGATTTCGGAGATGCTTGGCGCGTCGGATGGTTTATACATGACGAAGTCGTCGTTGTTCGCTCCCGCTTCGCTGACGATTTTGCTCATGATCGATTCGGGATCAACCACGGAGAGGTAGAGGATGAATTGGCTGTTGCTCATCAGCCGGTTCATTTGTTCGGCGGTCATGCGCATGTCTTGCGTGAACAGGATGTAGCTCGGCAGCAACATCGCGGCATTGATAAACTTGGCCATTGGCACGACTTGCCCGTTGTCCTCCTTTTCCTTGCCGTCGTCCTCGTCCGAAGCGAACACTGTCTCGTCCGCGTAGCGTTTGAACATGCGCTTGTTCGAGCGCATCACGTTCATCGAGGCGATGTTGCAATAATTGGCCACGATGGCGCGGCGGGTGTAGGCGCAGTAATTGAGGAAGCGGGCCTGCCAAATCGAGGCGGAGAAGGCCGCGGCGTCGGCCACATTCTGCGTGCGCATTTTCTCGCTCACCGTCTTGCCGACGTTATAATTCACCAGCAGGCACATGGCCATGACCAGCGAAAAAACCGTGAAGAACGGCAAGGCCTGCCCCGCTTCGTCCCGGTAGAGTTTTTTGAAGATGTTCATCGCGTCTTGTCCTTTCACGCTGGGGGTGTGATTTTCCGCCGTTATTGCCGCGGTTGCGGCGTGCCCGACGTCCGGTAAATGCGCCGGGCGATGGCCATGCGGTGGTAATTCAACAGATCCGTGTCATTCGACGGGCTGCGGCTGCTTTGGAAATTATAGTTTTTCGTCTGCATGCGGATGTACGGCCACATGGGGTCGTTAGGCAGGCCGATGAACGGACGGATGGCGATGCCCGAAAATTCGTTCCGGCCCATGATTTCTTTGGCCCAATCGTTGTTAATTGCAGCAGGCAGGGTCACGCTCCACCAATGCAGGCTGGCGATGATCCCGCCGGCGAAGGGGACATAGCAGCAGTAGTCGAAATGCTTCACGCGGCATTGCAGCCAGTTCGTGCGGTCGTTTGCGCTGATACTGCTGCTGACGTCCGGGATGGTTTCGATGTTAAAGTGGATCGTCGTGCGCGCCCAGATGGCCATGGCCATGGCCGACAGATCAAAACTATCGTACCAGTAGCGCGGCAGGACCGGCGCCAGCGCGTCCAGCGCGCCTTGACGCATCTTGGACTGGAGATTGTTCTCGTCGCTGCTTTCCTGCAGGCTGTACTGGTATCGCTCATAATGCACGATGCCGGTGCGCAGGGCGTAGAAGTTCGCCAGGTTCATGAACGACTGGGCATTGGCGATCAGCATGACCTGGATGTTGCCGAAAATCAGAAAGAGCAACAGCGGCAGGATGATGCAGAACTCCGTCAGCGCCTGCCCGGATTGGTTTTTGCCAAAATCGCGCAGCTCATGCAGGCGGTTGGGGCGTTTGCGCCGCCGGTGAATATGGCTTTGTATGTGATTCATCATTAGAGACATCAGATCAGTCCCTCCTTGAAGAAGTCTTCGCTAATGCCGATCCCGGCCACCTGCATCTCGCCCAGGAAGCTCGGGATGTATCCTGTTGTCATGAAACGGCCGTGGATTTTGCCGTCGTCATCGGTTTTATCGACCTTGAAGCGGAAGATGTCGCGCGTCTGGTAGCGCCCGGCGTCGTCCAGCTCCAGAATTTCCGTGATATGTGTGATTTTGCGCGAGCCGTCGCTGAAACGGTTCGTCTGCACGACGACCTGCATGCCGCTCGACACCTGCGCGCGAATCGCCTGCAGCGGCAGCTCCACTCCGGAATACATCGACAGCGTCTCCAGGCGCGAGAGCGTGTCGCGCGGATTGTTCGCGTGGACCGTGCCCATGCTGCCGGAATGGCCCGAGGTCGTGGCCTGCAAAAGGTCCAGCGCTTCGCCGCTGCGGATCTCGCCGATGATGATCCGGTCCGGACGCATGCGCAAGGCGCTGTGCATCAAGTCGCGGATGCTCACGGCGCCCTTGCCGTTTTTGTCCGGCGGGCGCGTCTCCAGGTTCACTACGTGGTCCTGCTGGATCTGCAGCTCGGCGGAGTCCTCGATCACCAGGATGCGTTCGGCGGGATTGATCAACGCGCTGAGCACGTTGAGCAGCGATGTCTTGCCTGATCCCGTTCCGCCGGAGACCATGATCGTGCGGTGGATCTTCACGCAATGATCGAGGAACTCCACTGCCCGCGGCGTGATCGAGCCGAAGCTGAGCAGTTTGTCCATGGTCAGGCTTTCCTTGCTGAACTTGCGGATCGTGACCGAAACGCCCGCGCGGCAGAGGGGTGGGATGATCACGTGCACGCGGGAGCCGTCCGGCAGACGGGCATCCATACGCGGCTGGTCCGCGTTGAGCACGCGGCCGACGAACTGCGCGATGTTGCGCACCGCTGCGCCCAGCGTGTTGTCATCGCGGAATTTCGCGTCGCTCAGCACGATGCGCCCTTTGCGCTCGATGAAAATCTTATGCGGTCCGTTGATCATGATTTCCGACACCGATTCGTCTTCCAGAAAGGGGACGATCGGCGCCAGGAAATTCTGCAGCGACTGTTGGAACATCTGCTTTTGTTTGTCTTCGGTTGAGAGAGCCATCCCTGCCGCCTTTATTTATTGAGTCTGCGGGGGCGCCTGCGTCGAGTCCTGCGCTCCCTGTTGATCTGTCGTGCTAGGATTGTCCTCGACATCGTCTGTCGCCGGATTCAATGTCACTGCGTCATATTCAACCCACCGTTGCTCCACTTTGAGCCCTTTTAATGAAAGCGGCTGGGTGTTTGTTCCTCTCAATTCGCGCAACTGCCGCATCGGATTGGGCCGCATGACGAATCGTGTTTCATTGTCGCGGTAGGTCGGAATCAACCCGCCCGAATCCTTATCGTCCACCCGTTCCATATCCTGCGGCAGGTTGTAATCGCCGATGAAACTGGCGCCGCTCGTGCGCAGCCGCACCCGTTCATTCACGCGAAACACATTCGGCGCAAATTCCGCGATTTTCACCAATTGATCGCTGTGGCGCAGCTTGTCCACCGTGACGAACGAGAAGTTCTTGCGTACTCCGGCCAGCCACAGCATCGCCCTGCGCAACGGATTGGTCTCCCCATGCTTTTGGGGGCAAAGATCGATCCCCACGCTGCGAAACGATTGCCAAACGAACACCGTGCAATACATGCGCCGTATGCGGCCTTCCTGCGGTTCGGACAAATGAAAATTCCAGGAGGCGTCGAACATGACTCCTTCTTCTTTCATTTTCTCGATCGACTGCATGAGTTCCGCAATAATTTCCGGATCGTGGTTTTTTAACCGATGTACTTCGATCCCTTTCGACTTCAGCGCCCAGTTCACCAGCGGCACCGTGTTGACGCCGTTGATGTAGCGATCCTTGGTGCAATGCGTGACCTGCACTTCCGGCTCCACCTGCGTCACGATGGCGGAGTGCGTGTATTCTTCGTTGAAGAACCAGCCGTACCATTGGGACATCTCGCTGAGTCCGATGCGGAACAGCACGTCGCCGACCTGCGGCTCGTAGTGTTGCATGTCCGAAGCATCGTCGCTTTCCGGCGCGCCGTCCTCTTGCACCGTTGGGATCATCTCGTTGAGCAGATCCTCGGTGCTGCGGAAGTTTTCCGGATTCTGCGCCGCGATCCGTTGACGCGCGCGCAGTTGCGCCAGCTCGACGTAGGAGAGCTCGCCTGTCGCTTTTGTGACGCCCGGAGCTGCGTTGGCATATGCCGGGAGCACGGTAAACAGCGCAGCCGCAGCGCATGCCAGCAACATCGCCGGAAGCGCAATCCGTTTTCGACGTTTATCGATAGCCATGGCGTTTCGCATCATAGCATTCCCAAGGCTTGCGATCCAATGATCGCGAAGCCTTGTTTGAATTCAGACTCCGTTTTCACCTATTTGCCGGCGCAAGTCAAGTATGAACCACATCAAACAAGCGCGGCGCAATATGGACCGAACTGAAATTGAGAGGATTCTGCCAGCGGCGGATGGAATACAGGGAAACACTTCGAGACAACGGATCATCACATGCAATTCAATCAGAAGAAAGTATATGCCGGCGCCTTCCGGAAATCAACAGTTTTTTCCGCATGATCGCCGATTGCGATAGCGTCTTGATTTCATGGAAATTGCGCTGGATTGGGCGCTATAATACAGACAGTCGAATCACGTTCTAGCGGTGCGTAGAATGCTTGCGTTAGGAGCTTTAGGGTGGATCATTGGCGGATGGGAACCAATTCGTACAGGTAGAAGTATTGCTTCCCGATGCTGTAACGATCCAGATTGCGCGTTTGCGCGCCTGGTACGGCGCGGAGCGATTTCGCCCATCCGGGGGGCATTTTCAGCAGGTAAAAGATGCGGCGTTTGCCGAATTCGTGCAGCGCGAGATCGCTGTCCGATCGCACGTCCAGGCCGCCTTCGTAGTTATAGAAGCGGCGTTGTCCGTTCGATTCAACGATCCAGGTGTCTGGCAAGCGGCCATCGATGTATTGCCGCCAGGCAAGGGCTGTCTCCATATCCCAGACTGCGATCAGCAGTTTTTGGCCTTCAATGCTTTCCAGCACTCCGATAAGGGTGTCGATGTCTCGATGTGTCTGCTTGTCCCATCCTTGCAGCACGTTCACTTTGCCCAGGCATTCCCAGAATTCACGGATCACCTTTTGCTCGATTGGCGGCTGCGGGGCTTCCGGCGACGCGGTCCACATATCCACTGTCGGAGCGTATCGGTTGTAGAACGCTCCCATGGCCGGAAATAGAATGAGCTGGGCCGCAATCAGGATGACGAGATTCTTGGCGCTGTGGAATCGCGCCTCGCGGATCGGCTGGCCTTCGCGGATGCGCTCGTCCAGTTCGAATTCCGCGCCCCAGAGCATCCAGATCGGAATGAAGACGAAAATCGGGAGCATCAGTGTGGCGTAATCCGCTGATTCATTGACGCCGAAATAGATATTGAAAACGAGCCATGTGATCAATCCCATCCAGCAGAGTCCTGCGCCGCGCAGTTTCATGCCGCGCAGCAAGCCCCAGATGAACAGCCCCGCGCCGTATGCCAATGAGCCGCCGATGAACATCAGCAATCCCATGGTGGAGCGGAACGCCAGCAGTTGCAGCGTGTTGAGATTCAGACCGGCATGGCCGAACTGCTTGCCGGTGAGGTATCCGAGGAGCGTAACGATATGATCCGGCCGTTCATCCGTTCCCAGGATCAACGCCGTGCGCGACCGGACATAAATGAAGATGATCCACGTAAGGCCGATGAGTAGAAAGCCCGTTGCGGCGATGAGCGTTTTGGGGCGGCGCAAGACATCGCGCCGTTCGATTAGCGCGCAGACAACCAGCCCCGGCAGGAAGAACACCGTGGACATGTGCGTTCCGGCGGAAAGTCCGAACCAGAACATCGCCATGTACAGCGAGCGCGGCATGCCGATGAGCAGCCAGCGCACCCAGAAGAACATGAAGACGCTGAGCATCAGCCAATGCAAGGCGTACACCTCGGCGTACACAGCCTGCGACCAGGGGAGCGCGGCCGTCCCCACGGCCAGCGTGACCAGCATGCAGAGTCCGGAATTCGTCGTCAGCTGCCGCAAGGTCAGATAGATCATGCCGCCCGCCATCGCCGCGGACAGCACGGAGAATAAATTGCAGGACCATGTGGGATCGAGCTGGAGCAGTTGCGTGGTCAGCAGCAGAAACGTATGCCCCAGCAGCGAGTGGAGCGGCGCGCCCGTGGGATGCGAGAGCCCCAGGGTGTTCATCGCCAGGCATCGTTCCGGCGCGTCGAACAATCCTGCGCGCATTCCTGCGCACAGGCTATAGATCAGACCGAGCAGAGAGACGGAGAGCAGCCAGAGCCAAAGGTCGCGCGCTTCGAATTGAACGCGTTCGGCTTTGGGCAGGATCAATCGGAGCCGGGGGGCGTTTCGAACCATATGCAAAGTCCACGGTCTTTCATTGCATGCAATGGCCGGCGAATGGCTCCTTCAGGGATTTTGGGTTGCCGTCCGCCGCCAGTCGCTTATTTTTCTTCTTCAAACAAAGCGGCCTCATCCAACTCCTGCGGAATCGGCTTGAGCTGGAACGTCGTGTAATGCTGATCCAGGATCGGCACGGGCAAGATTTCCGCGAAAAAATCCAGCGGCATCACGGCCCATAGCGGCGCTTTGTAGCGCTCCTGCTGCTTGAGCGGAAAGTATCCCGCCTTCTCCACTTCGTAATCGTAATGCCAGTACCAGTTGATATTCATGTCAAGGGGCGTATAGCCGGCTGTTTCGCCGTTCACGCGCACGAGGGCGCCGGACGGCTCGGAGGTTAGTTTGACGCGTGTGCGCAGACATCCCGCCGCCAGCGTCGCCAGCAACGCCAGGAGGATCCAGAGCGGCATTCTTCGTGTCATTAGAGTCACCATTTTCGCAGATTGTTTTATCATCATCCCGGCTCGGGGAGCTTTTTCAAGACTTTTTGCATAGCCGCCGGAAAAAAAGCGATTTTCGCGCGCCGGTCGGATGCGCTTTCCGGGCGATGTTTCTTGTGTGACCGGCTTGTCGTATGGCAAGATGTTTTTTTTGCTGGCATTGCCCGCGTAGATTTGATTTCCTATTCATTGATGAAAGGTGACGGACTGAAACGGCGCGCATCCCATGAACGTGCATGAAACCAGCGACGTGTTTGAATTGCCGGGCGGCAAGGATCCGCGCGAGCAGCGCACGATTGAGGCGTTGTTCCGGGTCAACCGCTTTATCTCCGCCGTGGGCGATTTGCATCAGCTGCTGGAGCTGATCATGTCGGAGAGCAAGACCGTGATGGATTGCGACTCCAGTTCGCTGATGCTCTACGATGAAAAATCGAACGAGCTGTACTTTGAGGTGGCGCAAGGTCCGAAAAGCAAGGAAGTGATCCAGATCCGGCTGCACATCAGCGAGGGGATCGCCGGAGCGTGCGCGAGCGAGCGAAGGACGCTGGTCGTGCCCGATGTGCAGGCGGACTCTCGTTTTTACCGCGGCGCGGATGAGGTCTCGCGGTATCAAACGCGCAACATTCTCGCGGCGCCGATGGTCCGCGGGGAGCGTCTGATTGGCGTGCTGGAGGTATTGAACAAGCACGACGATGCGGATTTCACGCCGGAGGACGTGAAGATCATTGAATTTTTCGCCGATCAAGCGGCGATCGCGATTGAAAACGCGCTCTTGATCCGCGAAAAAGTCGAAGCGGAGCGGCTGGCCGCTTTCGGCGTGGCGATCGCTAGCATTTCGCACTACATCAAAAATATCCTTGCAGGGATCATGGGCTCATCGAGCCTGATCGACATCGGCATCGAACAGAGCGATCAGCATCTGATCGAAGAGGCGTGGTCCGTGCTGAAGCGCTCGAACCGGAAGATCAGCGATCTGGTGCATGACATGCTGTCATACTCCAAACACCGCGAGCCGGAGTGGAAGTACGGCAGCCTGAATAAAATTTGCCGCGACGCCTATGAAAATCAGCAGGCGCGCGCGGAGGAATTGGGCGTGGCGCTGGAGTGCGGCTTGCAGGAGGACCTGCCCGACACGGAGTACGATCCCAAGATGATGCTGGACGCCGTGTTGAACCTGGTCGGCAACGCCGTGGAGGCATGCGAAGGGATTCCTGGCGCGCGCGTGCGCCTTTCCAGCGAACATCTGGCGGACACGGATAATTTTCGCCTGATCGTCGCGGACAACGGCCCGGGAATCCCCGAGGAGATTCAACGGCGCGTCTTCGACGCGTTTTTCACCACCAAGAGTTCGCGCGGCACGGGCCTGGGGCTGGCTGTGACAAAGAAAAGCGTCGAGGAGCATGGCGGGCAGTTGCTGCTGGATTCCAAGCCGGGCAAAGGCGCCGTGTTTCGTATTCTACTTCCCCGGCGCGACCCGTCGTTTTAACGCGAAGACCGGCGTTTCACCGTGAAATCCCAGAGGAGGCTCTAAGGATGGGAATTAAGGTTTTCCCTGCGCGATGGGATGCGTCCCTGTGCAGCGCGGCGCTGCTGATGCTCGTGTTTCTATCTGGAGTCTGGGCGGAGCCGCCGGTTCCGGCGCCGGAAGGATATCGCTGGGAGATCGTCTGGCAGGATGAGTTTTCCGGCGATCAGCTCGACAAGGACCGATGGACGCTGAACTATCCCTGGAGCCGGGAGGATTCCCTGGGCGGCAAGCAGCGCGGCGAGAATTACATCCATCCCAGCCATGTCGCGCTGGAGGACGGAACGCTGGTCCTGAAAAATAGCGAAAATATCTATCCCGCAGATTACCCCCTGACCAATGAGGGGCGCTATTACCTGATGAACAAGGCCGCCTCGGAGTGCCTTGTCATGATGATCATGCCGCAAACGGCGTCCGTTCCGGAGCAAACAACCTTTGCCATGGTTCCATTCAACAGGATTCCGGAGAAGGAATTCGCCCTTTGGTTCCTGGAAAAGGACGAGGAAGATCAGGGCAAAGCGCGGCTGATGAATGTCAGATTGAGAAAACAGCTGACGAGCACGACGGCAAGTCTGACCTTGGCGGCGGCGGATTCAAGCGACGCGCAGGTTTGGCAGTTGCAGCCCGTCGAGGGCGACGAGGGATGGCATTGGCTCCAGAACAAGCGCGGCGGCGAATATCTCAGCGTCGATTCCGGCAAGGTCGTGATGCGGCTCTTGAGCGGCGGGAGCGAGCAGAAATGGAAACTCTATTGCCAGCTGCCCTGGATCGCCGGAGTCGTGACGAATTTTCAGAAATTCAAAATGCAGCGGCCGGGTTATCTGGAGACCAGCATCAAACTGCCGGAAACCACCGGGGCGTGGCCGTCCTTCTGGCTTTTGCGCGACGGCTGGCCGCCGGAGGTGGATGTTTTTGATTACTTCAGCAACGAGCCGTATATGACGCATAAGGTGCATTTCCGGAACAATAGCGGCCAGAATGACAGCAGCATGCGGCAATACAAAGTCGATCGCGCATCGTTCGAGCACAGGTTTCACAATTATGGTATTTTTATGGGATCGGACACGCTGGACGTTCCGAACGCGTTTATCTGGTTCATCGACGGCGAGCCGTGCCATTACTGGGGCGCGGCGCAGTTCTTCAACCAGTTTTACGATATGTATATTCTGTTGACCCAGAGCAACGGCGATGCGGCGGGCTATCCCGACTCGTCCACCAAGTTCCCGAACTATCTGCAGTGCGATTGGATGCGCTATTGGGAACTCAAGCCCTACGAGGGCGCGCGCGTGGGATGGATCAAGGTGGACGACAGCAGCGCACGCGTGAAATACGAAGGGCAATGGGGTGTTTACGGCGGCAATCGCGGTTTTTTAAACACTGAGCATTATTCGGAGAATATCGGCTCCAGAGCGACTTTTACGTTCACCGGGACATTGGCGAAAGTCTACGGCATGCAACGTGACGATTTGGGGCATGCCTTGATTTATCTCGACGGCGAGCGGGTCAAGACCGTTGATTGCTACGGCGCGAAGATGCTGCCGCAGCATAAACTATACGAGACGCCTGTGCTGCCTCTTGGCGAGCATACCGTCGCCGTCGAAGTTTCGGGGCAGAAGGATGAGCCGAGTTCCGGCTATGAATTGATCGTGGACGCCTTTGAATACTATCGCCCCAGCAGGCCGCCGATTGCTGAGACGGCGGAGGAAACTGCAGAAAAGGCGCCCAGAGAATTGGAAGAGTCGCTGGAATAGTTGTTTTTGATCCCGATTGACACGTCTTGAACTTTAGAGGGTTTTCGCCCTAGAAATGCCTTGATCCATATTCCGCGGGATTGTAGCGTCTTGCCTTGTTATTCTACTGCTTTGTATCTACACCGCCAAGGCGTCAATTTGCCGGAACCATATTTTAGAGGAGATCGATGATGACCCAAAAATTAACAGGGCGATTCACATTGCCGACGCAGTCGGGCATGGAAAAGGAAACCCTTGAACTGGCCGAAAAATGGGGCGCGGACGCCATCCGCGACAGCGACGGAACCGTGCTTTCACCCGAGCTCACCGCGATGGATTTCGAGATTTACTCCACGCTCTGCATGATCCGCGCGGATCAGGACTGGAACAACGCCAACATGCACGAGTGCCAGCAGAAGTTCCTGATGTCCGATCCGCGCATGGCCGAGTCCGGCACGCTGGTCGTCGATATCATGTACAACTGGAGCGACGAGAAATTCACCATCGATCGGCATCACGATCCCGCCAGGTACTGGGAGGTGATCGACCGCACCACGGGCGAGGTGATCGACACGGCGAACTGGTCGTTCGACAAGGAGACCGGCAAGGTCACGATCAAGAACACGATCCCCTGGCATCTGTACACTGTGAATTTCCTCGTGTACCAGATTTGGGAAACGACCTCGATGTACAACTACATCGTCAACCACTGGACCGGGCCGCATCAGTCGGGCATCGATCCGTACCAGCCCGCCACGCGCAAGCACCTGCTGGAATACCTCGATAAATGGATTGACGAGCATCCGCACACCGACGTGGTGCGTTTCACCTCCGTGGCGTATCAGTTTCCGAGCATGGAGCGCGAGGATCGCACGACGCGCTTTCAGGATTGGTGCTGCTATCTGGACTGCATCTCCGCGCGCGCGCTGGACGAGTTTGAGAAGCGAAAAGGCTACCGGCTGCGCTCCGAGCATCTCGTTGACGCGGGGTATTACAACGCCACTGGCCGTGTGCCCAGCAAGGAGTACCTCGACTGGGTCGATTTCGTCAACGAGTTCACCACGGACTTCGCCGGGGAGTGGGTGAAGATGGCGCATGACCGCGGCAAGAAGGCGATCATGTTCTTCTGCGATCATTGGATCGGCACCGAGCCTTACGGCGAGCGCTTTCCCAAAATGGGCTTCGACGGACTGGTGACTCCCTGCATCAACGGCACGGAACTGCGGCGCGTCGCCGATGTGCCATATGATGTGATCAAGGAAGTGCGGCTCTATCCTTACTTCTTTCCGGTCAACTTGAGCGGCAGGAATCTCTTTGAAGGCGAAGGCGGCGATCCGGTCGGCGAGTGCAAGTATTACTGGAGCAACGTGCGCCGCGCCATGGTGCGCAGGTGCGTGGATCGCATCGGTTTCGGCGGCTATCTTTCGCTGGCGGTCAAGTTTCCCGAATTCCTCGACGCCGTGGAAGTGGTGGCCGACGAGTTTCGTCAGATAGCCGATCACTCGGAGCAGGGCGCGGCATATACGATGCCGGGCAAGGTCGTGATTCTGAACGCCTGGGGCAAACGGCGCAGCTGGATTTGCGGCGATGTGCCGGGCGGAGGTCTGCTCGAAGGCATGTCCGGTTTGCCGGTTGATTTCGAATTCATGAGCTTTGACGAACTGAAGCAGAACGGCCTGCCGGAAAACACGAAGGTCGTGATCAACTACGGCGCGGCGGACAGCGCCTGGAGCGGCGGACGCCATTGGACCGATCCGGACGTTGTGATCGCCATCCGCAAGTTTGTCGGCGAGGGCGGCGGTTTCATCGGCATCTACGAACCCACGGCCGTCGAGCATCAGGGGCGCTACCTGCAGATGGAAGAGCTTCTCGGCGTGCAGCGCCACACCTCGGCGAACGTCAGCAACCGCAAACTGATTCGTGGACAGAAAGTCGATGAGCATTTCATCACGGCGGACGTCGAGGGCGAACTGAAGTTCGGCTCGCTGGCCGGGCATGTTTTCGCCACGAATCCCGGCTTGCAGATTCTGGCCGAACAGGACGGCGTCATCTCGCTGGCCGTGAACACCTTCGGCCTGGGTCGTTCGGTTTATCTGGGCGGCTATTCCGGAGGTCCGCGGAACCTGCGCATGTTCCTGCGCGCGCTGTATTGGGCGTCCGGTCAGGAAGGCGAATATCAGAAATGGAGCGTGTCCAATCCGCACACGGAATGCGCGGCGTTCGTTGAGTCCGGCGTTTGCGCGGTGCTCAACAACACCGCCGAAGCACAAAGCACGACCTTGCTGGACGGCAATGGCCAGCCGCAAGACATCGAGCTGGCGCCCAGCGAGATGAAGTGGATTCCGATTCAATGATTGATGTAAAGCAGGGCGCTGCAATTTTGGAGTGCGGCGACGCGTCGCCGCTTTATCATGCCGTTTGGAGGAAAATCGTGGCGCGACACGTCGCGCCACACCAATGCGGCGTCATGCCGCCGCACTCCAAAAATACATGGTTGCGTAACATCAGCAAGTAAAAAAAAGATCGCGAATGATCGGCGGTGAATCATGCGTCCTATAGCTACATTACGGCGTTCGAATATGGAGCAACTAACGTGCATGCTGGACATTGTGCAGCACATCGTGGAGAGCCATCCGGCGGAAGACTTGACCACATTGCGCGAACGCGAAGGAGGATGGACCGTGACCGAAGTGGTTGGGCATCTGCTGGACTGCGAGCGGCTGTTTCTGGAGCGCGCGCAACTCACCGTGACCCAGGACAGCCCCATGCTGCCCTTTCCACCGCAGGATGAAGAGGTGCTCAAAGGGCGCTACAACGAGCGCGAGCCGATGGACATTGTCAACGACTGGCGTGAGGCGCGCGAAAAATTTTTGGCGTTCTTAAAAACTATTCCTGAAGAAGACTGGGAGCGGGAGGGGCGGCATCCGCAATATCCGCCGTTCAGTTTGAACGATCAGTTGTTTCTCGCAAGTTGGCACGACCCGCTGCACATCCGGCAGATAACACGCATTCTATCCAAGTCGTAATGTTCTAATGCAACGCACGCGAATCATTGTTTTTTTTGAGCACCCAAGGTTCGATATAAAAAATTGAAAACGGTATCATCTGAACAAATAGAATGGGGATGGAGCAATGGCTGATAGTAATTCAAACGTTTCAAAAAGCACAGGCCGGTTCACCCTGCCGACTCAGGATGGCATGGAAAAGGAAACTATTCAACTCGCTGAAAAATGGGGCGCGGACGCCATCCGCGACAGCGATGGGACGGTGCTGTCGCCGGAACTCACCGAGATGGACTTCGAGATTTACTCGACGCTGTGCATGATCCGCGCGGATCAGGAGTGGAACAACGCACACATGGACGAGTGCCAGCAGAAGTACCTGATGTCGGATCCGCACAACGCGGAATCGGACACCGTGACGATCGACCTGATGCAAAGCTGGAGCCTCGACAAGTTCAAACTCGACACCGTGCATGATCCGAAAAAGTACTGGGAAGTGATCGACCGCTCCACCGGCGAGGTGGTCGATCCGGCGCACTGGTCGTTCTCCGAGGAGACCGGCGCGGTCACGATCAAGCACTGCACGCCCTGGCACGTCTACACGGTCAACTTCCTCGCGTACCAGATTTGGGAAACCACCTCGATGTACAACTACATCGTGAACAAATGGACCGGGCCGCATCAGTCGGGCATCGATCCGTATCAGCCCGCGACGCGCAAGCATTTGCTGACCTATCTCGACAAGTGGATTGACGAGCATCCGTACACCGACGTCGTGCGTTTCACCTCCGTGGCGTATCAGTTCCCGATCATGCCGAATCGCGAGGGCAAGAACCGCTTTCAGGATTGGTGCGCGTACCTGGATTGCATCTCCGCCCGCGCGATGGACGAGTTCGAAAAGCAAAAAGGCTACCGGCTGCGTCCGGAGCATCTGGTCGATGCGGGTTATTACAACATGACCGGCCGCGTGCCGACCAAAGAATATTTGGATTGGATCGACTTCGTCAACGCGTTCACCACGGATTTCGCACGCGAGTGGGTGGAGAAAGTGCATGCACGCGGCAAGAAGGCGATCATGTTTTTCTGCGACCACTGGATCGGTACGGAGCCTTACGGCGAGCGTTTCGCTAGCATGGGCTTCGACGGCCTGGTGAATCCGTGCATCAACGGCACGGAGTTGCGGCGCATGGCCGACGTGCCGGGCGACGTGGTCAAGGAAGTCCGGCTTTATCCCTACTTCTTCCCGGTCAACCTGATGGGGCAGCCGCTGTTCGAGGGCGAGGGCGGCGATCCGGTGGGCGAGTGTCAGCGCTATTGGTCACGGGTGCGGCGCGCGATGCTGCGCAAATGCGTGGATCGCATCGGCTACGGCGGCTATCTCTCGTTGGCGATCAAGTTCCCCGAGTTTCTCGACGCGGTCGAAGTCGTGGCCAATGAATTCCGGCAGATCGCGGATTGCCATGCGCAAGGCGCGCCGTATGCGCTGCCGGGCAAGGTCGTTGTGCTCAACGCCTGGGGCAAGCTGCGCACCTGGATGCATGGCGATCCGGGCTGGCCGGTCGGCAATTTGATCGAGGGCTTCACGGGGCTGCCGGTCGATTTGGAGTTCATGAGTTTCGATGAGATGAAGCAAAACGGATTGCCGAAGGACGCCAAGGTGATCTTGAATTACGGTATGGCGGACACCGCATGGAGCGGCGGGCATCATTGGACCGATCCGGAAGTCACGACAGCCGTGCGCAAGTTCGTCGCCGAAGGCGGCGGTTTCATCGGCGTCGGCGAACCGACCGCGTTTGAGTATCAGGGCCGCTACCTGCAACTTGAGGATGTGCTGGGCGTGTTGCGCGGCACCGAGGCGAATTGCAACAACTGGAAAATCATCGAAGGCGAAAAGCCTGAAGCGCATTTCATCACGGCTGATGTCGAGGGCGAGCTAGACTTCGGCAAGCTCCCCGGCGAATCTTTCGCAGCCGATCCCAAGACGCAGATTCTCGCTGAGCAGGACGGCACGATTTCGCTCGCGGCGCATACGTTCGGCAAGGGCCGTTCGGTTTATCTGCCGGCTTTCTCGCTCAATCCGCAGAACCTGCGCGTGATGCTGCGCGCGCTGTACTGGGCGTCCGGACAGGAAGACGCCTGGGGCAAATGGACCGTGTCGAATCCGAACACCGAGTGCGCCGCATTCATCGAATCCGGCCAATGCGCCGTCGTAAACAACTCCGACGAACCGCAAAAGACCACTCTATTCGACGGCGACGGCAAGGCGCATGAATTGGATCTCAAACCGAATGAGATGCAGTGGATTTCGATTCAATGAATAATCGTTTCGCAAAATATTCATCAGCGCTAACGGCGCGAATTCATATCAGCCTGGGGCATAGCCCCAGGAAAGGAAATCCAAATAGGAAATAAGGGCTGAAAGCCCGATCGATTATCATGCCGCAATCGTTGAGTTTGGTCATTGTCCATTTGATTTTCAGCACCAAGGATCGTAAACCTTTTCTTGATGCGACCATCCGCGAATCGACGCATGCATATCTTGCATCTGTCGCGCGCAATGCAGGTTGCGAATGCTATCGTGTCGACGGCGTGGAGGATCATGTTCATTTTGCTATTAGGCTTTCCCGCACGATTACAATCGCCGATTTGGTTGAGAAGTTGAAGACTGCTTCATCGAAATGGATTAAAACACAAGGGGGACATCTGTCCGAATTCGCTTGGCAACGAGGTTATGGATGTTTTTCCATTGGTCCCAATGATTTGGCTGCCCTGATGAATTATATTGACCGTCAGCAAGAGCATCATGAGAAAAGAACATTTCAGGATGAATTCAGGATGTTTCTGAAAAAATACGGCGTTGAATATGACGAAGCCTACGTGTGGGATTGAAGTTCACATAGGTATAGATCGGGCCTTCAGCCCTGTGTGAAATTATCTGGTTTTCCTGGGGCTTCGCCCCAGGCTGGTATGAATCCGCGCCTTTGGCGCTGATGGAGAAATGATGATGGCATCCTGGTCCCTTATTGTTCCGGTTATTGGTTTGCGGGGCATTAAAGTCGATGCGGACAATCCATTGCAATTTTCTGACGGCGTCTTAATAAGGCCTTTGCCGGATTGGATCGTTCAACAGAAAAACGATATATTTGATTTAGGCTTTATTGATTATGATCATTTGAAAAATGCAACAAAGGCTTTCATAATTAACTACGAGACTAAGAATGAGCAAGACAATGCAGAACGCTTGGTGTTCCTCGCGCAAATTGCATTATGGCTGGCGAAGCCGGGTTGGTTTAAAAGTTATCTATATATACATGATAAAGGCGCAGGAAACGACTTGACAAGAGGCGTTATCGAAAAATGGAGAGGTTCTATCAACAAACGGAGACCAGTGCTTTTTTCTGAGCCGGATGAGTCGATTAAATCTTGTTGCTCGTATATTCAGGATGATATAAAACTAGCCCAAAAACTGCATGATAGATTAAATCAGCACTACAAGCCAGAATGTCGTGGCACTATAATCTGGAATGTAATATATCTGCTTATCCATTCTCTTGTTGATGACTTTGGACCGAGTCGTTTTTTGCTTCTATGGTGCATCATGGAAGCGTTGTTTGGCCCTCAAAACGCACAAGAAATCACTTATAGAATATCGAATCGATGCGCCTTTTTTCTTTCTGAAGACAAGGACCAATGTAAAAAAACATTTGATATGGTGAAGAATAGGTATTCATGGCGTTCTAAAGTGATTCATGGTTATCATGTAAATAAAATCACTGAAGATGAATCCATAAAGACAATAGTAGATGTCCAAAATTTGTTGCGAGAGGCGTTAGTAAAGATATTGCTAGACGAACAACTGATCAACATATTTAACAGTAATAAACATCGGGATGAGTATTTGGACGATTTAATCATCAATGCTACTTGGAGAAATTCATAATAAACGAGGAAATCGACAATGGCTGAAACGAACACACTCACTGCGAAAAGCACCGGACGGGTGACGCTGCCGGTGGAAACGGGATTGGATCATGTGCTGGCTGACTTGGCCAAGCGTTGGGGAGCGGACGCCGTGCGTAATAGCGACGGCACCGACCTGCCGGAGAATATCACGGAGCTTGGCCTTGAGGTGTATTCCACGCTCAGCCCGGTGCGCTATGACCAGAAATGGATCAAGGCGCACCCGCAGTTCTACCCGCAGAAATATCTCAGCACCGATCCGGCGACTTCGCGCGGCGGCGAGCTGAAAATCAAGTTGATCGAGGGCTGGTTCGATCAGCAATTCGCGGTCGATACGATCCACGATCCGAAAAAATGGTTCGAGGTGATGGACCGCACCATCGGCCAGCCGGTCGATACCGCGGATTGGAATTACGACGCGGAATCCGGCGTGCTCACGATCCACAAGACCGTGGCGTATCATTCGTACACGGTGAACTTCCTCGTCTATCAGATCTGGGACACCACGTCGATGTACAATCACGTGACGAACAACTGGACCACGCCGCCGATCTCGCTGGTGAATCCGTGGCACCCGGAAGTGCAGAGCGAGTTGCTGAAGACGCTTGATCAGTGGCTGATTGATAATCCGGGCACGAACGTGGTGCGTTTTACCTCGCTGGCGTATCACTTCACGAACAACTTCACCATGATGGGCGGCCAATTGCGCAGCCGCTACCGCGATTGGATCGGCTATCACGATTGCCTGAGCACGATTGCGCTGGAGGATTTCGCGAAGGAAAAAGGCTATGCGCTGCGTCCCGAGGATATCGTGGACGAGGGCTTCATGAACGACGTGAACCGCGTGCCGTCGCAGCGTTACCTGGAGTGGATGGACTTCGTGCAGCGCAAGGTGGCGGAGATCGGCCGCGAGTGGGTCGACGTCTGCAAGAAGCACAACCGCAAGACGATGATGTTTTTCTGCGACCATTGGATCGGCTCGGAGCCGTATGGCAAATATTTCCCGCAGATCGGCCTCGATGCGATTGTGAATCCCTGCATGAACGGCGTCGAACTGCGCCGCATCGCCGACATCCCCACGCCGATTATCCGCGAGGTGCGGTTGTATCCGTATCTCTTTCCATTGAATCTGGAGGGCAAGCCAGGATTTGCTCCGGGCGGCGATCCGGCCGGCGACTGCAAGAAGTATTGGATGAACGTGCGCCGCGCCGCGATTCAAAATCCGCCGGACCGCATCGGCTTCGGCGGCTACCTCAGCCTGGCTGTGAAGTTCCCCGAATTTCTCGAATACGTCGAGCAGCTCAGCGATGAGTTCCGCTCGATCCATGACGAGGCCCAGGGAACGAAACCGGCGTGCGCGCCATTCAAGGTCGGCATCCTGAATTGCTGGGGTAAGTTGCGCTCCTGGATCGACGCGGACATCAACGACTGGACCAAGCCTTACGTCGGCGCGGTGATGGAGTGCCTTTCCGGCATGAACATCGACGTTGAGTTTCTGTCTTTCGACGACATCCTGGCGGATGGCATTCCCGCAGAGGTTGGGGTGATCATCAACATGGGCGAGGCGAACACGGCCTGGAGCGGCGGACGGCATTGGCAGAATGCGCAGCTGGTCACGATGCTGCGCGAGTGGGTGGACAACGGCGGCGGTTTCATCGGCATCGGCGATCCGTCGGCGGTCGCGCATCAGGGCCGTTTCTTCCAGCTGCATGATGTGCTGGGCGTGGATCGCGAACTGGGCTACGGCATCAGCGCCGCCAAGCCGCCGTTTGCCAAGGTTGACCGCCACTTCATTCTAGGCGATCCGGCCGCAAGCCTGCCCGCTGGCCTGCGCAAGCCGGGCGTCTGGCGCATGTCGCCCGAACTGGTAGTGCTCGATCATGACGATGAGCACATCCGCCTCGCCACGCATGCCTATGGCAAGGGTCGCGCGGTTTACTGCGAGCAGTTCCAATATTCCATGCAGACCGTCCGGCTGTTGAACCGCATGCTGTACTGGGCCGCGGGGCAGGAAGACGCCATCGACAGCTGGAGTTCATCGAATCCGCAGGTCGAGTGCACGGCCTTCGAGGATGCCGGCAAGTACGTCGTGACGAACATCAGCGCCGAGGAGCAGACCGCGGCAATCACCAAGCGCGACGGCTCCCAAGAGACCGTCACCGTCGCGCCGCATGGCATGCGTTGGATGCAGATCTAGCGAAGCACGGAAGCGATTGATTGCGATTCTTGATGGTAAAAAAAATCATAGGGACGATTGCTTTCAATCGTCCCTATTTTCAATGTCGCAACACTTTTCAGAATTGCTCTAATCCACTTGCCAGGTGTTGGGCTGAAGGATGGAGATGCCTCCGGCGCTCTTGATGCGCTTGGTGTCCACCACTTCGCCGTCGCGGCAAGTGACGATGAGATCGTAGGAGCCGGACATGCCCACGGCGATGATATATTTCTCGCTCACCACGCTGTAGATGTAGACCTTCTGGTCCTCCACGGCGGCGGTGAAGTCGGGCTTGCCGTAGGTCAGGAGCAGTTCAAGTTCGGAGATGCCGCGTTCCGGCGGGTTGAGAAAATTTCCTTCGTTGCTTCGGATTCCCACGCATGCTGTGGCGCTGAATGCGATGGCGAGTATGGCGATACTGAACGTCCAACGGCATAGCGGACCCATGATGCCCCCTCCTCGTAATGATGATTTTTTTTTAATACACGCTGGGGAATTGCGGCCATTGGGCCACGACCCATTTGCCGCTGACCTTTTCGAACCGTACTTCTCCGGTGAACGGCGGCAGCGCTTGTTGATTGCTTTTGTCATTCTGCGCGGCCTTGGGTCGGATTTCAATGGAAAAAGTGTAGTAAACGACGCAGCCGTGTTCAAACAGCCGCACCTTGTTGACGCTGTGTGTGAGCACAGCGCGATGATCGGGCCAACGATCATAGATTTGTTGCAGTGTTTGCGCGAACTGGTCGCGCTCTTCGGGCGAAACGTGCGACAGCGCGCCGTTCAGTTCATCCGTGCGACGGTAGAAGATGGGGCGCCGGATTTGACGCCGCACCACGCTGTCGTCGATTTTATTGACGATCCATTCCCGCGTCATCACTTCGAGTTCCGAACCCCAGCTGGCCGGGGCGATGAAGGCCGGTTCGATTTGGGGCGTATCCTCCTGCGCGGATGGTTCGGAGTGCTGCTCTTCGAATTCCGGCGAACCGGCCACGGATGCCGCCAGAATCGGCGGTTCCGCTTTGGCTTCCTCATCCAGCAGCACCACGGCCTGGATGGGCGGCTCTTCGGATCCGGATTCCTCGGGAAGTTTCTCCGCCGCGGCGGCCTCCGCTTCTTCAGTCGTCTGACGGATCGCTCCGCTCAACGCGTTGGAAAACCGGTTGATCGATGTCTCAAGGGACGGCTTTTTAGCTTCGGATTCCGCCGAAGTTTGTTTTTGCGGCGCCCTTGCTTCCGCTTCTTGAGCCGTTTGACGGATCGCTCCGCTCAATGCGCCGGAAAACCGGTTGATCGATGTCTCCAGCGTGCCTTGCAGTTGGACGGCGGAGGTTTTAAGTTCAGGTGTTTCCGGCGTATCCGATGTAACTGACGCGTCCGATGTTTCCATCAGCGGCTCGCTGATCGCGGCATCTTCTGTTTCGATTGGTTCGATCAGCGCTTCGACCGGAGGTTCGCTGGTTGTTTCGGTATCCGTGAGTTTTTCGTTCTCAGCGGGGATTTCAATTTCGTTTTTGGACGGCGCCGATTCGGCGATTTCAACGATGACTTCAGGCTCACTCGGGATTTCAGCCGTGGCTTGAGCGGCGACTGGCGGCTCAGGAGCGGATTCGTCATGCGTGGATGATAGATCTTCTATCGGAGCGTCGGTTTCTTGCGTGCCGGTTTCCGGCATAGAGAGTGGTTCAATTTCCGGTTCCGCTTCGAATGAGGCTTCCTCTTCGGCCAAGGCTGCTGTTTCGTCGCCGGATTCGATTGCGGGGATTTCCATGTCTTCCGTCGCAGACAGGTCGTGCGAGAGCGGCACGAAAGCCGTTTCCGCGGTTTTGAAGGAGTCGTTGACTGGCGCGTCGGTCGCCGCTGGCATGAGTTTCAACATGGCCCATCCCGCAAGGCCGGTCAAGAGCAGGGCCAGGAGCATGGCGGCGGCGGCTCCGCTTTTCGGCGGACGTTCCGGCTGGCTCTGCGCGGTCAATTCGGCCCGGTGATCCGGATCGAAGAAGTCGCTGAAGGGGCGCATAACGAGCGACTCCAACGCATATTCGATCTGCTCAACGAGTTCCATTGCAGATTCTGGGCGTTGCTCCGGATCCGGCGAGAGCGCGCGTTGCAGCGCCTGCTCGACGGTCGCGGGCCACGCCGGATTTTGTTTGCGCAGGGGAATGGGATTTTCCTTGCTGCGCAATGTGGCTTCCGGCTCCTTATTGCGCATATCAGCCGGATACCTGCGGGCGAAGAGACGGTAGATCGTGGCGCCGAAGGCGTAGATGTCGGTCGCTTCGCTGGCCGTTCCGCCGCTTAATTGCTCCGGCGCCATGTAAGCCGGCGTGCCGATGATCGTGTCGCCGCTCGTTGAGGAGCGCTCACCGGCGCGCACACGCGCGATGCCGAAGTCCATGATCTTCACGACGCGCTGAGGCAGCGTAACGATGATGTTGCCGGGCTTGATGTCGCGGTGGACGATCTGCTTGGAATGCGCGGCGTCGATGCCGCGTGCGGTTTGGCGCAGCAATTCAATCACAGCGCGGATGGTCAGGTTTTTTTCTTCGCTTTTCAGGAATTTGCCCAGTTCGCAGCCCGAAACCAGCTCCATCGCAATGTAGCAAGGCTCTTCGGGATCGTTGGGCACGTGAACGTCGTAGATCGAGACGATGTTTTCATGCACGCACTTGGCCATGGCCAGCGCCTCGGTTTCGAAGCGCTGCATGAAGCCGCTGTTGCGGCGGAGCTCGGGGCGCAGGATCTTGACCGCCACGGGGCGGCGCAGGCGCAACTGCCGCCCGCGATAGACCATGCCCATGCCGCCGTGTCCGATGATCTCATCAAGCTCGTAGCGTTTTTCCAGGATTCGTCCGCAAAAGGGATCGCGTTCGTCTTCGCCTTCGTATTTGACTTCGATCGAATCCAAATTTGCATCATGCTTCGTCGGCTCATCGGAGATCATCTCGATGGGGATGATCTTCATCCGCGACGATTCTTCTTGTGGTTGCAGCTGTTCCATGGCGCGCTGTGCTTCCTCAATTTCGGCGAGAGAACCGAATCATCACAATGCCGGTAAGACGGCAATTCATTAAACTACAGTTAAAACAGCATGCCGGCGGATTTTATTTCGGCAATTACACAATACATGGGATATTTTTACTGTAATTGCGGATTGTTTTGTGAAATCCGACGTGAATAATCGTAATTAAATGCGCGAATTTTACGCAGCAGCGAAGCGTTTGATCGTGCGAAACAAGGTAGATGGTTCAAAACGAGACTATACTCGGAATCCGCCTGACATATTGCTTATAACATGCATCAACAACAATCAGCAGGACTGAATGCCCGCCTTTATCAGTCGCCATTGCCGGATGGATAGAAAATTCTCAACACGATAAGGCTGGCGGGAATAATGACAGAAAGATATCCGTGCCTTTCGATGGTCAGGATGAGTTTCTCCATCAGTGAAGCGACAATATCCGGCGGCAAAAGCCCGGATAAAGCCAAAACCACAACCGCGACAATGGTTGTGCTTAATACGCTCCAAAACGCGAATCCGGTTTTCATGATGCATTCCTCCTTTGGCTGGGCATTTTGACTTTTTGACGATTTCGCGATGTAATAATATTTATTAAAACTACTAATGCCAGTTCAAAAAAATTTCCCTGACGGTTTAATGAGCACGGTGTAATTGTTGAGGTTTCAGCAGATATTGTATCCGTTGAGGAGCCGAAAACGGCAGGGATTGCGTTGGAAAAAAAACAAGCGGCGATCCTGGTGAAGATCGCCGCTCGTGAGTCAACTTTGTAGTGGTGCCGGGACCGGGACTTGAACCCGGACAGGGTATTTCCCCACAAGATCCTTAGTCTTGCGCGTCTGCCAAATTCCGCCACCCCGGCGTATTGCGTTAATTGGGAGAGGAACATTACCCCTGGGTCTGGATGGCTGCAAGCAAAAATTACAGGCATCCGGAGAATTTCCCCGCCGCGTTGAGCTCCCGTCAGATTTTTCGTTTCTCGATGTTTATGGGCGATCGTCGTCTTCGGCCTGGAGGAGGAGCTGTTGGAGCGTATCCGCGATTGTTTTGCGTTGAGCGCCGGGAAGCTCCGAGGGGATGCGGATGGGGGGATGCATCGTTAGCTGCACACGGCTGAAGGGTTTGGGGATTTTGGTTCGATCCCAGCTTTTTGTCCGCCAGAGGCTGCTGTGACGATAGCTGACGGGGATGATCGTTCCGCCGGCCTTTTGGGCGATCATCAGCGCGCCAGGCTGCAGCACGCGGCGCGGCCCACGGGAGCCGTCTATCGCAATCGAGGCGTGTTTGTGCGGTCCCAGCGCGCCGATCATTTCCAGCAGCGCGGCCTTGGGGCGTTTGAAGGATGAGCCGCGCACGCTTTCCAGTCCGAACCATTGGATGGTGCGCGCGAGAATTTCGGCGTCGTTGCTGGGGCTGAGCATGACGAAGACGCGTCCGTGCCGGCGCGCCAGCGGGCTGAAGATCAGGCTGAGCAGCAGGTTCTCGTGCCAGTACACGAAGATGCATGGCTCGCCGTCGCGAAGGGCTTGCATCGCATCAGCGTCAAGATTAACGCTTTTACGTAGTGTGCAGCGATAGAGCCGCAGCAGCATGCCAAGCGCGTGGCAGCCGATGTTTTGCATGAACCAGAATTGGAGCTTGCGCAGCGGTTTTCGTTTTTTGGCCGGTTTCATGGTTTCGCGGGCGCCGGGGATTTTGGGGATTCCAGCAGTTTGACGATGGCGCGGGCGGCTTTGTTGGTGGCGCCCGGCTCGCCGAGCTGCTCTTTCACGCGGCGCAGGGCCTGGCGTTTGCTTTCTATTTTTTCTTGATCGTAAAGGATTTCGCGCGTGGTTTCCGAGATCAGCAGACCGGTGGCCTGGCCCTGGAGCAGTTCCGGCACGATCATGTTGCCGGCGACGATGTTGACCAGTCCGATGCAGTGGATTTTGACGAAGAATTTGCCGATCAGCCAGGTGATCCACGAGGTTTTGTAGAGGATGATCATCGGGCATTCGAGGATCGCCGTCTCCAGGGTGGCCGTGCCGGATTTGACGAGGGCGAAGTCCATCACGGCGCGGACGTTGTAGCGTTCGTGGTCCACGATAGTGAGGGGCACGGAGTAGCGTTCGATGTACTTCTCCAGCAATTCCTGAGAGACGGAACTGGCGCGCGGGATGACGAATTGCAGTTCCCGGTCATGCTGATAGAGTTGTTCACACGCCTCGAGCATGGCAGGCAGGATGCGGACGATTTCGGGTTTGCGGCTGCCGGGGAGCAGACCGATGATCGGCTTGCCGCAATCGAGCCCGACGCGCTTGCAGACGTCGCCGCGCGGCCGGTCCACCTTGATCACGTCAAGCAGGGGATGTCCGCCGTAGAAGGCGGTGATGCCGTGCTCATCGCAGAATTTTTTCTCGAATGGGAGAAAGGGGATCATCAGATCGACGTTTTCGCGGATGATCTTGATGCGCTTTTTATGCCAGGCCCAAACCTGCGGCAGCACGTAGTAAATCACAGTCAGGCCCATGCGTTTCGCCATCCTGGCCACGCGCAGATTGAAGCCGGGATAATCGCAGAGGATCACTGCGTCGGGCGGATTGCATTGGAGCGAATCCCGCACGCGATTGAACTCCGCCTTGATCTTGCCGATGTTGCGCACGACCTGGGTGATGCCGATGATGGCGAGCGACTTGGTGATGTGGCTGAGCACATCAACGCCAGCCGCTTCCATTTGCGGTCCGCCGAGTCCGCGGAAGGTTGAGTTGGGGGCGTAAGTTTTGATGTTGCGGACCAGCAGGCTGAGGAACAGATCGCCGGAGTTTTCGCCGGCGATGACGAAGAACTTCAACGGTCGTTCCACGAGGAATTCAGTTGTCTGAGTTTCCATAGGATGAAATTCAGTTTGATCTGCGTATGGGAATGGAATGATGCCCGTGAACGAGTTTCCATCCGTTGTCTTTTAGAATATAAATATCCGTCACTGCAAAATCCGTAGTGAAGGTTTGCCCCGACTTGGTTGTGGCGGTCGATTGACCATGGCTCACGAGCAGCGCGCTTTCGGGCGAGAGGATCGTGATTTGCGGAGTTTCGATGTTGTATTCCAGTTGCTGCAGCTCCGCAAAAGACGCTTGAGTGGAGGCTAACGCTTCCTGGCGCGACATAAGTTTGCCATTCTGGATGATGACGCATTTTCCGGAGTCCAGGATGTTGCTGAACATCGCTTCGGCGTCGAGCCGTTCGGCGGCTTGCACGATTTCCGCATCTGCATTCAGGACAGCCGTTTCAATGGCTTTCTCCTGCTCGCCGGTTAACGCCGGACTGATCGCCGGTTGAAAACACGTGGCGGCGATAACGCTCATTAAAACGAAAATCCCGCTGATCTTGTTCATTATGACGATCTCCTTGCTGAAATATGCATTATAGCGTTATCGCGCTACGCGAGAATACATCCTTTTTCGCGCGGATCTGTTCGGTGATTTCCACGGCGAGCTGCAGGGCGTCGCGGGCTTTCACGCCGTCGATCTGCGGCTTTTGCTGTTTCTCCACGCAATCCAGAAAGTGGGAAATTTCCACCTTGAGCGGCTCTTCCTTTTTCAGGCGTTTGCGCTTGCGGATCACTTCCACGGGCATTTCGCCGGGACGCGGGCTGGTCACTTTTTCCTTGGTGTAGATTTCCATCGAGGGTTTGGCGCAGTCGATGGAGATGTATGTGTCTTCCTGAAAGAGGCGGATTTTGCGTTGTTTTTTCGGCGTGACGCGGCTGGCGGTTATGTTGGCGATGCAGCCGTTCTCGAAGTGCAGGCGCGCGTTGGCGATGTCTTCGTACTGTGTAAAGACCGACACGCCGACGGCGTCGATGGAGACGACGCGCGATTCGCCGACCAGCTCGCGGATGATGTCCAGGTCGTGGATCATGAGGTCAAGCACGACGCCGATGTCCTGCACACGCGGATCGAAGGGGCCGAGGCGGTGGGCTTCGATAAACGCCGGGCGATCCACGATCTGCCGGAGTTCCATGATCGGCGCGTTGAAACGTTCAATGTGCCCAACCTGCAGAATGCGGTTGTTCGCTTTGGCGATCTGAATCAGCTCGTGCGCTTCTTCCACGCTTTTCGTGATCGGTTTTTCCACAAGCACGTGGATGCCGGATTCGAGCAGCTCCTTGGCGATCTCGAAATGCTTGACCGTGGGGACCACAACGGAGGCGGCTTGGATTTTGCCGATGAGCTCGCGGTAGTCCGTGCAAGCTTCGGTTTTATTGGTCTTGGCGATGGTCTGGGCGCGCTTTTCGTCGGTGTCCACGACGGCGACGAGCTCGCAATCGGGATTGGCGGCGTAGTTGCGCGCGTGATGCTGGCCCAGACTGCCGACGCCGATGACTGCGGTTTTAATTGGATGATCCATATTCGTGTCTGTTTCATTTCCGGTAGTGACATATATGCTGCATATGTTTTCGGACTATGCGGCCTTGAAAACCAAATTGCAAGCCTATTTGCCGCAGCTCAATCGAGCCTCACGCAACGTTCGCCTGCGGCGATTTCGCCGATCTGCACGGCGGGGCAGCCGAGCTCCCCGGCGCGTTTCACGGCGGCAGACGCCTGTGCGGCGGGCACGATCAGCACAAGACCGACGCCCATGTTGAACGTGCGGAACATCTCGCGGCGCTCGACCGGGCCTTCGCGCCCGATGAGCTGGAAGAGCGCCGGGACTTGCCAGGCGGATGTGTCGATCCTGGCCTGGACGCCCTTCGGCAGCACGCGCGGCAGGTTGTCCAGCAGCCCGCCGCCGGTGATATGGGCGATGGAGCGAACGTCGAATTCCTCGGCCAGCATGAGCGCAGGTCCGACATAAATGCGCGTGGGCGTCAGCAGATTGTCCGCCACGGAGCCTTGCAGTTCCGGATGGCTGTCCGTCGCGGTCAGCCCCATCTTTTCAAAGAGAACCTTGCGGGCGAGTGAGAGGCCGTTGCTATGGATGCCGCTGGAAAGCAAGCCGATGATCGCGTCTCCGGCTTGCACGCGGGCGCCGTCGATGACTTTGGATCTATCCACCACGCCGACGCCAAAGCCCGCCAGGTCGAAGTGCTTGCCGCTGTAAAGCCCGGGGAGTTCGGCGGTTTCGCCGCCGACGAGCTGGCAGTTGGACTGGCGGCAGCCTTCCACGATGCCCTTGAGCACTTTCGTGGCGTGATCGGCGCTGAGTTTGCCTGTGGCGTAGTAATCGAGGAAGAACAACGGCCGGGCGCCGCAGCAGATCAGGTCGTTGACGACCATTGCGACAAGGTCGATGCCGATGGTGTCGTAGCGGTCGGTCATTTCGGCGACGAGCAGCTTCGTGCCGACGCCGTCCGTGCCGGCGACGAGGCACGGCTCGGTCATGCCCTTGAGCGGCAACGGAAAGACGCCGCTGAATCCGCCGATGTCGGGATTGATCGCCTTGATCCGCTCGATAAAGCGGTCCTGCTCGTCGATAGAGACTCCGGAATCTTCATAGGAGATGGGATTCATGATTGGGACTCCTCATTGGGAGATGATTGAACTGAGGATGTGCGCTTGATGGTGAATAGGATTTTATTCAATTCTTCAATGTCTTCAAGCACTGACTGCGCCGCTTCGTCGTCGATCAGATGGCTATCGCGCAGCAATCGGATCCAGTATCGTGTTTTCCTGCCTTCTTTGTAGGCGACAGCCATTTGCGTCGTAAAGTTCTCCGGGCTTTCGCCGGAAACAGCTTCTTCGACATGTTGTCCGACCGCCGTTCCGCATCGGAGCACTTCGCGAGCGAGATCATATTCGTGTTTCTCCAGCAGATAATGATGCAAGCGGATGATTCGCAAGGCAAGGGCGTAGCTTTTATCAACAGATGGATTGGATTTGCCCATTATTTTCATTCCTAATCAATTCGCAATTCTCAATTGGCAATTGTTAATTGTGAATTGAGAATTGAACTTGAAAGAAAATACATCAGCCAATCACCGTGCATTCGCCGGCGAGGGCGTTGGCGAGCGGATTCTCGGCCTTGCCGCTGGCCAGGCGGATTTCCTTCACGCCGCCATCGAGCGCTTCCTGGGCGCCCATGATTTTTTTCTTCATGCGCCCCTGGGCGTAAGCTTCGAATTTCTCCAGCTGTCCGCGGGGGATTTCGCGGATCAGGCTGTTCGGATCGTCGATGTCCTTGAGCAGCCCGGGGACGTTGGTGAAGTTGACGTAGGTTTCGGCGTCGAGCGCTCCGGCGATCATGGCCGCGGCGCGGTCGCCATCGCAGTTTACTGCGTCGCCGGTGTCGGCGAGGGCGATGGGGGCGATCACCGGGGTGTATCCTGCTTCAAGCAGTGCGCGGAGCAGCTCCGTGTTGACTTGCTCGATTTTGCCGGTGTAGTCGTCGCGCAGCATTTTCTTCTTGCCGTCCTCGATGATGCGGATGGCGTCTTTGCGCTTGGCTTGCAGCAGGCGGCCGTCGATGCCGGAGAGACCGAGGGCGTTGACGCCGAGGCGCTGCAGGTTTTCGACGATGAGCGTGTTCATCTTGCCGGCCACGGCCATCATGAAGATTTCCATCGTGCGGCGGTCGGTGTAGCGGCTGGTGTGGCCGGAGACGCTGGTGACGAAGCGGGGCGGATGACCGAGCGCCTCGCTGAGCACGTTGGTGTCGTGCGAGCCTCCATGGACCACGATGATCCGGCGGCCGCTCTGGATATGACGCGCAAGGTCCGCGCAGATCGCTTCGTGACCGGTTCCCTCGCTGCCGCCGATTTTAACGATAATCATGGTCGCTCCTCTTTTTTTTCGATCCAAAGGGGCGAATTTGTCAGGCGCAGGCGCAAGTTTCAACGATAATTTTTGGCGGAAAAGCGAGCCGCCCGGCGCGAGCGTGGCGCGCCGGGCGGAGGCTTGTTCGAATATATGAATCTTAATTGATGTGTTCCAGCATCTTGAACAGCGGCAGGAACATCGAAATGACGACGAAGCCGACGAGCACGCCGAGGAAAATAATCAACAGCGGCTCGATGATCGAGGTCAGCGCGGAGACCATCGCATCCACCTGATCTTCGTAGAAGTCGGCGATTTTGCTGAGCATCGACTCGAGCTGGCCGGTGCGTTCGCCTACGTCGATCATGCGGGTTACCATCGGAGGGAAGCATCCGGCGTCCACGAGGGGTTTGGTGAATGTCTCCCCGCTTTGCACACTGACGCGTGTTTTGGCGATCGCCTCCTCGATGACAAGGTTTCCGGCGGTTTTGGACACGATATCCAGCGCGGCGAGGATGTTGACGCCGGCGCGGATCAGCGTGGCGAGCGTGCGGGAGAAGCGGGAAATGGCGACTTTAAGGAATAATTGGCCGAAGATGGGAACCTTCAGTTTAAATCGGTCGATGGTGAACCGGCCGCTGCGGGTTTTGCCCCATTGCCAGATGAAAATGACGAGGATCACAATCACAGCCACAAAGATGTACCAGTAGTTGACGAGCATGTCGCTGACGCTGATGATAACGCGGGTCATGATGGGCAGCGGAGCGCCGAATCCATCGAAGATCTCCTTGAAGACCGGCACGACGTAAGTGAGCAGGAAGATGGTGATGCCTGTGGCGGCGAGCGATACTAACAAGGGGTAGACGATGGCGGAGATGACCTTGCGGCGCAAGGAGGCGATTTTTTCCAGATACCCCGCCACCTGGTCGAGGATGTTGTCCAGCATACCGGAGGCTTCGCCGGCGCGAATCATGTTGAGAAAAAAGAGGTCGAAGACCTTGGGGTGCGCCTTCATCGCCTCCGTGAGGCTGCTGCCTTGTTTGACATCGCGCTCCACCTGGGCGAGGACGGAGCGGAAACTGCGCTTTTCCATCTGGTCCTGCAGGATGTTGAGCACTTCAAGCAGCGGCAGACCGGCGCGCACCATGACGGCGAGCTGCCGTGAGAAGATCACCAGGTCCGAGAGTTTGACTTTTCCGCCTTTGCCGCGCGCGCGCCGGCGTTGCGCGGCGGAGAGCTGGCCGGCTTGAATCTGAATCGGGACCAGGCCTTGATCGCGCAGCTGCCGCGCAGCTATCGACTGCGTAGGGGCTTCGGTGGAGCCGGTGACGGTTTGACCGCTTTCATTTTTAGCCACATATTGAAAAACTGCCATTCTTGTCTCCTTCAGTTTGAAGGTCAGCTGTCCGCCATGGTGACGCTCAGCACCTCTTCGATGGATGTCGCGCCCTGCATGGCTTTCCGGTTGCCGGACATGCGCAGGGAACGCATCCCTTCCTGGATGGCTTGGCGTTTGAGCACAGTGCTGGGTTCGCCCTCGATGATCATCTGTTTAATCGTGTCGGAAACCAGCATCAATTCATATAATGCAAGCCGGCCGCGGTATCCCGTGCCGACGCAATGGTCGCAGCCTGCGCCTTTTTTGAAGGCAGGATTGCTCTGCAACTCTTCCGCCGTCAAGCCCAGGTCTTCCAGGGTCGAGGCCGGAGGACGAAAGTCCGTTTTGCATCGTTCGCAGATACGCCGGCTAAGGCGTTGCGCGATGATCATATTGACCGAAGCCGTGACCAGGAAGGGAGGCACTCCCATATTGGTCAGGCGGTTGACCGAGCTCGGCGCGTCGTTGGTATGCAGCGTGCTGAAAACCAGGTGGCCGGTGAGCGCGGCCTTGACGCCGATCTCCGCTGTTTCCATGTCGCGAATCTCGCCGACCAGAATCACATCCGGGTCCTGGCGCAGGAAGGAGCGCAGCCCCTCCGCGAAGGACAGGCCGATGTCGGGACGGATCTGCACCTGATTGATGCCGTGCAACTGGTACTCGACGGGATCCTCAACGGTCATGATGTTCTTGCTGGGTTCATTAATCGTATTCAGCGCGGAGTAAAGCGTGGTCGTTTTACCGCTGCCGGTGGGGCCTGTGACCAGAATCATGCCCCAGGGGAGGTGGATCTGCGCCGTGAAGGTCTCCAGCACCTCAGGCTCGAAGCCCAGGTCCGTAAGATCGAGCATCAGGTTGCCGCGGTCGAGGATACGGATCACGACCTTTTCGCCATAGACCGTGGGGCAGACGGAGACACGGAAGTCGATCTTTTGTCCCTCGCGGTTGACGCGGAAGTTGCCGTCCTGCGGTTTGCGTTTTTCCGCGATGTCCAGGTTCGAGAGAATCTTGATGCGCGAGGTGATGGCGTTCTGGAATTTTTTCGGCGGCGGAGTCATCTCGCGCAGCGCGCCGTCCACGCGGTAGCGCACGCGCAGGGATTTCTCGTAGGGCTCGATGTGAATATCGCTGGCGCGCATGTTGATCGCTTCGCTGATCAGCAGGTTCACCAGCTGGATCACGGGAGCGTCGTCCGCGTCGAGCGTCAAGTCGGATTCGTCAGTGTCGTCATCGTTGCTGCCGATGATTGTGGAAATCTGGTCGATGTCGGTGTCCGTGATGTCCTTCAGCATCTCATCGAAGCTGTTTTCCGAGTTGGTGTAGTAGCGCTGGATAGCCTCCTCGATGTCGGATTCGAAGGAGATCACCGGGACGATTTTGCATTTGGTCAGCAGCCGCAGCTCGTCGAGCAGATAGATGTTCGACGGATCCGAGAGGGCGATCATCAGGGTGTCACCGGTTTTATCCACCGGAATAATTTTGTATTTCTTGACGATTTCTTCATCGATGGAATGCAGAATCTGCTCGTCGATTTCATAGTGGGAGAGGGTGACGAACGGCACGTTGAGATGCTTGCCCAGCGCCGCGGCCATTTCCCATTCAGAGGCCATGCCCAGATCCACGATCACATGGCCCAGGCTATGGCCATCCTCGGCCTGCCGCAGCAAGGCTTTCTCCAGCTGATCGCCGGAGATGACGTTTTCTTTGACCAGCATTTCACCGAGCTGGCGCTCTAATTTCGTGGCCATGACCCGCCTGCCCCCCGTTCAACCGCTCCCAGTTCAACGAAGTCGCGTTTGGTTGAAATCCATTGTTTACTTCTATCTGTCAGTTTATTTTTAACCGGCTTGGATTCAAGAATCAAGCCGAAACTAAGCCCCCGGCCGGAGCCGCGGCTCTGTTGAATGCGGACCCGGCGCTGCGCGCTCGTTTATTTATAGCACAATTAACTCGACTTGTCCGCGATATAATGTGTTTGCCAGAAGTAACAGGATTTTGCATCGCATTATTTCACAATTCGCCGGATTGACGGCGAGATTGGAAGTTGACGCTTGTATATCGGCATGTTTCCCTGTTTCCATGAATCATGAATGCGCGCCTTGAATTGTAAAAAAACGCGGCGCATTGTCTGGATAGCCAAGTTAAAAAACGGAGGGAGAAGTTGATGTCAAAGCCAGTTGCGATTGCGACATGGCGCTTTGGGTTGCCTGGCGTGAAGGAAGCTGGAGAGGCGCTGGGCGCGGGCGGATCGGCCCTGGACGCCGTGGAGCGCGGCATTCGTACGGCGGAACTCGATCCGGAAGTCGCTTCGGTGGGTTACGGCGGGTATCCCAACGCCGCCGGGGTGGTGCAGACGGACGCGGCGATTCATGACGGGCGCACGCATGGCTTTGGCGCGGTGGCGGCGCTGGAAGGCGTGCGGACGCCGATCTCCGTGGCGCGTCGTGTCATGGAACGCTGTCCGCACTCAATGCTGGCCGGAGCCGGGGCGCGGGAATTCGCTCAGGCGCAGGGCTTTGCGCTCGAGGAACTGCTGACGGAGGGCATGCGCCGGAATTATGAGGAGTGGCTGCGGAACAGGGATCTGGAGCGCACGGGCGGAATCGCTTCGCACGATACGATCGGCCTCGTCGCCTTGGATGCGCATGGCGATCTATGTTCGGGCTGCTCAACGAGCGGCTTGAGGTATAAATCGCCCGGCCGGGTGGGCGACTCTCCGTTAAGCGGCTGCGGACTTTATTGCGACAACGCGGTCGGCGGGGCGGCGGCGACGGGGAATGGCGACGATATTCTGCGCTTTGCGCCTTGCGCTCTGATCGTCGAGTTCATGCGCTCAGGGGCGCATACCCAGGAGGCGTGCCGGATGGCGGTGGAGCGCATCATGACGAACGTCTCGATGCGCGGGAAGAAGGAGGCGGATATTAATTTCATCGCGCTCCGCAAAGATGGAGAGGTTGGCGTCGCGGCCACGCGCGCGGAGTTTCATTTCGCGGTATGGACCCCGGAGACGGGGGCGCAGTTGCATGTGATTCAGCGCGCATGTCCGGAGCAAGAGCCGGAGAGCGAGGGCGCATTACGTACCTAAACATGCTTTTATAAAAGCCAAATTTGGATAAAAAAAGGAAAATCGGCCGTTCGTTGAACGGCCGATCATTGTTTTTTTTTTGGAGATGATTAACGCCGACAGTGCGCTTTAGACCGTGACGTCGATGTTGGATCCGCTTTCGGTGTCCGTATCCGTTTCGGTTTCAGCGGTCTCGGCGGTTGTCTCGACAGCCGCGTCCTCAGTAGCCTCAATCGAAGCTGTTTCAGCCGTCTCTTGCGTCGAACTGGCGTAGAAGGCTCGGAGCGCGCCGATGATGGCGTCCGCGTTGCTCTGCATTCTCACAGCTTCATACAAACCCTCAAGCGCGGCGGAATTCTCATTCTTGCTCACGCCCAGCATGGTTCCGAGTTGATCCACAACCTGCTGGGTGTGGCTGAGCGAGGCCGAGACGACGGATTCCACCTCGGTTTCACCGCTCTCAGCCGCATCGGTTGAATCCATCGCCGCCTGCATCGCTTCACTGCCATGCGCTTTGGCGTAATAGCCCGCAAGAGCACTGTAAAGGCTTGAGGCAATGGAAGATATATCGCTCATACCTCAACACCTCCTTAGCGCGATAGCCCTATTCCAGCTATATCATCTTTTTCATCTTAACATCTTTATCGGCGGCTGTCATGATAAACATGAGAAAAAAATTGACGATTTTTGAAAAAAAACGCCGGTCAACTGGTTTGATGCGGCGTCATGCCGGCAAGACGGAAAATTTCGAGCTTGATTATTATCAATGGGTGCCGTTAGGGATCCACGGTCAGATGCTGACTCAAATAACCGGAAAGGGAGACAATTATGTCACGCACTTTGTTTGCGGCGTTGTTGACGATGCTGCTGCTTGGTTGGACGGCGGTCGCACAGGAAGAGGCGGAGGCGCCTGCGGATCAAGCTTCGACGGCCGCTTCCACGGAGTTGAAAACTTTCGAACAGCGCGCCAGCTATTTCTTTGGCCAGGTGTTTGGACGGAACCTGAAGGAAACGTACATCGAGGTTGACATCGAAGTGCTGGCTCGCGGACTGCAGGACGCGCTGGAAGGCAAGGAGTCGTTGTTTTCGGATCAAGAGATGGAAGCGATGAACCAGGAAATCGTGGGAAAGGTGCAGGAATTGCGCCAGAAAAAGACGGCGGAAGAGGGCGTGGCGAATAAAAAAGCCCAAGAGGAATTCCTCGTGGCCAATAAGGAAAAAGAAGGCGTCATGGCGACGGAAAGCGGCTTGCAATATAAAGAGTTGAAAGCCGGAGACGGCCCGAAACCCGCCTTGACCGATACGGTGAAGGTGCATTATAGCGGGCGTTTGCTGGACGGCACGGTCTTCGACAGTTCGTACGAGCGCGGCGAGCCGATGCAATTCGGTCTGAACGGCGTGATTGAAGGCTGGGGCGAGGGATTGCAGCTGATGCCGGTTGGCAGCAAGTATGAATTGTATATTCCTTATCAATTGGCGTACAAAGAGGTTGGCATTCCGGGTTCGATTCCGCCCTGCTCGCTTTTGACTTTCGAGGTGGAGCTGCTGGAGATTGTCGCGCCGGAAGCCGCTGAGGATGCTGCTGTTGCTGAGGATGTGGCTCCGGCGGAATAAGCGCGTGGAGCGTTCAGTCGCGCCATCATCCTTTGTGGATATATAGCATTGCGAGGATCTTTATAAGACGGCTGCTCATGCGGCCGTCTTTTCCTTTTTTATTTCCCGTTTTTTTCGTTGGTCTTTTTGGATTCGCTCCAGAGGATGGATTGAAAGCCGTGGCGTTCTTTGATATTGTCGAGGGCTTGATCCAGACGCCGGTTTTTCTCCCGGCGCTCTTCATCGAGGAAGTCGAGCTGCCATTGCGCGTCGGTGAGTCCGGACGCGCTGGCGCCGATCAATCGGATGCGCGCATTGGGGGAGAGTTCCTTGATGAGCAAATCCTTCACTGCGCGGTAGATTTCGCGGTCGTTGTCCGTGGCGCTGTCGAAATGCATCGAGCGGGTGATGGTGCGGAAATCCGCGTAGCGCAGTTTGAGCTGGATCGTATGAGCGCGGCAGCCGATTTCCCGCAGCCGATGGGCCACGTGCTCGCAATGCCGGCTGAGCGCGGCTTCGAGCGTGTCGCGATCGGCCACGTCGCGGTGAAAGGTGGTTTCTTTGCTGACGGACTTGGCCTCCCGTTCCGGGCAGACGGGCGATTGGCTGCGTCCATGCGCGCGTTCAAAGAGCTCGGCGCCGGCCATGCCGCCCAGCGCCTCGCAGAGCCGTTCGAGTCCTGCGCGCTGAAGATCGCCGAGGATTCGGATGCGCATGGCTTCAAGTTGCGCGGCCAGGCTCGGTCCGATGCCGGGAAGTCTGCGGATGGGAAGCGGGGCGAAGAATTCCGCCTCGCCGCCGTGGGGAATCCAGAGCATGCCGCGTGGTTTGCAGCAGGCGCTGGCCACTTTGGCGACGAGTTTGTTGGGTCCGGCGCCGCAGGACGAGGGCAGTCGGACGCGCTCCCAGATCGCGTCGCGAAGTTTCTGCGCCGTTTGCATGGGCGAGCCGTGGATGCGTTCGGCGCCGGTCAGATCGAGATAGCCCTCGTCGATGGATTGCATTTCGACCAGGGGGCTGAAGGACTGGAGCGTCTCGCGCACCTGCCGGGAATAATGGCCGTAGTCGCTGGTTCCCACGCGAACCACGACGGCGGCGGGGCACAGTCGCATGGCGCGCGCCATGGGCATGGCGGAGCGGACGCCGGAGCGGCGCGCTTCATACGATGCGGAGCAAACGACGCCGCGGCTTTCGGGCGATCCGCCCACGATGACCGGTTTGCCGATGAGCGAGGAGTCGTTCAAGCGCTCCACTTCGACGAAAAAGGAATCCATGTCCACATGAAGCACGATGCGATTGCGGTGCATAGAAAAATTGGCCTTCGTGGTCGATTTATGCGCTGAAAAACTGAAAATCTTCCAAAAACGCAGATTCACATGAAAGTGTTGCGTGTTTTTTTTGACTCATATAAAAGGCCTTTGAATCAGGCTTATGTCAGACTAAAAAAAAACCGATTCAAACAAGTAGGGAGAGTATAAAGTCTGTTTCCATTGACAGCCATTGAAAAAACAAACATACTTACAGTGAGCTGACATTAAAAAAAACGGAAAGGGCTCCCTGTTCATTTCGTTAAGGTTCTCTAAAGACAGTCGAGGGAGAATATCATGCCCAATCAGATGCCCTATACGCCGGGAATGCGCGAAGTCCTGAAGCTCAGCAAGGCTGAAGCCGGCCGGCTGGGCCATGACTATATCGGACCTGAGCATTACATGCTCGGAATCATCCGCAAAGGCGACGGTCTCGCGGTCCAGACTCTGAACAACCTGAGTGTGGATCTGGAAGACTTGAAGCAGGAGATCGAGCGCTCGCTGGAGATCGGCAAGAGCCCGACAGTGGGGCTTTTTACGCCTAACGCGGACGCCAAGCGCGTGCTGGAGTCGGCCAAGCATATCGCCACGCAGATGAATCACGGGTGGATCGGCACGGAGCACTTGCTGCTGGCGTTGATCCGCGAAGAGGGAACGAAGGCCAGCGAGGCGATGTTGCAGCTGGGCGTGGATTACGACAAGGCGCACCGCGAAGTGCTCAGCGTGATCGATGGCAGTCAGGGCGCGCCGAAGGCCAAGGCCAGCGCCGCCGAGAAGAGCCGGACTCCCGCGTTGGACACCTTTGGCCGCGATCTGACGGAACTGGCGAAGGAAGGCAAACTGGATCCAGTGATCGGCCGCGAGGACGAAATCGAACGCATCCTGCAGATTCTTTGCCGCCGCACGAAGAACAATCCGATCCTGCTGGGTGAGCCGGGCGTGGGCAAGACGGCCATCGTGGAAGGGCTGGCGCAAAAGATCGTGGCGGACGACGTGCCGGAGTTGCTGGCGGGCAAGCGCCTGCTTTCGCTGGATCTGGCGGCGGTCGTGGCCGGCACGAAGTACCGCGGCCAGTTTGAAGAGCGCCTGAAACAGATCATGCATGAAATTCGCAAGAGCCGCGATGTGCTGATCTTCATCGATGAGCTGCACACGTTGGTCGGCGCGGGCGCGGCGGAAGGGGCGATCGACGCCTCGAACATGCTCAAGCCGGCCCTCTCGCGCGGCGAAATTCAATGCATCGGCGCCACGACGCTGGAGGAATACCGGAAGTACATTGAAAAGGACGGGGCGCTGGAGCGCCGCTTCCAGTCGATCACGGTCGATCCGCCGTCGATTGACGAGACGATTGAAATTCTGAAAGGCCTGCGCCGCCGCTACGAGGCGCATCATAACATTATCATCAGCGACGAGGCGATCATCTGCGCGGCCAAGTACTCCGACCGTTACATCACGGACCGCTGGCTGCCGGACAAGGCCATCGACCTGGTGGACGAGGCCGGCTCGCGCGCGCGCCTGCAGGCGAGCGTGAAGCCGCCGGAAGTCAAGGCTTGCGATAAGAAGATCGCCGAATATCTCGATCAGTTGCAGGAACTTTCCCAGCGTCAGGAATTCGAGAAGTGCCAGGCGCTGAAGGAGAAGAAAGAGCAGACCGTGCAGGAGCGCGATCAGCTGCTGGCCGAGTGGAAGGAACGCAAGAACGACAGTGAATTCACGCGCACGATCGACGAAGACGACATCGTGTACATCGTGTCGAAATGGACGGGCATCCCGGTGACGCGGCTGGAGCAGGAGGAAATGGAAAAGTTGCGCCAGATGGAGGACAGCCTGGGGAAACGCGTGGTGGATCAGGAAGAGGCGATCTCCGCGATCGCCCGCGCGATCCGCCGCAGCCGCGCCGGGCTTAAAATGCCGCAGCGTCCCGTGGGCTCGTTCATTTTCCTCGGCCCCACGGGCGTGGGCAAGACGGAATTGGCCAAGGCGCTCACGGAGTTCCTCTTCGGCGACGAGGATGCGCTGATCCGCATCGACATGTCGGAGTACATGGAGAAATACGCCGTTTCGCGGCTGTTGGGCGCCGCGCCGGGCTACGTGGGATACGAGGAAGGCGGCCAGCTGACGGAGAAGGTGCGGCAAAAACCATACTCCGTGGTGCTGTTTGACGAAATTGAAAAAGCGCATCCGGACATCTGGAGCATCCTGCTGCAGATCCTGGATGAAGGCCGGCTGACCGACAGTTGGGGCCATGTGGTCGATTTCCGCAACACGGTGATCATTCTGACTTCGAATATCGGCACGAAGCGTCTGGGTCAGGGCAACGTGATGGGCTTCACCGGCCAGGGCGGGATCCATGACTTCGCAAAGGTGAAGGAACGCGTGATGAGCGAGTTGAAGAAAACCTTCAACCCGGAACTGGTGAATCGTCTGGACGAAATCATCATTTTCCACGCGCTGTCCGAGGCGAGCATCGCCAAGATCGTGGACATTTTCGTGACGGAGACCAACGACCGGCTGAAGGAGCGCAACATCACCGTGACGATCACGCCCGAGGCGCGGGATCTGCTGGCCAAGGAGGGTTACGACTCCGAATACGGCGCGCGGCCCTTGCGGCGCGCGATGCAGAAGCTCGTGGAAGATCCGATCTCGACGCAGATCATCGAGGGGCAGATCCCCGACAACTGCAAGGTCGAAGCGCGAAAGGCGGGCGAAGAGCTGGTCTTCATCGTCGTGGAGAAATACGAAGACAAACGAAATAAGAAGAAGGAGCTGGTCCGCAGCGCCAGCGATTCTTCCGATTAATCGATTGCAGGTTCTGAACAATGCCGCGCGGGTGAACGCCGATTCGTCCGCGCGGTTTTCTGTTGCCATGTGCGGCGCATGGGCGCGCCGGATGAAAGAAATTCTTGCGCTTGAGCGTCATGATGTTCCAAGCTTCGCCTTGTTTGATCGCCATTTCATGATCTTGATCGGGATTATCGGCGATTGATGAAGAGCAAGAGCGAGAGTATGAGCAAGAGTCGATCGGGGGTGAGGGCGGCGGATGCCGCTGTTGAATGATGACGCCGAGTACGCCGATTCCAGCTCCGGATTGCCGTGTGCATATTTTCGATATGGATCACACGTTGATCGACAACGACTGCGATCTGTCGTGGCAGACTTATTTGCAGGCCGACGGCCGGGCGGAGATCACGAATTTATTCTGGCGCGACTTTTACTACAACATGTACCGTCTGGGACGCTTGAACGTCCCGGCTTTTCTGCGGTTTCAGTACAGCGAGATGATCGGGCGAACGAAAGATGAATTACGCTCGTCTTTCGATGCGCATTACGAACGTTATGTGCGCGGCGCGATTTACCCGGAAGCGCGGGCGTTGCTGGCGCAATTGCGCGGCGAGGGGCGCATAACCGCGATTTGCACCGCATCGGCCGCCGTGCTGGCGGAAAATCTGCAGCGCGAGCTGAATGTGGAGCATCTGCTGGGCACGCAGCTGCGCACGGATGGCGCCGGCCGTTATACCGGCGAGATCGAGGAGCCGTATTGTTATGGGCCGGGCAAAATCGAGTGGGTGAGCCGGTTTTGCCGGGAACATGGCTTCAGTTTGGACGACGCGGCGTATTACGGCGACAGCGCGACGGATATTCCGGTGATGGAGGCCTGCGGTCATGCCGTGGCGGTCAATCCCGCGCCGCAGCTGGAGCGGCGCGCCCGGGCGCAAGGCTGGCCTATCGTGCATTTCGAAAGGTCCGGCGAAGCAGTGCAGGCTTGACATCAACATCGTATCCAGTAAAAGACTCGATTGAGTCTGGAAAGGAGCATTTCCATGTCTCGACTGGGTTTGTTTTTCGGAAGTTCGAGCGGAAACACGGAGGCGGCGGCGGAATTGATCCGGGAGCGCCTTGGCGGCGAGCTGGAGGTGTTTATGAATGTCGCCGACGCGTATCCGGAGGACATGGATCAGTGCGACGCGCTGATCTTCGGCGTATCCACTTGGGAAGACGGTCAGTTGCAGGATGATTGGGACATCTTCTTTCCCGATTTTGAAGAAATCGATCTGACCGGCAAGACTGTGGCGTTGTTCGGCCTCGGAGACGCCAAGGGTTATTCCGGCATGTTTGTCGATGCCATGCGGATTTTATACAATAAAGTGATTGAACGCGGAGCGACCGTGGTGGGTTCATGGCCGACGGAGGGCTATGATTTCACTGAATCCGAGGCGGTGATCGACGGCCGCTTCGTCGGTCTGGCGCTGGATCGCGACAATCAGGACGAGTTGACCGGGAAACGCATTGATCAGTGGCTGGCAGAGGTGATGCCGTTGTTGCGAAAATAAGCCGCGCTTCCGCGATCGGAATCGTTTGATATTTGCTGTTTGTCTGGCTCGAATGTAAGGCTGGCGTTCCGCTTACGACAAAGTTGTAAAAGCGATCTCAATCCAGATTCAATGAATAAAGGACAAAGGACATGAAGAAAAGACTGGTTCTCATCAGCAGCGCGCTATTATTGGCTGTGATTATGGCGGTGTACGCCGCTGAGACGCAGAAAGGACCGGTTGAGCAGAAAGCCGTGCCCATGGGGATGGTCATGCCCGGGCAAGCCGGGAATAATTTGGCGAATTTCCCGGAAACTCCGCCGCTGTTTATCAAGTTTGGCGAGATTGGCGATCCGGCCGGCAAACTGGGCAAGCTGGAATGGGTGCAAAAACGGGTGGACTTCAAGCCGGGCGAGGACGGCACGATTTACGTCGTGGAATTTTGGGCGACTTGGTGCGTGCCGTGCCGCTATAGCGCTCCGCATCTGACGGAATTGCAGAAGAAGTACCAGGATCAAAATGTGAAAATTATCGGTATCAGCGCAGGCGAGGACAGCGACACCGTCTGGCGTTTCGTCCGGAAGATGGGAAAATACATGGATTACTCCGTGGCGGTGGATACGGTCGGCACGGCGTATTGGAATTACCAACTGAAATACAACGCGGAGGGGATTCCGCAGGCTTATCTGATCGATGAAAATGGCAAGGTAATCTGGGTCGATCATCCAGGGAGACTTGATGAGCCGCTCGAAAGAGCCGTCAAACTGCGCGATGCCCGGGCGCTGGAGCGGACCAAGGCTAACACCGTTCAGGAATCCAGCGGTCATTCCGCGGAAAACGCTGGCGGAACGGATCGCGCGGAGCTGAATCAGGAATAGCGCCGTGGCGTGACGCGCCGCAAAATATTCAGCCCCCCTTGAAACAGAACCGTTTCAGGGGGGGCTTTATTTATGGACATCGCCGGAACGTTCTATTCTTGACATACAATGAAGCCTTGCCTTACGTTTAATCGATTTTAGAATGGATTGAGTCATCATATTTTAACGCTTATCACGGGGGTTGGCGCGATGAAACGGATGCAATACTTGAAACATTTGATGCTGTTGGCGGTATGTTGGGCGCTTATTTGCGGCAAGGCTGATGCGCAAACGAATGTTTATGACACAGCGCAAGATGCCTATGACAGCATCGCCAGTATGCTGGGCAGTTGGACCGCAGGCACCTATATCAGCGAGGGGTTCATGATTTCCACTAACCCGGATATCGATTATTACATCAGCGTGACCCAGAATGGCGATGTGTATATCGATTACTATAACACGTCGACTGAGACTTCCGACAGCATCGTGCATGGCGTTCCGATTTCGGAATTGTCGAGCATCTTATCGGCATTGCGCAGCGGCCTTGGTCTCGCCGCCGTCTCCAGCGGGGTCGATGAGGAGGATCTGGAGGCGGCGATCGAGACCGCCGCGCAAGTGGTGACCAGCACCGCGCTGACGGATGCGCCGGCCGGTCCGATGGACTCTGTATTTTCCGAGTTGGGTCTGGGCGGCGGTTTGGCCGGCCGGTTAAATGTGCGCATGGACGACGGCAGCGCGCACACCGGCACGGAGGGCGCGATCGGAGCGACGAACGCCGCGGCGATCGCGGCGGCGCGCTACACCCGTTTTGACGCCCATGGCGTGGATGGCAATATTTACGGCATCACGCTGGGCTACGAGCGCGAAACAGATAACTCCCGTTATGGCATTATCATACCTTACGACCGCATTGACTATGACGGCACGGCGGCCGATGCGGACAGCTTCACTTTTGTTCCATATTACCAGTACATACCCATGCGCGATCCCGTGAAGGTTGCGACGGGGCCCTATCTGATTTATAACTACACATTCATTCACGATATGGATAACGCCAGTTTCAGAGGCGTAGGCGTGAACGCTTCCGTGGAGAAGTTCTTTAACGCCTTCTGGGTGCGCGGGGCCGTGGCCGGTGAATTCCTTGATTCCGATGTGAATCGTGTTGAAGACGATTGCGTATTCCGTCTGCGCACCGGCGGCATCATCGGCGTGCCGCTTTCGGATAAAACCGAAGTGCGCGGTTATGTGATGCACACCTTGGCCGACGCTCCGTTTCTGGGCGGCGATGATAACTTTTTCACGCTCGGCACGGAATTGTCGCAGCAACTTTCGGATGGTTTCTCCCTGGCGATTGGTTTTTTGACGCCGGCAGGGCACCGTCATTTGACATCATACACTGGTTATATCGGCGGCACGATGGCCATTCGCTAAAGACGGTAGAGTGTTTCAAAAAGGACAAGAAGGCATCGTATTGTTTTTTCATCTCGCAAAATACGATGCGATGCCTTTCTTAATACCGATATACAGGCAAGATACCCCAAAAACTGGATGGACGGCAAACCTATCGAACACTGGCTGGGTCAAAGAAGCAGGATCAATCAGAAGAAGCATTAGGGGCTTCAAAAAACTACCAAGTATGAATGATAGGGAAGGAATTGTTGTTTTTTTTGGTTGCATCGGGATAAACCGTCAAGATAGAATCCATTGTTCGCATTCGCGGTAAACGCCGCTTCACTTGAATCAGCGATTCCGCAGCTTAAATAACATGTTGACGAGTGTTCGTTTTGATCCCGGTGAGCAAGGCAACATGGCATATCTTTTGATTTGTTTATTTATTTGATCAACATCTATAAGGAGCGTCATCGCAATGAAAGGTCTCCAATTCGCAGCCTTCGGCCGTAGCGCCGCTATTCTTATTTTACTTACTGCGTTAACCGTGCCGACATGGGGCGTATCCATCACCGTGGGCACTACGGATTATGCGATACCGCCCGGTAACACGGCTTCGGTGCCATTGACGCTCGATAAAGAAGGGGGCGACGTTGGCGGATTGCAAGCAGCAGTCACCTATGATCCTGCCGCGCTGCTGAACGGCCGTGCGCTGTCTGTCGCCTCAAGCGGTTTAGATGTTTATTCGAACACTCTAGTGGACTCCGGCGTTGGTCAGCTGCGCGTTATAGCCTACGGCGATCCTACGGCGCAATTGCCGGACGACGTGGTGGCCATGATTGTTTTTGATGTCGCGAAGACTGCGGCGGCGGGCAACTATCCATTGACCGTGATCAATGAATCAACATCGAGCATTGTGGGGAAAAGCCCAGCGCAGACGCGTTACTCTGTCGAGGATGGATCCGTGAGCGGCGCGCTTCCCTACGCCGACGGCTATATTCCCGTCGGCTCCCTCAGCACTCAGTGGTTTTTTGCCGAGGGAGATGCGACGGCGGGATTCGCCACATACATCCTGCTCGTGAACCCGAGCGATACGAATTCCGCCGAGGTGACGCTGAGGAGCTATACCGAGGCTGGCACGGAAGTCGTTCAGACCTTGACCATGAATCCAAACACGCGCCAAACACTGAACATGGGCAGCAATGCCAGTCTGGCCGGCACGCGCTTCGGCACGACGATTCAAGTGACGAACGACGTCCCGATTTACGCGGAACGCTCGATGTATCTGTCGCAGATCACCAATCGCGATTCGGGCGGCACGGACACGATCGGCTCCAGGGTGTTGAAATCGAGCTGGTTCCTGGCCGAGGGATCGACGCGCACCGGCTACCGCATCACGAATATTCTCATGCTCAATCCCAGCACTACGTCGAACGCTTACGTGAACGTGTCCTTTCTGCTGACGAACGGCCAGGCGCCCATTGAGCATTCAATTACGATTCCGCCGATGACGCGCTACACATTAAACGTCGGAACGGACGTGACCGGCATGGAATCGCAGGATTTCTCCACGCAAATTGAAACCTACGCTACGGACGGAGATTCGAGTTTGCCCGGCGCGCCCATCGTGGTTGAGCGCACCATGTTCGATGTGGCGGACGGCGAGGCGAATAAAACCGCGGCCACTTCGCTGGGCGTGACCGAGTTGCAGGACACTTGGCTGTTTGCCGAAGGCGCGGTGCACAACACATTCGAGACATTCCTGCTGATCGCGAATCCGAACAGCACCGCGGTCACGGTTGACGTCCGTTATCTGACCAGCGACCGCGGCGAAATCACCGATACGGTGACTGTCGATGCGAATGCGCGTTATACGATTCAGGTGCACAACAACGCCCAGATGGCAGGATGCTCCGGATTTGGCACGGAACTGATCGCTCGGAATGGCATGGGCATTTCCTGCGAGCGTGTGATGTATTTCGTCTCTAGCACCTACACCGACCGGTCCGTGGCCACGGCTGCGGTCGGCTTTAACGACGTCGGCGCCAATTGGTACTTGCCGGAAGGCGCTTGCGGCGGTTCGTCTAATTTCGAAAACTTCATCGTTCTGAGCAATCCCGGCGACACGGATGCAGTGTGCAAAGTGCGCTTCCTGCGCCCGGCTGGCTCTGTGCCGCAGGTGCTGACGCCGCACCTTGATAGCAGCAGCGCTGTTTCCGTAGATCCGGCGGATAATCCGGAGTATGAAGACACGCTGGTCACCGTGCCGGCGGGAGCGCGCGTGACGGTGAACGTCAACAGCTCGCTGATACTATGGTCGGCGGTGGCGGGATTGGAAAGCTTGAATCCAGCGCTTGGCACTCAGTCGCTTTCCACAGCGGTTGAGGTGCAGTCCGGCTCCAATATCGTGGCTGAACGCGCGATGTACTGGAGCGCATATCGTAGCGCTTATGGAGTGACCGTCCCCCGCGTCGAGGGTCACACGAGCCGTGCCCTTGACATCTGATGAAGAGCAGGTTCGGCGTTACGCGGCTCGATGAAAGCTGCAGATATTCGATGCGTGTGCGACAACCTGATTATCGAATAGCATAATAACCGGAGGCTCATCTAAATGCGATGAGCCTCCAGCCTTTTTAAACTTATAGCGATACCAAGTTTGCATACATCCAAATCTTCCCCTCTGGCTGGATCGCTGCGGCGTTCAGCGCCATAAAGACAAATCTGTCGTCTATCGGATTTCCCGCAATACACGCCATCTCTCTCTCGCCAGCGTTAATCCGTGGAATCGAGCAGGAATTTAATAAAGGCTTGCGATGCCGTGCTGAGCGGCTTGTGTTTTTTATGCAGGATGCCGACAGGGCGGATGAGTTCCGCGCTTTCCAGCGGGACGACGGACAGGTAGCGGTAATGCACGTCGCGCTTGACCGTGGGAAGCGGGAGGATGCTCGCCCCGGCCTTGACTTCAACGGCCTGCTTGATGTTCTCGACGTTGTCGAATTCCATCACGATCTCCGCCTCAATCCCGTTTTTGAGCAGCCATTTGTCGATCTGCTTGCGAATCGGCAGGTCGCGATCAAAGGCGATGAGCTTCACCCCTTGCAGCAAGTCAGCAGTGATGCTGTTTTGACGCGAGAGAGGATGATCCGGATGACAAACGAGCGCCATGCGTTCATTGCGCCAATGCAGAATTTTCAAATCCTTGCGCGGCAGCGGATAGGAAACCACTCCGAGATCAACCTCATCGCGATCCAGCGAATCATAAATCAAATTCGGACGTTGATACGCGAGGCGCACGTTTGTTTTTGGATGCAGCCGCACGAAAAGCTGGATGCGCTGGTTGAGCTCCACCAGGCCGACGGAGTAGATCGCGGCGACGCGCACGACGCCCGCGATTTCCTCTTCTGTTTCGCTGGCCTGCACTTCGCTGCAGAGCGATTCGAACAGGTTGAGGATTTTTTTTGAACCCTCAAAAAAATGCTTGCCGGCGCGAGTTAATTGGAACGGGCGCACGGAGCGATCAATCAGGCGGCAGTTGAGTTCGCTTTCCAGACGGCGCACAGTCTGACTGACAGCGGATTGAGAAACGTGATTCATGGCTGCCGCCTGGCTGAAGCTGTTATGTGTGACGATGTCGAAGAAAATCTTGAAGTCCTGAATATTCATTTTGGCCGCCTTATCCGGCTCATGCCACTCGGTTGTTTTGTTTGGCTAAACATGACTTCATCATACATCAAGAGTTCTAATGCGCAAGGGTTCTTATTTTCAATGCCGCCAGTCATCATAAGTTAAACTTATATACAATATATATACTTTTCGTTTGTCTAAAGCATTAGAAAGACGATAATATGAGTATAGATTATTAAGCATTTGTAATGCAAGGAATAAGTGGTTTTTGATTTTCGATGGAATGGATGTCGCGGGAAATCTTCCCGGATTTGTAATGACTGGCAAGAATGCAGGACTAATTTAGGCAAGGCGGTGGATACAATGCATCAAGATTGGCGATCCAAACAACGGTATTTCCGACAACCCCAGGGGATGTACGATCCCCAGTTCGAGCATGATAATTGCGGCGTAGGCATCATCGCCAACGTGGACGGGCATGCCTCGCATGACATCGTGCGTCATGCGGAGGAGATTCTGCTTCGTCTGACGCATCGTGGCGCCTGCGGGTGCGATAACACGACCGGCGACGGCGCGGGCATGATCATGCAGTTGCCCGATGAGTTCTTCCGCAGCAAAACGGATTCGATGGGATTTGCTCTTCCGCCGCAGGGTGAATACGGCGTGGGCATGCTGTTTTTACCACATCAAGAGGCTGACGGGGAGGAATGTTGCGCGATCGTGGAGCAGGCGATCCGCGACGAAGGTCAAACCGTGCTGGGGTGGCGTGATGTTCCGGTTTCGCCGGAAGTATTGGGCGAAATTGCGCGCGCGAACATGCCCTGGATTCGCCAGGTGTTTATCGGACGCGCTGCGGAGCTTCAATCGGCGGAGGATTTCGAGCGGAAGCTGTATGTGATCCGCAAAGTTATCCAACGGCTCGTGCGCAATTCGGGTTTCGATCCGGATGGCGATTACTACGCCGCCAGCATGTCATGCAAGACGATCACATACAAAGGTTTGCTGATCTCCGAGCAATTGAGCGCGTTTTATCCGGAGTTGGCCGATTTGCGGATGAAGTCGGCGTTGGCTCTGGCGCACCGGCGTTTCAGCACGAACACCATGCCGAGTTGGGCTCTGGCGCAGCCGTTCCGCCGCCTTTGTCATAACGGCGAGATCAACGCAGTGCGCGGCAATCGCAACTGGATGCACTCGCGCGAACCGATTCTTAAGTCAGAACTGCTGGGCGAGGACTTGCAGAAGATTTTTCCGGTGCTGGATGCGGGCGCCAGCGACTCGGCGAACGTAGACAATGTCGTGGAGTTGATGGCGCTGGCGGGCCGACCGTTGCATCATGCGCTCAAGGTGATGATCCCTGAGGCATGGGAAAACAATGTGGAATTGGGCGAAGATATTCGCGCGTTTTACGATTACCATTCGATCCTGATGGAACCGTGGGACGGGCCAGCGTTGATTGGTTTCACCGATGGCGATTCGATCGGCGCGTTGCTGGACCGCAACGGCCTGCGACCGGCGCGTTACACCGTCACGAAGGACGGCTTGTTCATCATGGGCTCGGAGACGGGCGTGCTGGACGTGGAGCCGTCGAACATCGAGTCTCGCGGCCGGATCGATCCCGGAAACATCGTGGTCGTGAACACTCGGGAAGGGCGGATTGATTTCAATGCGAGCGTACAGCGCGAGTTGGCTTCACGGCGTCCGTACAAAAGTTGGATCAGCCGTCACGTGACGCCATTGGACGAGTTTCCGATTCCACAGGAAAAGGCGCTGGTAGAAAACGCGCCGTTGCGAAAATTGCAAAAGACCTTTGGCTATACGCGGGAAGATCAGAATTTCATCCTGGCGCCGATGATCGCCTCGGGCAAGGAGGCTGTCGGCTCGATGGGCAACGACGCTCCGCCGGCGGTGCTCAGCGACCGGCCGCAATTGGTGTTTAATTACTTTAAGCAGCACTTCGCGCAGGTGACCAATCCGCCGATCGATCCGATCCGCGAAAAACTGATCATGAGTTTGGTACATCTTATGGGCGTGAAGCCAAACCTGCTGAGGGAAGAGCTGAACGGCCATCATTACATCCGCATCGCGCGACCTGCGCTGACCAATGAGCAACTGGTGGCGATACGCGCGCAGGAGTTGGATGCGTTGCGTTCGATCACGATCTCCACGTTGTATACGGTCGGCGTGGAGAGCGGTATGGAGCAAGCGCTGGAGCGCATGTTCCAAGAGGCGACCGCCGCGATCAACGAGGGCTATTCGCTGTTGATTTTATCCGACCGCGGAGTGGATGAGTCGCATGCGCCGATCCCAAGTTTGCTGGCTTGCTCCGCGATGCACCATCATTTATTGCGCGAGCAGTCGCGCACGAAAGCGGCGCTGATCATCGAGAGCGGCGAACCGCGCGAGGTGCATCATTTCGCGATGCTGGTCGGCTATGGCGCGGATTGCGTGAATCCATACCTGGCTTATGAGACAATCCGCGAAATGATCGAACTGGGCTTGGCGCCGGAGGGCGTGGATTTTACTAAGGCGCAGAGGAATTATCTCAAGGCCCTGGACGCCGGTTTGCTGAAGACGATCTCGCGCATGGGCATCTCGACTTTGCAGAGCTATCGCGGCGCGCAGATTTTTGAGGCGGTGGGGCTGGGTCAGGCGCTGATCGATCAATATTTCACCGGCACGGCATCGCGTGTGGGCGGTTGCGGCCTCGCGGAGATTCAGGAGGAATCGTCGCAGCGGCATCGTCAGGCGTTTCCGCCGATCGAGGCGAATGCGTACCAGGGCTTGGAGGCCGGCGGCGAATATGCCTGGCGGCGCAATGGCGAGCGTCATCTCTATAGTCCGGAGACCATCGCGCTGATCCGCCACGCCGTGCGGACGAACAGCCGGAAAATCTACCGGGAATACGCCAAGGCGATCAACGAACAGTCCCGGCATATGTACACCATTCGCGGGTTGCTGGATTTCAGGAAATTGCAGGATTCTGTTCCGCTGGACGAAGTGGAGCCGGCGAGAGAAATCGTGAAGCGGTTCGCCACGGGCGCGATGTCTTTTGGTTCGATCTCGAAAGAGGCGCACGAGACGCTGGCGATCGCGATGAACCGCATCGGCGGCAAGAGCAACACCGGCGAGGGCGGCGAGGATCCACGGCGCTTCAAGCCTGATGAGAATGGTGATCTGCGACGTAGCGCCATCAAGCAGGTGGCTTCGGCGCGTTTCGGCGTGAGTGTGGAGTACCTGGTGAATGCGGATGAGCTGCAGATCAAAATCGCCCAGGGCGCCAAGCCGGGCGAGGGCGGTCAATTGCCGGGGCGCAAGGTGGACGAGTTCATCGCCAAGACGCGCAACGCGACGCCGGGAGTGGGCTTGATTTCGCCGCCGCCGCATCATGACATTTATTCGATTGAAGATTTGGCGCAACTGATCCAGGATTTGAAAAACGTGAATCCGCATGCGCGGATCAATGTGAAACTGGTGTCGTGCGCCGGAGTCGGCACGGTGGCCGCTGGCGTGGCCAAGGCCAAGGCGGACGCGATTTTGATTTCCGGTTATGACGGCGGCACGGGCGCGAGTCCGTTGACCTCGATCCGCCATGCCGGAACGCCGTGGGAGCTGGGCCTGAGCGAGGCGCAGCAGACGCTGGTGGCCAATGGCCTGCGCAGCCGCGTCGTGTTGCAGACCGACGGCAAGTTGAAAACCGGCCGCGACGTGGTGATCGCCGCGCTGCTGGGCGCCGAGGAATTCGGCTTCGCCACCAGCGCGCTGGTGGCCGAGGGCTGCATCATGATGCGCAAGTGCCACCTGAACACCTGCCCGGTGGGGATCGCGACGCAGGATCCGGAGTTGCGCAAGAAATTCGAAGGCAAGCCGGAGCACGTGATCAACCTGATGTTCTTCTTCGCGGAAGAAATGCGCGAGATCATGGCCGAGCTCGGCTTTCGCAAGGTCAGCGAGATGGTGGGGCAGACGCAGTTCTTGGAGCAAGTCAAGAGCGGCCACCCGAAGGCGCGGCATCTGGACTTGTCGAAATTATTGCATAAACCCGAACCGCTGATCGCAGGGCAGTCGCTCTATTGTTCGGAATCGCAGGACCATGCTTTGTCCGATGCGCTGGATAAGAAGCTGATTCAACTCTGCGAGCCATTGTTTGCCAGGCAGCGTCCGGTTGACATTGCGCTGCCGATCGCGAACGTGAACCGCGCGGTAGGCTCGATGCTCAGCGGGGAAATCACGCGGCGTTTTCCGGGAAAGCAACTCGCCGAGGACATTGTGCGCGCGAAATTCAAAGGCTCGGCGGGCCAGTCGTTTGGCGCATGGCTGACTGAAGGCGTGACGTTTGAACTCGAAGGCGACTCGAACGACTACGTGGGCAAGGGGCTTTCGGGCGGCAAAGTCATCGTTTATCCGCCGGCGGACGCTGCTTTCGATCCGTCGGTGAACGTGATTATCGGCAACGTGGCGCTATATGGCGCGATTGACGGCGAACTATATGTGAGCGGGTTGGCCGGCGAGCGCTTCGCGATCCGCAACTCGGGCGCGCAGGCCGTGGTGGAGGGCGTGGGCGACCACGGTTGCGAGTATATGACCGGCGGAACGGTCGCGGTGCTGGGGCCGGTGGGGCGCAATTTCGGCGCGGGCATGAGCGGCGGCATCGCTTATGTCTATGACATGGAAGAAAATTTTCGCGAACGCTGCAATCGTGATGAGGTCGATCTCGAGGATGTTTTGACGCTTCGGGACAAGATCGTGCTGAAAGGCATGATCAAGAGTCACCTGCGCTATACTGGCAGCGAGAGGGCGCGGCAGATTCTGTCGCAATGGGAGCGTGAAGTCCGCAGGTTCGTCAAGGTATTCCCGTGTGAGTATCGCGCCGCGCTGGTTCAATTGACCAGGAAAGCCAGCGAAAAGGAAAGGGAGAAGGAAAAACGCCTCTCAATGAAGGTGCGGATGTTGCCGCGTCTGCCGCAACAGAACACTGATATGTCGTCGCTGCGGTTCAACACGCTTTCGCATCCGCGCGTCATATCACCACAACAGGCGATTGTATCGCAGCATAACGATTCTCCGGTTTTTATCGCGACGCGGCGGCTGCGCCGGGCGAAGCAGATTTTACGGAATGGCGCCGCGTTTTTTGAAAACAGCGGACGGATGCGATCGAAAAAACCAACGGTCTGATGAAGGTCCGCGAGCGATTGATAATGATGGATTGAAGGCCAGCGAAGGAGCAGAGAAATGGGCAATCCGAAAGGTTTCATGTTGCATGAGCGCAAGACCGCGCCGTACCGGCCGTCGGATGAGCGCTTGAGCCATTGGGGCGAATTCATCCAGCAGCTTTCGATCAAGGAACTGCAAAGGCAGGGGGCGCGCTGCATGGATTGCGGCACGCCGTTTTGCCATACGGGTTGCCCGTTGGGAAACTCGATTCCGGATTGGAATGACGCAGTCTATCGCGACCGGCTGGAAGAAGCGATTGACTTGCTCCATGCAACGAATAATTTTCCCGAGGTGACGGGGCGCGTGTGCCCTGCGCCATGCGAGGCGTCGTGCGTGCTGGGGATCAACGAGCCGCCGGTGACGATCAAGTCCATCGAACAGCACATCGCCGACCAATCGTTTGAACAAGAATTGGTGAAACCCTGGATTCCCGCGCGGCAGTCGGGCAAAAAAGCCGCCATTATCGGCAGCGGACCGGCAGGCTTGGCCGCCGCGCAACAACTAGCTCGTGCGGGCCATGCCGTGACAGTGTATGAACGCGACAGCCGCATCGGTGGATTGCTGCGCTACGGAATTCCCGATTTCAAACTGAACAAGGAGATCATCGACCGCCGCATGCAGCAGATGGAGGCGGAGGGCGTGGTTTTCAAGACCGGCATGGACGTGGGGCGCGATGTGACGCTGGAGCAGCTTCGCGCGGAAAACGACGCTGTGCTGCTGTCCGGCGGCGCCACTCAACCGCGCGATCTGCCGATACCGGGGCGGGAGCTCAAGGGCGTATATTTCGCCATGCAATTTCTCTCGCAGCAGAATCACCGTTTGGCGGGCGATGAAGTTCCCGAGAAGCAGGCGATTCTTGCGACAGGTAAGAAAGTCGTGGTACTCGGCGGCGGCGACACCGGTTCCGACTGCCTGGGGACCAGCCTGCGGCAGAAAGCGGAGAGCGTGCATCAGTATGAACTGCTGAGTCAGCCGCCCGAGGCGCTGGACAAGCATTGGCAATGGCCCTATTGGCCGAATATTCTACGCACATCCTCCTCGCAGGAGGAAGGCGGTGAGCGCGACTGGGGCATCCTGACCAAGGAATTCATCGGCGATGAAAACGGCGCCCTGAAGGCGCTGCGAGCCGTGCGGATCGAGTTCAAACAGCCGGAAGGCGGCGGCCGGCCGGAGATGATCGAAGTTCCGGACAGCGAGTTCGTTCAGGAGTGCGACATGGCGTTGCTGGCCCTGGGTTTTCTGGGTCCGGAGAAATACTGGAACGGCAAGCTCAACTGCAAACTGGATGGCCGCGGCAATGTCCAGGCCGATGAGAAATACAAGACAAGCGTGGACGGCGTGTTTGCCGCGGGCGACATGCGGCGCGGTCAGAGTCTGGTTGTCTGGGCCATTCTCGAAGGCCGCGAGGCCGCCTACTCCATGGATGAATACTTAATGGGCTACAGCAGCCTCCCCAATCAAAACACCCAGTTCAACACGCCCGGCTATAGCGACATGCGCCAGGCGCCGGAGCGATAAAAACAGCGACAGTCGAAACTGGGGCGTTTGAATTATAAGCAAAGCCGGGGACGCAATCGCACCCCCGGCTTTGCTTTGTCGCAGTCGTAGACAAACAGGCTTACATGTTGGCCAGCGTCGCGACTTCGGAAGCGCTCAAGGCGTAGTTATAAATCCGGAAGTCGTCGATCATGCCGTCCATGTATTCCGTCGTGTTCGTGCCGCTGCTGTCGCCGACGTGCAGCGTCTGGCCCGACTGCATGAACAGCGGGACGCTGCTCAGGGTGGCCGTGGCGCACAGTGCGCCGTTAATATACATCCGGACTTCGCCAGCGTCGCCGTCCACGGCGTAGCAGATGTGATACCACTGACCGGCTGTCAGGTTGCCCCCGGCGGTCGAGGGGATGTCCACTGCGGTGTTAATCCAGCTCGTGCCATCGCCGATGTCGCAGTGAATGTAAGTGGTTGCGACTTTCAGGTCGAATGTGCGGTCAACGCCGAAGCGCGTGCCGCAGATGCCCTGCACGTCGTTCTTGGTGTCCACGTTGACCCACGTGGCGATGGTGAAGTTGGACAGAGCCAACTCTGAAGTATAGGCGAGCGAGACCGTGTCGCCATAGCCGTCGCAACTCAGCGCCTGGCTGATGTGGCCGGTGGCGTAGGTCGCGTCGCCGTTGACTGTGCCGGTGAGGCCGTTGCCAGAACTATCGCTGGCGTTGCCGTTAAAGGCCCAATACAGCACGAGTTCATTGGATGCGCCTGAGCCATCGCCCTCATAGGCGTAGGTTTCCTGCTGATACGCCACGGGCGAATCGGTGTCGCGGTAGACCTCGCCGGCCGGAGTGATAACGCCGTCGGAGTCGATCAGCATGCGAACATCGCCGCACCAGTTGTAAACGGCGTAACGTTCGACGTAGTTAAGGCCATTCATCGTGTCGATGAAATCTTGAATGATGTCCGCCTGCTCATCTTCATCGGCTGGATCGTAACCGGTCCAGGTGCAGCCGTTGTTCCACTCCGTGACCCAGATGGGCTTGCCGCCCTGAACGTTGATGTCGTTCAGCCAGTACTGCACGTTGCTGCCGCTCCAGCCGCCTTTGTACATATGCACAGCGACGAAATCGACGCGGCGGTTGTTCGTTTCGGCGGAATCGAGGAACTCATACAAATAGTCCAGTCCGCCGTCGGTCGGCGCGGGCGATCCAAGACGCAAGCCAGCCGCCTCAAGATATGGCCACTGTTCAATGCATTGCGCCACGGTCATATCCGCTTGATCCGACGAATCCGGTTCATTGAAACCGAGCGCATGGGGCGAGCCGGTTTTGCTGACGATATTGGAATAGGCGTTCCACCACAGGTTATGACGCATTGGCACATATTCCATATCGTCGGTGGAGGTGTCCGCGTTGTCCCAGTCGTACCACCAGCTGGCTTCCACCATGGTAGGATAATCGGCGCCGCTGCCGCACCAGCCTTTTTTATGCGTGGTGATCCAGGGCGTGTAACGCACAAAGGAAATCGTGCCCTGCAATTCAGAGGGCAGCTGATAAATCGTGATGTCGCGATCTTGCGCGACGTAGCACTTGCTGCCGCCGCTGCCGTCTTCGTTCACAGCGAATACAGCCATGCTTCCTGCAGTAAGCGTAAACGAGCCGATGTTATTCTCGAAGTCGCCGAGATCGCTGCCGGTGTAGATTGTATCAGCTGTGGGCTTTATGGAACTGCCTGTGTAATTGGCGCCGGTATAAATGGTTAATGTGCTGCCGCTGCCGCTGGAACTACTGCTGCTTGAACTACTTGAACTGCTGCTCGAGCTGCTTGAGCTTGAACTACTACTGCTGCTTGAACTCGAGCTGCTGCTGCTGGAACTGCTCGAACTCGAGCTGCTTGAACTACTCGAACTGCCGGGACGGGTGCGCGCTTCTGCATAGGACGATAGCATGATCATCAACAAGAGAATCAAACTTGAGGTTGCCATGTTTTGAATTTTTGACATATTTCAATTCCTTCCTTGAGTTTTTTGCGCGTTACGCCGGTTTTCACTGCATTGTATCACCGGCCGTGAATTCCGTATAAAGCGCAACCCACGATGATTTGAAGTAAACTCGCATGCAAAACTCTATTCATTTCAAATAGAGCGGCGCCTTCGATTCATAAAAGCAAGATTGTATATACTTCATGCAACGGCGCACTATAAGGATGATGTGCTACTCATAAAGCGCAGATTGCATCGCGTAAAAAATCACCTCCTTTGAGGTGTATTTGATGCGAGCGCAAGCGATTATGGCCATTGTTTTCTAAATTTATACAAACCCATCAGCAATGAGTGATGAATATGGCATCAATTCAATATCTCTTCATATTATATGAAGAGCAACATGTGTAGATCAGTAAAAATAGAAACAATGCAATCACGACATTTGTGAAAATACTATTCCACATACAATTATAATACAGGCCGGTAATTCGTAAAAAGTTCTTCCTGCCGGAATGAGAACTTTTTAATATACGGCTAGGTCAGCCCCTCAGGTTTTCGATTTCTATCCGCTTCTACTTGATGCAGTAATTCACGGATATAATAATGAAAACCTTTCCACCCATTTTTTTAATGTAGTATAATATTTCAATCCGGTCAAGGGATTTATAGGCATCAATTATAACGCATATATATGGCGGAATATAGATCACGATATTTTTAAGTATTGATCAGCAAGATTTATATAATGATCATATTGAGATGAAAATACAAAAATTCCGCATCTGATCAGACAAACAAGAAATTCTAAAAGACAAAATTGCATTAAATTCCTCATGGTAAATCTGCATTTTAGATAATCAGGGAGAGACGTTGGCGTAAATCGATATGTGTTGTGTTATGGATTCGGAAGTGAAGCTCCGGCTAACGAGCATGATGCGTTGAATCAATAAGCGGGAATATTTTCAAAAGAATAATGATGTGATTAAAGTGCTATAAAAGTATTGCATTTGAGAATCATTTCAATCTTAAACGCTTGCATAAATCGTCGTTGGCGCAAAGTGACTGTAGTTTTTCAGTATGACTTCGCAATTCTTCTTTTGATTCGAAGGACAATTCTATTTTTAATCGTGATGATTCGAAAAAAGGATGATGCGATAGCTTGCATTCCGGCGGCCAAAGGAGTTCATCTACTGCCTGTGCGAAACAATCCTCCCATTCGCAGAGATGCGGAAATCGCAAATAATTAACTGAGCTACGGACGAGTTGTGTTTTTTGAGCAGGTTTAAGCGACGCATCATTCAGGGCGCGTTCAATAGCCTCATTCGCAAGCACTGCGGAGATGTCAAGATTATCGCGCGCTGCAATGTCCTGTAAGTGCTCCAGCAATTCCCGTTGAACATTTAAACCCGGACGACAAATATCGAATAGTCTTGCGATGGACGCGCAATCTTGTTCAGTCATTGAGGATAGAGTTTCGACGGCGTCCTCGGAAAGGCGTCCTTCTGTCAGCATCTTGAGAAACTTATCCGGCAATTGTAAAGCAGCGATTGCACGCTTGAGGGCTTTTTCAGTCGGATGCACGCCGATCGCGGCGCAGAGCTCATGAAAGTCCGCTTCGCCCGGTTGAGGATCGATCAACACGACAAAGCGTCCTTTTTCCAATGCGTCCGGTTCGCGCTCCGTCCGCAATTCCGCCAGTTTGAGCAACGCGCACTCGCGATCCGATATTTTTGCGGACAGCACATAGGCGTCGATATAATCCACGCCTAATTCGCGCAATGCGATCATGCGGCCGAATCCGGAAACAATCTGCATACGAGTGGAGTTTTGTTCGCGGATCACGGGCGGGTGCAGCACTCCATACTTGCGCAGGGAATCCACAACATCGCTGGTCCGTCGGTGGGAAGAAAGGTCGAACGTTCGATCGTCAAAATCGACCGCATTCAAGAAAACCGTCCGGAATGTGCGCTGGATGCTCATCCTGCGTCTGCCTATCGTTTATCGTGAAATCTGAAGATCGGGCTGTTTTATAAGAACATTTCTTCGCCGTAGATTTCCCGGAGTTGATCGCGGCTGATGCTGCCTTCCCTCAGGATTTCAAACGGCTCTTCCGTGACGCGGATCACGGTGCTCACTTCGCTGCTGATCGTCGGGCCGCCGTCCACGATCACCTGCGGCGCGTCGCCCGGGAAATACGTCAAGACTCTTGACGCGGTCGTCGCCGGCGGTTCGCTGGAGGGATTCGCGCTGGTCACGGCCAAGGGGCGATCCACGGCGCTCAGGATGCTCAGCGCGACGAGATGATCCGGGATGCGGATGCCGATGGTTTCGTCGGCGGAGATATGCTCAAAGGCGCCCGCCGCCTTTTCAAACACCAGCGTGAGCGGCCCCGGCCAGAAGGAATCAAGACGGCTCACCACGCTATGCGGAGGACGCGCCGTGATGCGGAAGAGTTGCTGGTCATTGCAGATCATGAGCGTGAAGGGATGATTATCCCTCCGGCCCTTCAACGCCGCCAGCGCCTGCACGGCTTTCGTGTTTGTCGCGTCCGCGGCCAGGCCGTACACTGTTTCGGTCGGGAAGCAGACCACTTTTCCGGCCAGCAAGGCTTCCGCCGCAAGTTCGATCACGGAGTAATCGGGATCCTCCGCGTTTACGGTATACACGCGACCGTTGTCCGATGATTTCGGCGCGGGACGCAGGGGATCCTCTCTATTGCCTTTGCCTTGCTGCATCGCCTTGGCTTTCGCAATCTCTTCGGGGTCCGGCTTAAAGGGCTTGCGCGCCATTGTTCTCGGTCCGCCATCTCCCAGCACGTCATCAAACTCCTGGCGCAGTTGGAGCTCTTCGTCCCGCTGTGCACTCAACAAATCGTCATAGATTTTGGCGCATGTTTCCGCGTAATCGTCGTCGCTCGTCGCTAAAATCCGCACCGCAGTTCGCAACGCCGAACGGAAGTCGTTCAATCCGGTGGAGACCAGGTCCATACCGTCCGGCAGCGCGGCCAGAGAACCCAGCGCGTCATCGCCGTGATTCGGCGAGGTGTCCAGCGGCACGGCGATCACGGGTTTATGCACATGCGCCGCGGCAAATCCAGGCAACAGCGCCGAACCTCCTTGCGCGACGATGAAAACCTGGATGCCCTGGTCCACAGCCTGGCGCAGCCATTCCTTCAGCGCGTCCAGCTGCAAGGGCGGAACGATCAGCAAACGGAACGGGATCTCATGCCGTTTCATCCGCATTAAGCCGAGTTTCACAGCACGCAGATCAGCCCGCGATCCGACAATCACTCCGATTTTTTCCTTCAGCGTCAACATCGGCGCAATTCCTCCGCGAATTTCATCCCATAGGATTTACATTTCAAACAAGCCACTCTCAATTTGTCAAATTGCGAATTGCGAATTGCGCATTCTGCACCGCCGTTGATGAACTCCAGGCGTCGCAATTCCATGTTACAATCTTGATCCAGCGTTCCTGAGGCATCATAGCATTTCATAATTTTTGATGCGATCCACCCGCCGCGCCAATTCGCTGTGATATCGCCGTCCCAGCGTATCGGCATGTGCGCGGATCCATGTGCTCAGTTTTGTCGTTCCTGTCGGCGATCCTTCCACTTCCAACAAGCCAGCCATCAGCCCGTCGATTTCCTCTCGTGTGATCATCACATCCCTCATCAACTTTCCCAACGCCCAGCCCATCCAGTAGTTCAAACGCGGCGGTGTGTTTACAATCATTCGTTTTACGCCGATCGCTTCAATAAGCAGCTCAATCAAGCCGCGATACGAGTATTGCTCCGGACCGATTGCGTTCACGACAACATTCCTGCGGCCTGAAGCCAATTCCACCATTAAATCCGCCATGTCCTCCACATGCACCGGCCGCAAGCCGTACGATCCATCGCCGAATACGCCGAAAACCGGCAGCCGCCGCAGCGCCCACGCGATATTGTTGATGAGAATATCCTCGCCGCCAAACAACACGGCAGGCCGCACGATTGCATGACTCATGCCAGATTCTTGCAATGCTCGTTCCAGCCGCCCTTTGCCGGCGAAGTACTCCAGCGGTGAATTTTCATCCGCGTTGGAGATGCTCACATGCACCACGCGCCGCACGCCAGCTTTCTCCGCCGCTTCAAAGAGCCGCAATGTGTTTTCCACCGCCGTCATGTGCTTGAACCGTTCATAGTTGAAGCGCACCCAGTACGTGTTGTGCAGAACTTCCACGCCGCGCAGGCTTTCCGTCAGCGCCGCCGGATCATCGAAATGGAAAGGGGCAACTTCGATTTGTCCTTGCAATGGACTATCCCGTTGAGGCGAACCAGTCAACGTTCGCACGGGTATTCCGTGGGATAACAGCCGCTCCGCCACATATCGTCCGGTATAACCAAACGCTCCGGTCACAGCGTGCATCGCAATAGCCTCGATTCATGGTAAAGCATTGATGGCGCTTCTGGATCTTTATTCGTCAAATCCATTTGTTTCATAATATCGACAGAAGTAATTCATGGATTTAGGGACTTTCAGAAATTTATGAAAAAACAAGAACACTGTGGTTGCTTAAGTTTTGATTTCAAAGATGAATTACAGCAAACTGAGATCTTCATCGGATTCATCTTTCACCGTTTTCTCGCTTGCCGCTGAATCAAATTCAAGTTCAGCCGTTGAATCAGGAGGAGGTGTTTCGTGATTTTCATGCTGGGGAGGCAGCCATTTTGAGATGCTGCCCGCAAGCCGCGCAAATCGTGTCAATGCAGTCGTCGGAAGGCGCTGCAGATGATCGTGCCATTCCATCAGCAGCTCAAAGAATCCCAGCATTTCCTGCAATCTTTGCGCCTCATATTTCGAGTCGCGGTCTTTTTTCGCCTGTTGAGCGCATTCCCGCAGCACAGCCAGCGTCGGCTCCACTTCGCGTTTTTTGCGCTCATTCGCAATCGCCCGGAACATTTCCCAGATGTTTTGCATGCATTCGAAATGATCCCGCCGGTCGCCGAGCACGTGCGTTGTCCGCACGACTCCCCAACTTTGCAATTCCTTGAGGCTGATGCTGACGTTTGAACGCGCGATGCTGAGCGTTTCACAGATTTCCTCGGCATGCAGAGGGCGTTCCGATAAATACAGCAGCGCATGCACCTGCGCCACAGTCCGGTTGATGCCCCATCGGGATCCCATTTCGCCCCAATGCACGATAAACCGTTCGCCTGCCGCTGAAAGAATCATGATCGCGCCTTTTATTTCAGAAATTTCTGAAAATACAATAAATGGCGGTTTCGGGCAATGCAAGCGAAATCGGTTATTCGCCTTCAGTTCAACGGCATTTTGGGCGCCAATCAAAGTAAGAAAAAAAAATACTATATTTATCTTTTTTGCTTGCAACATCGGCATTCATAGACTCTTATAAAGAAAGTATGCTGGTATTGCATGTATCTTGTTGTTGGAATGTTGAATTCTTATGTGCCTCTTTCAATTTTTCATTTATTGTTTTATGGGCATGGTTTTCTGCAGTTTTGTTTCTCGTGTCGTTGTCGGTGAATTTCCCGATTTTGGACTTGCCTTCAAAGCTGTTGCGTTCAGCACGGTCATCATATCGATTTTCGAGGTCTTTGGCGCAATCGCCTTATTGGTGGTGATCCCTGAAATTGTTGAGAATCCACGTTATTTTTTAATTCTGGAATTTTTCGTCGGAGTTTTCGTCAAAACCGTCATTTATTCCGGCATGCTGAAGGACGAAGCTGGCGAGAGTTTTGGCCTGATACGAGGATTTCTCGTCGGGCTTTATGAGTTTGTCTTCACTATGGCCTTCCGTGTTTTTTATCTTCTCTTTATTGCTTCCGAAGGAAGTTTCTGAGTTTAACAGCCCTTGTTTGATGTGGCAGAGACGGCGCAGTAAACCGGCACTATCCGCTGTCGCGCTGTCATGCGATGACAAGTATTGATGCATTGGACGATTGCGGAATCCAATTGTGAAGGCTGCGGCATGTGGAGTTGGAATCGTCTGTCGCGGTATTATGCCGAGTAAGATCGGACGGCATGGCGTGAATGCAACGGCGGCAGAGAACTGCTTTTAGGATAAGAGCAGCCGGCGTCATCAGCGGATTATGATTTTTTTTGGCTGGGTTCCATCATAGCTCGAAGCGTCGCTTCGACGCTTTCGGCTGTCGCTAATTGATTGTATCCGCCTTCCAGGACGGCGACCAGCCGGTTGTTGGCGTATTCTGCAGCGATGCCGCGCACGATGCGCGCAAGCTGATAATATCCGTTGGCGGTCATCACCATGTTGCCCAATGGATCTTCAATATGATTGTCATATCCCACGGAGAGGAATACGAAATTGGGCTTCAGCTTTTGCGCCGCAGGCAGCAGGTGATCTTTAAAGGCTTGAATCATCTCTTTATCGCCAGAGCCGGCCGGGAGCGGAACATTGATCGTGGCGCCCAGGCCTTTGCCTTCGCCGCGTTCGTCGGCCGCGCCTGTGCCGGGAAAGAACGGCGCTTGATGCGCGCTGAAGTACCAGATATCGCCGTCATCGTAGAACATTTCCTGGGTGGCGTTGCCGTGATGGACGTCCCAATCGACGATGAGGATTTTCTTCAGTTCATACTTCGTATGGGCGTATCGAGCGGCGATGGCGATGTTGTTGAAATAGCAGAATCCCATCGCCTGGTTGTAACGGGCGTGATGTCCGGGCGGACGGACGCAGCAGAATGCGTTGCAGATCTTGCCTTCCATCACCGCATCCACGGCGCCAGTGCACGCGCCGACGGCATAGAGCGCCGCTTCGTATGTTTTGGGGCTGAGCGGACAGTCGGGCGTGTCGATGAATGGCTTCGCGCCCATGCAACCCAGCGCCACGCGGCGGATATAGTAATGCTCGTGCGTTAAATGCAAAAGGCGTTCATCAGCAGGAATCACTTCGGGGCATTCCATCTGTTCCATCAAGCCGCATTCGCGAAGGTGCCCCAGAATCGCGGGAATGCGATCCGGGCTTTCTGGAAATCCTTCTCCGACTATATGCTCCATGAAAATGGGGTGATACATAAAGGCGGTTTTGCAAGCTCGAGCGGCTGACTCATCGGATAACTGTTGAGACAAGGTGTTTTCCTCGATCATAACAGAAATTTCCTTAATTTGGTCATTAAACCTATCGGGATTTTGCACTTTATAAGGATATATTAATAATCGTTGATTGAAGAATCAAGCGCGATTCCATCGGAAGGGGCATTGAATTTATGTCGGAGTTATATTTGAAATCCGAGGGCGCGGAGTTTTCCCTCCAGGCTGCGCGTTGGATTTTTCAATTCGATTCGTGCCGCAGAGTACTCGCGTCGCACGGGATAAGTCTTGCGTAGTTGGTCGAAAGCGGCAGGACGTTGCGCTTCATCGTTGCAGGAAGTCAGAGCTTCGCGCATCCGGCGGTCGTCCTCGCGGATGGCATAAATTTGTTGCGCGGCCGTTCGCAACGCCTCGGTTTCCGTGAAAGCGGCGCAATCCAGTTCGAAGCATTCGGGATTAGCCGGGGGGAGCTGCAAGTCCCATTGGGCTTCGACGCCGAGGAATCTTGCCGCCGCTTCGAAGCACATACGCGTGCCGTTGAATTTGCCTTCCAGGGAATACCCCGCGATATGCGGCGTGGCCAGGAATGCGGCGTCGTGCAGTTCCGGGCGGACCAAAGGCTCGGTCTCCCAGACGTCGAGAATCGCGCCGGAGATGCGTCCGGCTTCGAGCGCGCGCAGGATCGCCTCGTCGCTGCCGACCTTGCCGCGTGATGAGTTGATGAACAGCGCGCCGTGTTTCAGACGTTCGAAAAAGGAGTCGTTCGCCAGCTGGAACGTCGGATCCTGGCCTGTGCGGGTCAGCGGCACATGCAGCGTCACGATGTCGGCTTGCGCCAGCGCATCATCCAGCGGGATGTAAACGCCGTCCTGTTCACGAGCCAATGGCGGATCGTTGCGCAGCACGCGCATGCCCAGCGCCTCGCCCAGCCGCGCCACGCGCGAGCCGACGTTGCCGCAGCCGATCACGGCCAGCGTCTGCCCGTCCAGTGTGCGATTTTGCGCGGTCGCCCATTCCAGCAATGCGGAAGCGATGTAGTTCATCACGGAATCCGCGTTGCAGCCGGGCGCCGAAGTCCATTCAATGCCCCTGTGGCGCAGACAATCGATATCGAGGTGGTCCATGCCGATGGTTGCCGTGGCCACGAAGCGCACGGCCGTGCCATCCAGCAGCGCATCGTTCACGCGCGTGATGGAGCGCACAATCAACAGTTCCGCGTCGCGCAAGGCGGCGCTGTCGATCGCGCGACCCGGCATCATTCGGACATCGCCCAGCCGCTCGAACGCTTCACAGCCGTAAGGTATGTTTTCATCGCAGATGATTTTCATCGTTGAACTCGTTGACAGGTTGTTTTGTATTTCGCTTGATGTGAACGAATGAAGGGGAAATGCGTTAAAAAGGAAAGAGAAAAATTTGCTCTGTTAAAAACCTTTGGAAATTACACTCGTTCTATAAAGTACATTTCCAGCGGGCGCTGTTGCGATCAAATCGAGTACGAGTACGAGTACCGCTGCGCTGAGTACGAGTACGAAAACAGCTTTTCAACAAGGCAAGAAAAATTAAAAAGGCTTACCCAAATCGCCGTGGCGCTGGTTCGGTTTCAAAATTCCCTGGGCATCCAGGTGGGCCCCCTCAACACCGCTTCTGCCGTCCCTTAGCCAGGGCATGTCATCCACGATATATATTGAGATCCCTTATTGTTATCATTGAGAATTGAAACTGAATGACGCTCACGTACGATCCAGGCAAGCCTTTACCCGTTTTACTAATATATGACATTCTACTTGAAAGTTTCGTCCGACGCAAGGGGAATTGATATGAATGTATTCTTTCATGAGGAAAAACGATGATCAGACAAATTTTAAATCGAGCATCCGTTCCGGGTCAACGGCGCGATAGGATTCGTGATAGAGCGGCGATATTCATGATATTAGCATATATATCGCTGGCGTTTCAAGTGTTAGGAGCGGACGATGACATTGTCGAACATTTCGGCATGTGCGACGCATCCGCTGCGATGGCAATCAGTTCGGACACTTTCGTCGTCGCCAATGACGAGGATAATATTTTAAGGATTTATCAGCGTGACGAGCCAGGCGCGCCAATCCGGGGATTCAATTTGGATGCATTTCTGGCGCCGGATCCGAAACATCCGGAGGCCGATATCGAGGGCGCGGCGCGCATCGGCGAGCGCATCTATTGGATCACGTCGCATGGCGCGAACAAGAACAGCAAGCCGCGCTCCAGCCGCCGCCGTTTTTTCGCCACGGACGTCAAGCTCGAGGAGGGCAAGGCGCTGCTTGTTCCTGCGGGCCAGCCGTACTTGAATTTGCTCAGCGATTTGGCCGCTTGTCCGTCGTTGAAGGATTATCAGCTCATGCTCGCGGCGACCCGGGCGCCCAAACAGAAAGACGCTTTGAACATCGAAGGACTTTGTGCGACTCCGCAGGGCGCGCTGCTGATCGCCTTTCGCAATCCGATTCCCGGCGGGAAAGCCCTGATCGTTCCCATGGAGAATCCGGACGAGGTGGTCGAAGGCAAGCCTGCGAAACTGGGCGAACCCATGCTGCTTGCGCTGGGCGGACTTGGCGTGCGCAGCATCGAGTATTATGAGCACCGGAATCAATATCTGATTATCGCGGGTTCATACGGCGAGAATGATGAATTCGCCATATACTTATGGTCAGGCGATCCGGAGCGCGCCCCGGAAATTGTCGAGGGGATCGACCTTCATGGCCTGCGTCCGGAGACGTTGATTTTCTATCCGGGCGAGGAGAGGCGGATCCAAATCCTGAGCGATGATGGCACGAGGCCGATCGACGGTCAGGATTGCAAGAATGCCGATCCGGCGATGCGATGCTTCCGCAGCGGCTGGATTGCGCTGCCAGACTGAAGGCTGATCGGTTTGCGATTTCCGGGTTCGGGATCGCTCAATGCGGGAGGGCGCGTTTCTTTTTTATTGCGGTTCAGAGGCGGATGCTCAAAATGGACGGATGATGATCGAATTTTAAGGGGACGGGGCCGGTCGTAGCATGTCGAATCAAGGCGGCAAAGATCATCCAGTAGATCCGGAGCAGAATCGGCCGACGCACAGGAATCCGCATAAGGCGCGCGTCGCCGCGGATGCTTTTTCCACTGCGCGCACCGAGTTTGATCCGGAACTGGCCCGTCGTGGACATAGGGCGGAGGAGCCATTGCGTTTTGTGAACCTGGGGCCGTACCGTCTGATCAAGAAGCTCGGCTCCGGCGGCATGGGCGAGGTGTTCCTGGCGCATGACATGGACCTGGATCGCCGCGTGGCGCTCAAGACGCTGCATAAACAACACGAGTCGAATCCCGAATTCGCCCAGCGTTTCCGGCGCGAGGCGCAGGCCGTGGCGAAATTGAATCATCCGGGCATCGTGCCGATTTATTACATCGGCAAGGATCAGGGCTGCACGTTCTTCGCCATGGAATACGTCGGCGATGTGAGCCTGATGGGATTGTTGAAAGAGAACGGCAAGTTCCCGCTTGCCGATGCGTTGAAATACGCCATCCAGGTGGCCGAGGCGCTGGATTACGCGGCGCAACAGAAAATTATTCATCGCGACATCAAGCCGGCCAATCTGCTGCTGAATCCAGACGGGCAGGTGAAGCTTGTCGATTTCGGCTTGGCGAAAAACCTCGCGGTCGATCAATCGCTGACCATGACCGGGATGGTGGTGGGCAGCCCGCTGTATATGTCTCCGGAGCAGTGCCTGGAGAAGCCGGTGGATTTTCGCAGCGATATTTATTCGTTGGGCGCGACGCTGTTTCATCTGGTCAATGGCGCTCCGCCTTATCAGCGCAAGACGACCATCGGCCTGCTCAAGGCGCATGTGGATGAGCCGATTGATTGGTCGGACGATATGCGCAAACTGGCTCGCGGCGAGTTTATGCGCATCATCGGCAAGATGATGAGCAAGAAGTCCACGGAACGTTATCAGAACTACGTGGAGTTGCTTGCCGATCTGCGGCGATTGCATGAACATCCGGAAGGCCCGCCGCGTGAGCAAAAGCCGGTTCTGCCCAAGGGCGATTCGGAACTGTCTGAAGTGAGCCGGCGCTTCGAGGGCATTGATCCTGCGGATTTCGGCATTGTGGAGACCGTGTTGCCGAGTTCCCGGATGGTTGCTGAGGCTAAGCCGGGCGATGCAACTAAACCGCAGACCATGATTCCGCCGTCCTCCGGCGCAGAGAAAAAAACCACAAAGCGGCGCGGCTGTTTCCTGGTCACGCTGATGAAATTTTTCATTGCGTTGATGCTGACTTTTGTCATCTCGCTGACCGGGATGTATTTTTGGCAACAAAAGCATGGCGGTTCGGGGATTTCGGAGTTGGCCGAAATGCTGGGGATCGACATCCCGCTGTTGCAGCATCGAGGGTCCGCGCAGGATGCGGCGCAACCGGGCGCCGGGGCTGCTCCGCAGGAAGAGGATGGAACGCTCGATTCCGGGGGCACCGATTCACTCGATGATATGGAGCCGGTTTTGGATACGGGCGATGTGGATGACGCTGAGACTGAACGCCGTGAGATGCAGGTCAGCGCTTTCGAGCAAGAGCTGTTTCAATGCCTGCTAGAGTATGATTTCAGAGGGGGCGCGCGGGCCTGCGAGCGCATGATCAGAAATGACAACAATCCTCGCTTCCGTTTTCGCATGGCTGGATTGACGCTCGTGTTTGAGCATCTTGACGCAATCCTTCAGCAATTAATTGAGGAAGGCAATCGCCGGACGCCGATGACGGCGCTGAACGCAGAAGAGAACCGTGAATTTGAGATTGATGAATTCACCGATGAATATGTGCTGATGAGCGTGAATGGCGGAAAGCGCGAGCGCGTTCCCTGGAAGGATCTATCACCGCATGATCTGCATGCCATGTTTTTAAAGGTCTGGGGCATGCCCAAGGTGGGGGAGGAGATCGGCCGCTATTTATTCGTCTCCATCTATGACGTGCAGGATTCCGCCTACGAGAAATTTCCCAGCGCCTTGCTGGGCCGCACCGGCGTGGGCCTTGATCGCCGCCGCCGCATCGACTCTGCGTTTGAATTTATCGCGCGCTGGAAAGAATGGCGCAAGCAGCAGACGGATTCGCCGGATAATCCTGATCAATAATCACATTGTATCTTCCGAAATTCATTTCAATAGCATGGCAACCGCAGCGCCTGCTGTTTCTTCCACAATCGTATTTCTGAAGTGTCGAGGATGATTTTCAACTTCAGTATCGATCGAACCGTCAACCGAAACATTTTATAAGAAAATCGACTATTTTCAGGATATTTTTAACAGAATATTTGAATGATTGAAGGTATAAAACACGCTGTTGGATTGATATATCTTATTCAAGATGATGCTAAGATTAGTCAATATGTTGATTTGAACGATGATATTCGTTTCCAGTTTATTTGTTAAATATTCCTAAAATGAATAATATCAAATCTAAACGAGTCATGACTCAAATGGCATGATGTACAGGATCGACTTCTGATATTCCAAAAATGACGCAAACTATCGGATTCGACCCGTTGAATACCATGCTTTGTGGTATCACAGTTTTGATCATTTGCGGATTGAAACGGATCTATATAACTGAGAATAGGATATTTAGGATGGATTTCGTATTGTCATGACTCATTACCAATGATCATACTCAGGATAAGTATAAATAATGATGACAAGTCAACAGGATAAACAATATAAATATTTATGCTTGACAGTAGCTGCGCTTATTCTATATTATCCCTGATTACTACCTTGATTCTCGATATCAATATTCGGCGAATTATTTACGTTAATATCGATCGAGAAGCGACTCTCCAGCCGTTACGTAATTGTCATTCATAAGGAAGGTTTGGAACGTAAAGATGCCGGTTTCTGATTGCGCGGATGTTATCGTATACGTCTGTAATAATTGCGTGTCGCCCAGCGCTCGTTTGCCCCGGCAGTGGCGGCAGAATGAATTGCGCGTGCAGGCGCAAATGACGCCCTGCAGCGGCAAGCTGGATGTGCAATATTTGATGCATGCCTTCGAGGGCGGAGTGAAGGCGGTCTGCGTCTTTGCCTGTCCCCAGGGTGAATGTCATTTAGCGCAGGGAAACTATCGCGCGGAGATTCGCGTGGCCACGGTCCAGCGGTTGCTCAATGAGATCGGGATGGAAGCGAACCGGATCCTATTAAAGCATTGTCCCGCGGATGTTTCATCCGACGATCTCGAGCGAATCGTGCGTGAAACTGTGGAACAACTTACTACATCGATTGGGAAGCCGGCCGTTACCCAGGCATCCTGATCGCAAGCGTCAACGGAATACGCATACGAGGGGATCATGACGAAAGAAAAGACAACTCTGCACAAACGCCTTGAGAACGGCGAATCGCTTTTGATTGTTGAAATGTCTCCCCCCAAAGGCGGCGACAGCGAATTTGTCCGCGCTGCGGCGAAGGGATTCGCGGACAAGGCGCACGCCCTGGGCGTCGGCGATAATCGCCATGGCGTGGCGATGTCGGCGTTGGCGGCGGCGTCGATCGTCGCGCAAGAGGGCATTGAGCCGATTCTGCACATCACGACGCGCGACCGCAATCGCACGGCTTTGGTCTCGGATTGTCTCGGTGCGGCGGCGCTGGGAATTCGCAATGTTCTCTGCACGACCGGCACGCATCAAACCCTGAGTCCGAGCCGGTCCGCCAAAAACGTGTTCGACATCGATTCGGTGCAACTGATCCAGGCTTTGTCGAATTTAAAGTCGGCCGGCGCGCTGGTCGGCGAGGCGGGATTGAGCGGCGCCGGTCCGTATTGCATCGGCGGCGTGGCCGCGCCGTTCGCGGATCCGCTCGAAATGCAAATCCTGCGTTTGGCCAAAAAGGTGCAAGCTGGAGCGCAGTTTCTGATCACACAGCCTGTTTTTGATCTGGATCGATTTGAGACTTGGTGGAGCGAAGTCCAGCGTCTGGAACTGCACAAGAAGACGGCTTTCATCGCTGGAGTACAAATTCTAACGAGCGCTGACGAAGCGCGGCAATGCGCCGAGAGCCTGCCCTCGCCCTGCGTTCCCTCCGGCGTTCCAGAGCGGATCGCTTCGCGAAATGATGCAGCGGCCCAGCGGGCTGCTGGTATCGAAATCGCCGTGGAAACCGTGGAGCGTTTGAAGCAACTCGACGGCCTGCGCGGCTTTGAAATTCGCTGCGAGGGCGAGAACGACGCCGCGCTGGAAGTCATTGCAAAGACCAAACTGGGGATCGCATAGCCGTGCCTGAAAAATATCACATTGAGATCAAGCGCGTTCCGCCGCGCTATCGTCCCGTTGGCAAGCTGGGCATTGTCGATTGGCGCGAGGATTGTTCGAGCTGCCACAATTGCGTCAAGCGCAGTTGTGTTTATGGGCTTTTCCGTGATGAGGCGGACAGTCTGCATGACGAGACGGGCTATCTGGATTACATCTACCAGTGCAAGGGCTGTCTGAACTGCGTGCAGAACTGCACCAAGGGAATTCTCACACGGGTGGTCAATCCTGAATACAAACGGCTGGGCGATTCGTACTATACGCCCGACATCATTCTCTCCACCTGGTATCAGGCGGAAACCGGCGGCATTCCGGTTTCCGGCGCGGGATATGGCGGCCCGTTCAGCGGTCCGGGCTTCAATTCCATGTGGACCGATATGTCGGAGATCGTCCGCCCGACGCGTGACGGGATTCATGGGCGCGAGTACATCAACACGAGCGTCGATATCGGCCGCAAGCCGGGTCATGTCGCGTTCAATCAAGGCGAAGTTGAAATTTTCACCTCGCCATTGATCGAGAATCCGATGCCGTTGATTTTCGATATTCTCCCTGAACGTTATCAACGCGGTCCGGTGTTTGCCGCTGTCGCGCAGGCTGCGGCGAAGATGGGAATTTTCGCGGTGGTTCGCGCGGAGGATCTGCCGCCGCTGCCGAAGCATTATCCCAGCGTTCCCGGCGGCATCGCGGTCGGCAAGGATGAAGCCGCGGAGCATGAAATCGCGCGCAACTATCTGACGCCGTTCATCAGCGATCCGCGGACGAACATTGAAGCGATCTGTCCCGATGCGGCGATGGTGATGGTCGCGGATCAACCGGAGATTGGTTCCATCATCGACGCGTTGAAGCATGGAAAACCTGAGCGGATCGTAGCGATCCGGTTGAACGCCGCGCCCAACGCGACGGAGCGGACGCTCGAGTTGTCTCGTCTTGGCGCGGAAGTGATTCATCTTGTTTTCAATTCGCATGGACGCGAAGCAGGCGCTGCGAAGCCGCGTCACATGCGCGATGTGCTGCGCGATGTGCACGGCGCGCTGGTCAAGGCCGGCACACGCGACGAGATCACGTTGATCGCCTCGGGCGGCATCGCGCTGCCGGAGCATATGGCCAAGGCGGTGATCTGCGGGGCCGATCTGATCGCCGTGGACTTGCCGCTTGTCGTGGCGCTTGAATGCCGGCTTTGCGGCGAGTGCGGACGCGGCGAGCCATGCCCGGTCCGGCTGGAAAACACGGAATTGGAAGGCGCGTCCCAGCGCATTGTGAACCTGATCGGCGCTTGGCGCAATCAGCTGCTTGAGCTGCTCGGCGCCATGGGCATCCGCGAGGCGCGGCGGTTGCGCGGTGAAACGGGACGCAGCATGTTTTTCGAGGATCTGGAGGAGGCCACGTTCGGCAGGATCTTCGGCAAACGCAAAGAGGAATATGGAGCATAATCGACCATGTGCGCGATCGCCAGAGAAGACATAACGCAAGAGCAGGAAATCGAGGGCCAATCCGCGTTCGACTATGCCGCTGTTTCGCGCGAGGTACGCCGGGCGGCGCCGCGTTACCGCAACCCTGTCGGCAAATTCAGCGTGCATCGCGACTCAAAGTGTATCGCCTGCGGCAAGTGCGTCGAGGTTTGCGAGCATGATGTTCATCTGCGGCCGCAAGGCTATCGCATGCCGTTGCGTCCGCTCGACTATCGCTGCATCGGACCCGATTGCACGGAAAGCGGCCCCAATTGCGTCGAGGCATGTCCGCAGGGGGCGCTTTCGGTTCGCGCGAATCCCGCTTATGAAACGTTGGGCGATTGCCGCTGGCCGCCGGATCTGCTCGCCAGCACGTGGCACATGGCTGAAACGGGCATGCAGCCGTCGGCGTTTCTGGAAAGCGAGACCGGCGCATCAGGCGGGGGCTTTGATAAACTGCGATTTTGTTTTCCCGATTCGCCTCCGAGCGATCTGCGTCCGGAGGATATTTCCACGGAACTGCTGCTGAATCGCCGGAAGAATGATCCGCGTGAGAAGATTAAAATTGATGTGCCGTGGTATGGCGGCGGCATGTCGTTCGGTTCGACGAATTTGCGCGCGCTGATTTCGAAGGCGCGCGTGGCCAAGGCGTGGAACACGTTCAGCTGCACCGGCGAGGGCGGCTATCCCGACAGGTTCGTTCCGTACGCCGATCATATGATCACGCAGGTGGCGACGGGGCTGTTCGGTGTGCGCGAGGAGACGATCAGCCGGGCGCGTATCGTTGAGTTCAAGTATGCGCAGGGCGCCAAGCCGGGATTGGGCGGGCATCTACTCGGCGACAAGAACACGCCGGACGTGGCGGCGATGCGCGAGGCGGTCGTCGGCACGTCGCTCTTTTCGCCGTTTCCGTTCCATAGCGTGTATTCGATTGAGGACCACAAAAAACATCTGGATTGGATCGCGCACGTCAATCCGCGGGCGCTGCTTTCGGCGAAGGTCTCGACGCCGAATGACGTGGAGATGGTGGCGGTCGGCGTGTATTGCGCCGGAGCGCACATCGTACATATGGACGGCAGCTACGGCGGCACGGGCGCGGCGCCGGACGTGGCCAAGAAGAACATCGCCATGCCCATCGAGTACGCGATCAACGGCGTACATAACTTCCTGATGGACGAAGGAGTGCGCGACGAAATCACCGTGATCGCCAGCGGCGGCATCCGCACGCCGTGGGACGTGGCCAAGGCCATCGCGCTGGGCGCGGACGGCGTCGTGATCGGCACGGCGGAGCTGGTGGCGCTGGATTGCATCCGGTGCGGCCGATGCGAGAGCGGACGCGGATGCGCGCGCGGAATCGCGACGACGGATTCGGAATTGCTGGAGATGCTCACCATTGAGTGGAGCACGCAGCGGCTGGTCAATCTATACAGCGCGTGGCGCGAGATCCTCGTGGGGATTCTGTATCGCCTGGGGCTCGATTCGGTCGCTGCTTTGCGCGGCCGGACGGACTTGCTGACGCATTTGGATTACGAAAAATGAACCTTGAAAAATACATCAATCCTTCCCGTTCCAATTTAGACCGGATCGAGCTTTATCGCCAGGCCCGCGCGGCATATCGTCCGTCGGACGATGAGTGGTTCGCGAAATCGCCCGAGGCGGAAGGCGGCTGCGGCGTGACTGGCTTTTGCTGCACGGTTCCGGTGGGCGGCCGGCATATTTACGAGCCGTCGATCCAGATGCGCAATCGCGGCAACGGCAAGGGCGGCGGCATCGCGGCGTGCGGTCTTGTGCCGGAAGACATGGGCGTTTCGCGCAAGGTTCTGGACGAGGACTACATTCTGCAGATCGCATTGCTCGATCCCAATGTCCGCGAGGAAGTGGAGCGGACCTGCATCGAGCCGTATTTCGAGATCGACCAGGCGGGCTTACTTGAGACGGTCGATGATTATCGCGACGTGCCGCTGTTGGAAGTGAAGCCGCCGGACGTGGCGCGCTATTTCGTGCGAGTGAAATCCGATGCGCTCGAACGCTTCGCGCAGGAGAAGGGGCTTGGTCATCTTTCGCAGACGGAACTGGAGGACGAGTTCGTTTTTCAGAATTCCACGCGGCTGAATCAGAAATATTACGCTTCGATGGGCGAAAAGCAGGCCTTTGTGCTTTCGCACGCGAAGAATCTCGTAATCCTCAAGGTCGTGGGCTACGCCGAGGCCGTCGTGCAGTATTATTGCATGGCTGACACCCGGGCGCATGTCTGGATCGCGCATCAGCGCTACCCGACTCGCGGACGCGTATGGCATCCGGGCGGGTGCCATCCGTTCATCGGGATGAACGAGGCGCTGGTGCATAACGGCGACTTTGCGAACTATCACTCGGTGTGCGAATACCTGGCGCAGCGCAATCTGTTTCCGCAGTTCCTCACGGACACCGAGGTTTCCGTGATGCTGTTCGACTTGATGAACCGGGTTTACAAGTACCCGCTGGAGTACATCATCGAGGCGCTGGCGCCGACCACCGAACTGGACTTCGACCGTCTGCCTACTGAAAGGCAACGCATCTATCGCCAGATTCAGGCGTCGCACATGCACGGATCGCCGGACGGGCCGTGGTTCTTCATCATCGCCCGCAACCTGGGTCCGCAGGGCTTTCAGCTGCTGGGCATCACGGACACCGCGATGCTTCGTCCGCAGGTTTTCGCCGTGCAGGAAGGCGAGGTGTCCATCGGGCTGATCTGTTCGGAGAAACAGGCGATCGACGCGACGCTGGCCAGTTTGGCCGCCGAGGAGCCGCGCATTTCACCCGTTGCGGACCGGTATTGGAATGCGCGCGGCGGCAGCTACAGCGACGGCGGGGCGTTCTTGATGAACATCGCGCCGAATGGCAATGGCTTCGCCTCTGCGGCGTCAAATGGCCATTATAAACTGAATATCACCGACAAGTTCGGCGTGCCGGTGTCCACGAGTTCGGAGCAGAAGCGTTGCAACCTTTCGATTGCGGTGAATTCTAATGTTTCGCCGGACGCGGAGGAGATCGCCCGCTTCGTCAGCGTTGAGAATGCCGAGGGGCTTTTCGGCTATTTTCGCGATGCGGCCGCCGCCATGGACTTTGACCGGCTTCGTTTGTTCGTGGATGAGACGGTGAAGCAGACCGCTGAACGTGCGCCCGGCATGGGAATCGACACGCTGACTTTATGCCTGGATCGCTGCTATCCGACCGGCGGCAAGAAGCACAGTTCCATCCTGACGATCTTGCGGCAGGGCTTGCAGACGATTTTTGATCGCCAGCCGCTGTTCAGCAATGCAAAAGCGGCGAGTTCGAGTAAAGCGATCACGCATCGCCGGATCAATTGGGATTCGCGCGAAACGCTGCGCGGACCGCAGGAGGACGAAGCCACGCTCCTCATCGACGCGCGCGGTTTCAGTCCGGAAGGTTTGGATTGCGACGCGATGCTTGCGGTCAAGGCGTATGAACTCGGCTGGCGGCATTTTGTGCATTATAACAGCCGCGGCACGCGTTTTCATGCGGCGGGCTTCGGCGCGCAGACCGACGGCTTGCTGGTGGATTGCTACGATAATGCGGGCGATTACCTGGGTTCGGGCATGGACGGGCTTGAAGTCCATATGCACGGCAACGCCCAGGATCAGCTGTGCCAGATTGCGAAGCGCGGAAAACTGGTCGTGTACGGCGATGTGGGGCAGACGTTCCTCTATGGCGCCAAGGGCGGCGTGTTTTACGTGATGGGCAACGCGGCCGGCCGCCCGATGATCAACGCGGTGGGCAAGCCGCGAGTGATCATCAACGGCACGGCGCTCGATTTTCTGGCCGAGTCGTTCATGGCGGGCGATCCGCACAACGGCGGCGGCTTCGCCATCGTCAACGGCGTGCGTTTCGACGAGGAGGGCAAGGTCGTTCCGCTGGAGTTGCCGTATCCCGGTTCAAACCTGTTGTCGCTGGCTTCGGGCGGCGCGATTTACGTGCGCGATCCGCATCAGACTTTGGTGACCGATCAGCTCAATGGCGGGATGTATCGTCCGCTTGCGGCCAGGGATTGGAAACTGATTCTGCCTTATCTGCGTGAGAATGAGCGGCTCTTCGGGATTGAGATCGAGCGCGATTTGCTCACCGTGGACGGAGTTTTGCGCAAGCCCGCGGAGGTTTATCGCAAGGTGATGCCGCGCAAGGACGCCGAGCTTGAGGCCGAGCTCGAGGCGTTAGGGGAATAAGAAACGGATAGTTTCGATGTTTGAAGGACAAGACCGATGACAAAAGCAGTCGAATGGACGAATACGGCGTTTCTCGAAGAAGTCGAGCGACGCAGCGGCGCGCCGGTCGGGGCGTGTCTGCAATGCCATAAATGTTCGACCGGGTGCCCGATCGCGCCGGAGATGGACCTGCTTTCCAGCCAGGTGATGCGCATGGTGCAGCTGGGGCTGGACGAGGAGACGCTGGCGTCGAAAGCGATCTGGCTTTGCGCTTCGTGCGAGGCGTGCACGACGCGTTGCCCGATGGAGATCGATATCGCGGGCGTGATGGACACGCTGCGCATGCTTGCAGTGGAACGCAAGGCCGCGGCGCCCGATGAGCGGGTCAGGACATTCAACGACTCCTTCCTGAAGAGCGTGCGGCGGCATGGCCGCGTGTTTGAACTGGGCATGATGACCGCCTATAAACTGCGTACGCGCGATTTCTTTTCCGATGTCGACAAGGTTCCTGCGATGCTGGCTAAGCGGAAACTATCCTTCCTGCCGCATCATTCATCCGCCGCGGCCAAGGAAGTGCGAGAGGCGTTCAAACGGGCCGATGAAGAGGAGAAGAAACGATGAAGTACGCGTTCTTTCCCGGATGCAGCCTTGAATCGACAGCGTGGGATTTCGACAAGTCCACTCGCGCGATGTGCCAGGCGCTTGATATTGAACTCACGGATATTCCGGATTGGACCTGCTGCGGCTCAACGCCCGCGCATTCGTCCAATGCTTCGCTGGCGACGGCGCTGCCCGCGATGAATCTGCAGAAGGCGCGCGAGATGGGGCTGGAGGTCATGGCGGCTTGCGCTTCATGCTATGCCCGGCTGCGCACGGCGAACCACAAAGTCAAAACCGACGAGCAGGAACGCGAGCGAGTTAAAACGATCACCGGCGCCGCATACGCGGGCGAGACGCCGGTCCGGCATGTTCTCGATGTGCTCGTGAATGAATACACCGTGGAGCGAGTGCGAAGCCGCATTTCCAAGCCGCTGAGCGGTTTGCGCGTAGCGTCATATTACGGGTGCCTGCTCTCGCGGCCGCCCGAGGTCGTCGCTTTCGACAATCCGGAGCATCCCACGTGCATGGATGAGCTGATCGATGCCGCCGGCGGCGAGCCGGTCGATTGGCCGTATAAAACCGAATGTTGCGGCGCGAGCCTGTCGTTGTCGAATGCGAACATTGTGGGCCGGCTGTCGCATCGCCTGTTGGCCATGGCAGTCGAGGCGGGCGCCGATTGCATCGCCGTGGCCTGCCCGCTTTGCCAGATGAATCTCGATATGCGTCAGGCCGATGCGAATGCGCATGGCAAGCTTCCGCCGACTCCGGCTCTCTACATCACGCAGCTGCTGGGGCTGGCTCTGGGGCTTAAGCCGGATGATCTCGGACTGAACGCCCTGACGATCAACGCCAACGCAGTGCTCAAGAAGATTTCCAGTGGCGAACGTCGTTCGGCGCAAGCAGGAGCGGCTCGATGAATCTCGAATCCAATCAAAATAAATCGAACGGCAATTCGAAGGAAATGTGCGGCGCTGTGCTCGTTTGCGGCGCTGGCGTGGCCGGGATTCAGGCTTCGTTGGATCTTTCCGCTTCGGGTTTTCGCGTTTATCTCATCGAAGAAAAACCCGCCGTTGGCGGCGGCATGGCGCGGCTGGACAAGACGTTCCCGACCGGCGACTGCGCGACGTGCATCATCTCGCCGAAGCTCGTCGAGTGCATGCGCGATATGAATATCGATGTGTTCACCATGTCCGACGTGGTGAAGCTCGACGGCGAGGCGGGGAACTTCACGGCGACGGTGCGGCAGCGTCCGCGCTTTGTGGACGTGGCCAAGTGCACCGCCTGCGGCGAATGCACCAGTGTCTGTCCGGTAGAATTGAGCAGTCCGTTCGACGCGGGCATCGGAACGCGCAAGGCGATCGACCGCTTTTACGCTCAGGCGGCGCCCAACGCTAATTTAATCTGCAAGACGGGCCGCGCCACGTGCAGTTCGGGCTGTCCGATTGATTCGAGCGTGCAGGCGTATGTGGCGCTGATCGCCGCGGGCCGGTTCGAGGAAGCCGTCGAGGTGATCCGCCGCGACAATCCGCTGCCGTCGATCTGCGGCCGCGTCTGTTTTCATCCGTGCGAGCTGAAATGCAATCGCGGCGAGATCGATGAACCGATTAACATTCGCGGCTTGAAGCGTTTCGCGATGGACCAGTTTCCAACGGCCGATCCACCCAAAGACATTCAGCCTTCGGGCAAATCCGTGGCTATCGTCGGATCAGGTCCGGCCGGACTCGCCGCGGCGCATTCGCTGGCGCTGGCCGGGCATCAGGCGACCGTGTTCGAGTCGCTTCCGGTGCTGGGCGGCATGCTGGCGGTCGGCATTCCGGATTACCGTTTGCCTGCGGATATTCTCGCGCGGGACATTGATTCCATCCGCGCGCTGGGCGTCGAGTTCAAGACGAACGCGGGCGTGGGTGCCAATGTTCCGGTCGCGGAGCTCGAAAACAATTTTGACGCGATGTTCATTTCGACGGGCGCGCATGAGAGCCTGAAACTCAACATCCCCGGCGAGGAATGCACGGGCGTGGTGCATGGCGTGGATTTTCTGCGCAAGCATTCGCTGGGCGAGGCGACCGGGATCGGCCAGCGCGTCGTGGTGGCCGGCGGCGGCAACACCGCCGTGGACGCCGCACGTACGGCGTTGCGCGTAGGCGCGAAGGAAGTGACGATGCTCTACCGCCGCACGCGCGCAGAGATGCCCGCCGATCCGGTGGAGATCGAAGCGACGCTGGAAGAAGGCATCGACATTCAGTATCTCGCCGCGCCGGTGAAAGTGATCGCGGAAAACGGGCGCATGACCGGAGTCGAATGCATCCGCATGAAACTGGGCGAGCCGGACGCGAGCGGACGCCGCCGCCCCGTGCCGATTGAAGGCTCGGAGTTCCGCATCGAGGCCGACACGCTGATTCCGGCGGTGAGCCAGGCGGCTGACAAGCGCATGGCCGAGGCGCTTGGACTCGGTTTGTCAAAGTGGGGCACGATTGAAGCCGATGCGCTGACGATGGCGACATCGAAGCAGGGAGTGTTCGCCGGCGGCGACGTGGTGGCCGGACCTTCCAGCGTGATCGACGCCATCGCGCATGGCAAGCGTGCTGCGAAAGCCATCGACAATTATCTTGCTGGGCGGGCGTTGGATGAGGGCGTCAAGAAACCGGCTGACCGGCCGAATCCTCTTTCCGAGAAAGACCTGGCGCGTCTGAAGGACATCCGGAAACGCAGAGGCCGCAATCCCCGGATCGCCGCGGATGAATTGGACGCCGCACAACGCACCGGCGATTTCGCCGAGGTTGAGAAAGCTTATACCGCGGAACAAGCGCGGGCCGAAGCTGGACGCTGCCTGAATTGCGCGGGTTGTTCCGAGTGCATGCTTTGCGTTAAGGCTTGCAAGGCCGGCGCGATTAACCATGAAGAACGGGAAAAGACGTTCGAACTGAAGATCGGCGCTGTGCTGCTCACGCCCGGCTTCGAGGCGTTCGACGCCACGCGAAGAGGCGAGTTCGGCTATGGCATCGCGCCGAACGTCGTCACGAACGTCCAGTTCGAACGCATCCTTTCCGCTTCCGGTCCGACGGGCGGACACATCGTGCGGCCTTCGGACGGCAAGACGCCCAAGCGGCTCGCGTTCATTCAATGCGTCGGTTCGCGCGACGCGGGATGCGACAATGATTATTGCTCTTCGATTTGTTGCATGGCGACGACGAAGGAAGCGATCCTGGCTAAGGAACACGAGCCAGATCTCGAGATAACGGTTTTCTACCTCGATTTGCGCGCGTATGGGAAGGACTTCGACCGTTACTGCGATCGCGCGATGAACAAGATGGGCGTGCGCTATGTACGCTCGTTCATTTCGCGCACGTATGAGATGCCCGGCACGCGCAATTTGCAGCTGACTTACGTCGATCCGGACACAATGCAGCGGATTGATGAAGAGTTCGACATGATCGTTCTGGCGCTTGGTATGGAGCCCAGCGCGGGTCTGCAGGAACATGCCCAGCGCATGTCGGTCGAGCTGAACAAGTGGGGCTTCGCCGCGACCGCCGAGTTGTCGCCGCTTGAAACATCGCGCCCGGGCGTTTACGTCGGCGGCGCGTTCCAGGAGCCGAAGGACATTCCGGACACCGTGATGCAGGCGAGCGCGGCGGCGGCCAAGGCGATGACCCTGCTGGCCCCGGCGCGCGGCAGCATGGTGCGCACGAAAGACTATCCGGCTGCCCGCGACGTGACGGATGAACCGCCGCGCATCGGCGTATTCGTTTGCCATTGCGGCAGCAACATCGCGTCGGTGGTGGATATTGAGCGCGTGGTGCAGGCTGCGCGGGAATTGCCCAACGTGGTTTATGCAGGGCATGCGGTCTACACCTGCTCCGACGACAGCCAGGATGAAATCAAAGCGAAGATCATCGAGCATGGTTTCAATCGCGTGGTGATCGCATCCTGCACGCCGCGGACGCATGAGCCGATTTTCCGCGACACCTTGCGCGACGCAGGGCTGAATCCGTATCTGCTGGAGATGGCCAACATCCGCGATCAATGTTCGTGGGTGCATTCGGGCAATCCGGAAGGCGCCACGAATAAGGCCTGCGACCTGATGCGGATGACGGCGGGCCGCGCGGCGAATCTTGTCGCGCTCAAGGACTCGACGATTGCCGTAAAGAACGCCGCGCTTATCGTTGGCGGCGGCGTGGCGGGGATGACCGCCGCGCTCGCGCTGGCCGATCAGGGCTTCACCGTGCACCTTGTCGAGAAATCCGACGAACTTGGCGGAACCGCGCTCAGCGTGCATAAGGCGCTTGACGGCGGAGACGTGCGAGCTTGTATCGAGGATCTTATCACGCGGGTGCAGGACAACCCGCGCGTGTTTGTCTATCGCTCTTCGAAGGCTTCGGAGATCAACGGCCATATCGGAGATTTCAATTCGTGCATCGTTTCCTATAAGTCCGGGGACGGCGCGCCGAAGCCGGTCAAGATCGAGCACGGCGTCGTGGTTGTGGCGACGGGCGCCACTGAGCACAAGCCAACATCCTACGGTTACGGCCAGAGCGACAAGGTGCTGACTCAACTCGAGCTCTCCGAGCATCTCGCCAAGGACGACCTGGAACTGCCTGCGAGTGCGACGATCGCGATGATCCAGTGCGTCGAGCAACGCAACGAGGAGCGGCCGTATTGCAGCCGCGTGTGCTGCACGACGGCGGTGAAGAACGCTTTGCTGTTGAAGGAGCGCTATCCTCAGGCGCGCATCGTGGTGCTGTATCGCGACATGCGCACTTACGGCTTCCGTGAGGCGAAGTATCGCGAGGCGCGTGAGAAGGGCGTGCTGTTCATGCGTTACGACGAGAAGCGTCCGCCGGAAGTCCGCGTGAACGGCGCGCTTTCGCTGAGCGTGCATGAGCCGTCGCTGAAGCGCGAGATGCAACTTAAGCCGGATTTGCTCGTGCTGGCCGCGCCGATGGTTCCGCGCGCGGATCGGGAGGAGTTGTCGGAATTGCTGCGTGTTCCGCTTAACGCCGACGGCTTTTTCCTCGAGGCGCACGTCAAGCTGCGTCCGGTCGATTTCGCCAGCGAGGGTTTGTTCCTCTGCGGCACGGCGCACGCGCCCAAGTCGATCAGCGAAACAATTTCGCAGGCCAATGCCGTGGCGGGGCGGGCGGCTTCGATCCTCTCGAAAAGGCAAATGCCCGTGAGCGCGCAGACGGCGTGGGTGGATCAGGACAAGTGCATTTCGTGCATGACGTGCGTTCACGTATGCGCGTACATGGCGCCGCGGCCGAACGAATTCAACAAGGCGGAAATTCAGAGCGCGGTGTGCATGGGCTGCGGCAGCTGCGTGGCCGATTGCCCGGCCAAGGCGATTCAATTGCGCAATTACATCGACGCGCAGATTCTTGGCGCCGTGGATAATCTGTTGCGTCCGGGAACGAAACATCAGGAGTTGAAATTGGAATTTCTCGAAGAGGTCGGCGTGGCGCAGCCGCGCTGGCACAAGGGGTAGATCGATATGAGCACCAAGCATGCAAATCCGCAATCGGAGCAGCCGCTGATCCTGGCGTTCTGCTGCCATTATTGCGCGTATGCCGCGGCGGACCTGGCCGGTTCGATGCGTCTGCAGTATCCTGACAACGTGCGCGTGCTGCGGCTGCCCTGCACGGGGCGTGTGGAGATTAATTACATCATGGCCGCTTTCGAGCGCGGGGCGGACGGCGTGATCGTCGCCGGATGCCTGGAAGGCGGATGCCACTTTCAGGAAGGCAACCTGCGCGCCCGCCGCAGAGTCGAGCGTGCCAAGGTGTTGCTGGGGGAAGCCGGCCTTGAACCGGAACGGCTGGAGATGTACAACCTGTCTTCGGCCGAAGGCGGACGGTTCGCGGAGATCGTGACCGGGATGTCCGAACGGGTGACACGCTTGGGACCGAGTCCGATCAAGCCGGATCCGGAACAAGTGAAATCCGGTATGAAGAAGATGGATCAAGAAGCGCAAGCCCAACTCGCCGCCGCACCGAGCGGCTGCTGTTCATGAATTTGAAGAATTCCAAGGAGAACGATAATGATAGTCGCCGATCGCAAAAAGGTGCCTGAAATCCGGGATATGATCGCAAAGCATAACAAGGTGCTGCTCGTTGGATGCGGCACATGCGTCACCGTGTGTCTCTCCGGCGGCGAGCGCGAAGTGGGCATCCTGGGTTCTGCGTTGCGCATGGCGCTCCGCCTCGGCGGCCGTCCGGATGTCACGGTGGACGAGTGCACCATTGAACGTCAATGCGAGGACGCCTTCATCGACATTCTGGCCCAGCGCGTCGCGGGGTATGACGCAATCGTCTCCTTTGGCTGCGGCGCTGGCGTGCAGGCGCTGGCGGAACGCTTCCCGGAGACGCCGGTTTATCCCGGCCTCAACACCCAGTTCATCGGCATCCTCGAATCGCAGGGCGTCTGGACGGAGAAATGCTCCGGCTGCGGAAATTGCCGCCTTGGCGAGTACGCCGGCATCTGTCCGATCACGCGTTGCGCCAAGAAACTCTTCAACGGCCCGTGCGCTGGTTCGCGCGGCGGCAAATGCGAAGTCAATCCGGAGTTGGAGTGCGCCTGGCAGTTGATCTACGACCGCTGCAAGGCGCTGGGCATTCTTGACAAGCTCGACGCAATCGCTGAACCTCAGGACTGGTCCACTGGTCTTGACGGCGGACCGCGCAAAGTAGTCCGTGAGGATCAATGCATCGCCGGGCTGGGTCCGAAAGCCTGAGCGGATTATAGCGGTCAGCTCTCCATTCATTCTGAAACAGTGAAACTGGCCGTGTCGTTTCATGCCGATGGCTTGTCATGACATGCTTGACTGTGGCACAGCCGCCCTCGGCTGTATTCTCTTCCCATTCGGACATAACTTTCAAGAACCGCTTTAGTTTTAACTTCGATTTTAGCTTGCTCAAATAGCGGAGCGGGATCTTACTGTAGGACGCTTGCTTACAGGATGAACGACATTTTCCGATTGGAAGTTCGTCAATCATGGCTTTCGCATATTTCGACTGCTATAACGGCGTCAGCGGCGATATGACGCTGGGGGCGCTGATCGATCTGGGCGCGGACGCGGCGGAGATCGAGCGGCAGCTCCGGACGATGGGCGCGCCTGATTTCGCGTTGCGCACGGAGCAAGTGAAGCGCTGCGGCGTCTTTGCGACGAGAGCGGTTGTGGAGTCGCGCGAGGAGAATCCTCCGCACCGGCATTTGCGCCAGATCCGCGAGCTGATCGAACGCGGCGAGTTTTCCGAGCGGGTCAAGGCGCGCAGCCTGGGGGCGTTCACCGTATTGGCCGAAGCCGAGGCCGAGGTTCACGGCACGGACTTGGAAGCGGTGCATTTTCACGAGGTGGGCGCGCTGGATTCCATCGTGGACATCATCGGTTCGATGGTCGCCGCGGAACTGCTGGAGATCGAAAGCGCGGCGGCTTCCACGGTCGTTGTTGGCAGCGGCGTGGTGGCGTGCGCGCATGGCGAGATGCCCGTCCCCGCTCCGGCCACGGCGCTGTTGCTGCGCGGAATACCCGTGCGCGGCGGCGAGATCGAAAAGGAAATGACCACGCCGACGGGCGCGGCGATTTTGCGCGTGCTGACGGATGAATTCGGGCCGATGCCGTCGGCGCAGATCGACCGGATCGGCTATGGCGCCGGTTCGCGCGAGATTCCCCAACGCACGAATTTTCTGCGCGTGCTGCTGGGGCGGCGCTCGGAGGCTGCCACGTCAGCCAGCGATGATTTTATCGCCGGATTGCAGCGTCATTCGCTGGAACTGACGGCGACAGACATCGATGATATGAGCCCGGAAGTCTATTCTCATCTGCAGCAACGGCTGTTCGACGCCGGGGCGCTGGATGTTTGTCTCATGGCGACGCAGATGAAGAAAAATCGTCCGGGCGTGCGTGTTGAGGCGCTGTCGCAGCCGGAGTCCACTCCTGCCGTGCTGCGCGTATTGCTGGAGGAAACCAGCACGCTTGGGGCGCGGGTGATTCCGGCGTCGCGCTATTGTTTTCCGCGTGTGATGAAGACGATCAAAACGAAATACGGCGAGGTGACGGCGAAGATCGCGCTGTTGAACGGCGCTCCGTTCAAGGGCGCTCCGGAGTATGAGGATTGCCGCCGTCTGGCGGAGGAGCGGCAGGTTCCGTTGCGAACGGTGATGCAGGCCGCGCAACAATCCATTGACGCGTGGATCGCCCGGCAGCGGGAATCCGCCGCGGAGGCGAAGGCGGAAAAGTGAAGCGCAAAATTCAATTGGCCGTTTGCATCCTGGTGAGCGCCGTGGCGCTGTGGATCACCTTTTGGCTGGGCGGAATTTCTTTCGCCGACGTGGCCGCCTCGATTACGAAGGTTCAATATCTCTGGACGATTCCGTTCGTGGGACTGACGCTGCTGAGCATGTATTTCCGCGTGATGCGCTGGCAGTGCCTGCTGCGGCCCTCGGTGAAGCTTTCCGCGAACCAGCTGCTCGCGCCGATTTTCATTGGATTTGCCTTGAACTGCCTGCTTCCCGCGCGCGTGGGAGAATTCGCGCGGGCGTATGTCTTGAAAAAAAACCGCAACGTTGCGTTCAGCCTGGGCTTCGGCACGATCGTGCTCGAGCGCGTGTTCGACATGATGACGCTGATCTTTTTCATGACGCTGATGCTGTGGACCATGCCGGAAATCAAGGAAAGCCTGTCGATCACCTGGGACGGCAAGACGCGCAATTTCGAAGGCGCGTTTCGTGGAGTGGCGGCGGTGATGGCGCTGGGGCTTTGCGGATCGCTCGCGCTTTTGTCGCGCAAGGTGCGGATGATCGTCGAGAGTCTGCTGCGCAAACTGCCGATGCCGCGCGGAATGCATGACAAGGTTGTGGCGATGTTCCACTCCTTTTCCAGCGGCATGGACAGCCTGCGCAATCCGAAACTGATCGCCATCATTTTGTTTCATAGCTTGATGGTGTGGGTGCTGGTCGCTGTTTCCCTGCAGGTGATGTACCTCGGCTTGAAACCGCTCATGGCGGACTTCACGCCGATCTCCTTCATGCAGGGGATGAGCATCAACATCATCATCTGCGTGGCGATCATGATCCCCGCCGCGCCGGGGTACTGGGGGCTGTACGAGGCCGGCGTGCAGGCGGCGTTCAGCATCCTCGGACTGACGCCGGACGGCTCGCCCGTGCCCATGACCTATTCGCTGATCATTCATGCCTTCCAGATGGTTCCCATCATCATCATCGGCGTCGTGTTCATGTCGCGGCAGCGTCTCAGTTTCAAGGAAGTGCTCGAAGGCAAAGAGAAACTGAAAGAAAACGCCTAGTCGCCAGCCGCTTGAGGCCATCTCGCATTTCGAATTAAATTGATTCGTCCTTGTGTCGTCCCTTCCGCATCCTGATAATGACGCATATCCTTCGTCAGACGGAGCGAATCAGCATGTTTGAAGAGGACCTTCTGATATCCGTGCGCAACGCCAGCAAGATCTACCAGATGGGCGAGGTGCAGGTCGCTGCGTTGCGCGATTGTTCGCTCGACATCCGCGAGGGCGAATTGATGATGGTCGTCGGTCCCAGCGGCTCGGGCAAGAGCACGCTGATGAATCTCGTCGGCGGCATGGATCGTCCGACTTCCGGCGAGATCCTCTTCCGCGACGTGGACGGCGACGGGGCGCCGGAAAACCTCACGCAGATGAGCGACGCCAAGCTCACCCAGTTCCGCCGCCAGCAGATCGGCTTCGTGTTCCAGTTGTTCAACCTGATCCCCTCGCTTACCGCGCTGGAAAACGTGCAGGTGGCGATTGAAATCGTGAGCGATCCGATGGATCCGCTGGAAGCGTTGCGCCTCGTGGGGCTGGAGGATCGGGCGGATCACTTTCCCTCGCAGCTCAGCGGCGGACAGCAGCAGCGCGTGGCCATCGCTCGGGCCATCGCCAGCAATCCGAAACTGCTGCTCTGCGACGAGCCGACCGGCGCGCTTGATTCCGAGGCAAGCAAGCAGCTCTTCGCCTTGCTCTGCGACCTGAACCAGCGGCTGAAGAAAACGATCATCGTCATCACTCACAACCGCGCCGTGACCGTCCTGGCGCATCGTGTGGCGGAAATCCACGACGGCCGCATCCGCCATGATCGTATCAACGAACATCCCGCCACCGTGGACGAGATGGAGTGGTGAGCCGGGATTGTTGGTTCTAATGATTGATTGTTGTCTTGGCCGAGAGCGAGGCGAAAATCGTGCGAAGATCCTTGCGATTCATCATTTTTGTTTTAATCGCAGTTGTGTTTTGTCTGGCGCATCAGGGGCGCGCTTCATCCGAAGATTCTCCTGAGCGAATGATTGAGGGCGTCACGACAATCCTGAGCGCAGAAACGCAAACAGTTAGGATGGGCGAACCGATTAATCTCACCATGACCTTGAAGTATGACTTGGAAGAAGAGATTCCCTACGATGACCAGGGCATCGATGTGCATGATAATTATACCGTGATCGATCCCGATGGAAACCAAGCCCCATTCATCGGCGGGATCGTATCGACAGCATCCTTCGGTCAGCCGAAAATCAAGCCGAATACAACGATCACTTTATTTTCTGGCATGGACCTGACGGATTTATATCTGATTGATCAAGCGGGCAAATACACCATCGCTTTTCGGGGATACCGCGGGCAACTGGGCCGGTTTGGTCATTATCCCCCATCAAGCAACAAGTTGATCATTGATGTGGCGAAAGGCGAGATTTCGCCTGAGGATAAAATGGTAAGGCAACTCCTCGCCATCTGTCCTGAAAGTTGGTGCGTAGCTCAAAGCAAACAGGGCGCTCGCAACATGGTGTCATTAAATCGGCAAAAGGCCAGCGGGATTTACGCTTCTTTTCAGCATAAATGGGGAGAACATGTCGGTGTCTATCAAATTCAAAAAAGGATATACAGCATCGAAAATTCCGGAGATAACTACAAATACTTGGGACAGGGCCAATGGGGGCATGTGTACATCCGTTGGGGTTATAAGACCGAGGAGGCATGGCCGACTTTCATGGTGGATATTTCGGATGTTCTGGTCCGGCGGAAATGGGCGAAACTGGACTTGATACAAGCTTTTTCCGTGTTGTTTTTCCAGTGCATGCTGTTGTGTTGTGTCTTTCTGCGATACCGTAAAGCGATTGCGAATTTTTTCAGACGCATCATCGGTCGATCGATTCTGAGCGCCGACACTGCCGGGATGCATCAGACAGATGAGGCGAAACAGTGAACCGGACGCTGTTGAAAAAAATGGCGCGGGAAATCTGGGAGCGGAAGTGGGCGCTGCTGGCGCTGGTGATGATCGTGGCCATCGGCGCGGGGTGCTTTATCGGCATGCGTTCGCTGTATCGCGACATGAACGGCAGCCGTCTGCGCTACAATGCCGAGCAGCAGCTCGCCGATTTCCAGGTGGATCTGAAGCGCGCGCCGGTTTGGGCCGTGGAGGAGCTCGCCGAAATGCCGAACGTCAGCGAGGCGCGCGGACGTGTGAGCATGGCGGTGCGCATCGACATCCCCGGGCAGGATGAGCCGGTCGCCGGCACGGCGATCAGCATGCCTGCTGATCATCGTCCCGTGCTGAATGATGTATTGCTGCGCACCGGCGCGTGGTTTTCCGGACCGGACGCGAAAGAGGCGGTCCTGAACAGCTCCTTCGCCGCGGCGAACAAGCTCAAGCCCGGCGACCGTTTGCGCGTGGTGCTGCTGGACCGGCAGCACGATCTGTTGATCGTGGGCACGGGCATGTCGCCGGAGTACGTCACGCTGCTGCCGCCCAGCGGCGGCTTCGCTCCGGATCCGAAGCGCACGGGCGTGATGTATTTGCCTGAGCGATTTCTGCAGCAAAGCTGCGATTTGGACGGGGCTTATAATCAGGTCATCGGCCGCCTGCATGATTCGTCGGATGCCGCGCTGGACAACACATTGAAGGACATCGAGCGCCGTCTGGATGAGTATGGCGTGCTGAACACCACGGCGATGACTGATTTGGGATCGGTGCGCTTCCTGATCGACGAGATGCAAGGGCTGCGCATCTCCTCCACCGTGATGCCGGCGATCCTGCTGGCCGTCGCGGCGCTGGTGCTCAATGTGATGATCAGCCGCATGGTGATCCAGCATCGCACCGTGATCGGCACACTGAAAGCCATTGGTTACTCCACCGGCGCGATAACGCGGCACTATCTCGGTTTCGGGCTGGCCGTCGGACTGGCAGGAGGGGTGGCGGGTTCGGCGTTCGGTGTGTGGACGCAAACGGAAATCCTTGCTATTTACCGCACTTTTTTCGATCTGCCCAGCGTGCCGGGCCATTTCTATTGGGATATTCATCTGCTGGGCTTGCTGATCAGTGTGCTGTTTGCCTGCGCAGGCACGCTGAAGGCCGTGCGTTTCGCCGCGCGGTTGAATCCCGCCGTGGCCATGCGCCCGCCGCCGCCGGAAAAGGCCGGTCGCGTTTGGATCGAACGCATCGGTCCGGTCTGGCGGCTTTTTCCGTTTCGCTGGAAGATGATCATGCGCGCGATTTTCCGCAATCCGTTTCGCAGTTCCGTCAGCGTGTTCGCCTGCATGATCTCCACCGCGCTGATCGTGGAGTCGCTGTGCATGGTCGATGCGCTGGAATACATGATGGATTATCAGTTTTCTCGCGTGATGCATGAGGATCTATCGATTGCCTTGCGCGATCCGGACGCCTCGCGCGCCATGCGTGAAGTCGGCCGTTTGAATGGCGTGACGTTCACCGAGGCGCAGCTTGGAGTGATCTGCGATCTTTCGAACGGCCCGTATGAACGGCGCACATCGGTGACCGGTCTTCCGCGCGACGGCCGGCTGTTCACACCGCTTGATAGCAATGGCGCGTCCATTCGAGTGCCGGAAAGCGGACTGGTGTTAACAAAAAAACTCGCGGAACTGCTCAACGTGAAGCCGGGGGATGTGATTCGCCTGCGTCCCTTGATTGGCGAACGCAAAACCGTCTCCGCGCCGGTGGCTGCTGTGGTGGAGGTTTTTCTGGGGCTTGGCGCTTACGCCGATTTGGAATATCTCAGCCGCTTGCTCGGAGAATACCGCGTGGCGAACAACGTGCTTTGCCTGGGGGGGCTCAGCGGCGAGGACACGATCGACAGCGCATTGCTGAATGAGGTGCGCCGCCGTCCGGACATCATCGGCGTCGGCGCCAGGATGCGTTCGCTCAATCAGATGAATGATACCTTTGCTGAAAATCAGCGTGGCATGCTGGTGGCGCTAATCTTTTTCTCCGGTTTGATCGCCTTTGCCAGCGTGTTCAATACAGCGCTGGTTTCGCTGAGTGAACGGCGGCGTGAAGTGGGCACGTTGCGGGTGCTCGGTTATTCGCCGCGTCAGATCGCTCGTATTTTTTCCGGCGAGAGCCTGCTGCTGAACGGCGGCGGCATTTTAATCGGCATGGCCGCCGGCGCCGGACTCTGCCACTTGCTCGCTTTGGCATATAACACTGAACTTTATCGCTTCCCGGTGGTCATTTATCCCATCCGTTTGCTGCAATCCGCGGTGCTCATGGCGATTTTTATCGGCGCATCGCAGCTGATTATCTTCGCCATGATTCAGCGTCTGCAATGGCTCGAAGCCCTGAAGATCAGAGAATAATCGACTGTATGTTTATGGCGTCGCTGGCTTGAGTTTATTTTTTGAACCGGTGACTGCCGTTTGTTTCGATCAGGTTTGCTTAGGATTTGGATTTCATGATATGTACTGCCTGGGATTCTATTTGAGATTTTACTTGCAAAATCCCCGCCAAATACACCATTATCTTATTCAAAATGAATAACTGTCCCATGATGGGCAGACACAGGGCAGTACATGTCTCCCCTCATTTCTAAATGATCAATTGAACCAGTGTGAAGGGTGAACATCGAGCCGAGTAACAGGAATCTTGGCTCGTTGGTCATCAAAAAATGTCGCGGCTCAGGATTTTCCTGGGCGAATTCGAGTTAAATCAGTCTTTTTATGTTCTTGATATGTCGCACAACAAAGCCGTTGTGCCTGTGTGTCGTCATTCCGAGCGAGGCGCCTTACACGATCCCCGATGGTGTCAACCTTACGTTGACATCGGCTGATGCAATGTCAGCCGCATAGGGGAGCCGTATTCAAAACAGCTTTTTTTGTATAAATCCGAGGATGATTTCCGGAAAGGAGGCTCTCAGTCCAGTTGGCTTATAAGGATCTATTGATGAAATGTGATGTCCGTTTTGATGTTTGCTGTGATTTGGAGAATATACAATGACCTAAGAACTGAAATGGAGGAGGATCGTATGCAATCGAATGCACACGAAACAAAAATGCGGTTGGCGGTTTTCTTCATCATGGCTCTATTCACTGTGGCGGCGATTGACGCGCAAGCCCAGCTGACGATTTACACCGACGCCAACTATG
>JAFGJS010000074.1 GCA_016928995.1 Candidatus Sumerlaeota bacterium | reverse complement strand
CCTCGGCTCCTGCCCCCCCGCCACCCGCAACATCACCCCCCAAACCAACCCCAACCACAAAAGAAAGGCGATGTGAGTTTTTCGATGTGAGATTATTTGGAAGGTCTTGAGGGTGAGATTTCCGCATCCATGCAACGTCATTCGGCCTGCTCCTTAAATGTGTATGAAGGCTAAACTACGCCGCTTCCACCCGTGTGAAAAAAATTTTCGCTAATGAGACGATAAGGCGGGGAACATATAATTGGATCGCAAGATTGGCAAGCTGAAAATGTTTTCATGCTTGTTCGCGTATGCTGGAATGGCCTTGATTGATCAGTGTTTTACAACTTGAAAGATCGGTCATTGATCACGCATTCTGGAGCAAGAGCGGTCAAAAGATTTTGTCATTCTGAAAATTACATCTGGTCTAGCGCATTGCTTTATAGACAAAGCCATGCGCGGTGGATAGATTAGGCCCACAACTCCACGAGCATGAGACGTATCCATGCGTTGCAATTCGTTTTTCACATCGATGTTTGCACTCTATCCCCGCTGGACGTGTAGTCTGACTTTCATTGCGATGGTGTTTGCTCTATTCAGCCCTGCAGCGCAGGCGGAGATTCATTACAAATCATGGACGCTGCCGAACGGCTGGCTGGAGGGTCGCTCTTTCTGGCTTGATCTGGACGGCGACGGCGCAAGTGAATTTTTTCAGGTGGACGGTCGGCGGCTCAGCGTGACATTTGCGAAGAACGGGGATTATTCCGCTTCGCACGTCGCCGTGTTCGACGCGCCGAGTAGTTGTTCTTATTTCACTGTTAGCGCGCTGGAGCCGGATGCGCCCCAGCGGCTTTTGCTGCTGACCACGAAGGGGCTGTCCGAGGCGATGTTTGATCCAGAAGCCGGAACGTTCCAACTGCGTTTTCTCGCCGCCATGCCCAATGTTGTGCTGCCGCATCCAACGCAACTTGGCATGGCGAAGTTCGCTGTCGATCTGGACGGCGACGGCGCGGACGAAATCATTTTGCCTGTGGAAGATGGCTACGCAATCTATCGCCGGCAGGATGAGACTTGGCGCAAAACGGGCGAGGTCGGGCGTCCCCAGGCGCTCCGTCTGTCGTTCCAGCATGCGCCGTTGCGCCAGATTCATACTTTCGGTCCGATCACGATTCGCAGTTTTCAGCGTTCGGCGTTCGTGGATCAAGCGGCCGCTTCGGTGTTTTATTTCCATTGGCGTCAGCCGTATGACGACCTGACCATCCGCGATGTGAATGAAGACGGCCACATGGACATCGCCACCCCGGCGTTTCAATATATCCAGGATGCGAAGGGCGGTTTCAGACCCGAAGGGGCGGCTTTGGGGCAGGGAGTGGCGTCCGAGGATCCGATGCTGGGCGAGGATCCGGAACTGGGCGTGACGAAATACAGGCTGGATGTGAATGGCGACGGTGTAGTGGACGAGGTTTCCATCGAGACGAAGAGCGACTTCATGATGCCTAAGACGAAAATTCAGGTGCGTCTTGGTCCGCTTTCCGCCGAGGAGCCGACGGTCTTTACCATGCGCACTCGAAGCCTGATTCCGAACTTGAGCGCGGAAGGTTTCCTGCAGGATATCAACGCCGACGGCAAGCGCGACTTGATCTTGCTGGAATTGAACCACACCGCCACAAGCGCCCGGGACGCGGTGAAGGCGTTCATGAATCGCGGCATGGAAGCCGACCTGCAATTTTATTTCTGGCGCGACGGAGAGGGGTATCCCCGCCGTCCGGCTTATGAGTTTTCCATGCTCCTGCGACAGGATATTTTTGGCGCGCCGGACCTGGCCAATGCGCCGTTCCGGATTGGCCATGATTTCAACGGCGACGGCAAGCCGGACCTGGCGATCAAGACTTCGGCGCAATCCATCGCCATTCACCGGCTGATCGATCATAAAAAAGGCTTTGAGGAGCGGCCATGGAGAACGATTGAGACTCCGTCGCCGATTGATTCCTATTTCATCCAGACCATCACCGATGACGGATTGGCGGACTTGCTGATTCTGATGAAAGACGACAATGATCCATATAATACACCGGCGATGATTTACTATTCGCGGCGTTAGACGTTTATGCAAAACGTGGCATGGGCTTCCAGCCCATGATTCACGGGCAAGATGCCCGTGCCACGATCGGCGAATCCTGATACAGATGGAGGGTAGATGCGAATCTTAGTCACAGGCGCGGGAGGATTTCTGGGCGGCGCGATCACTCGGCGGCTTGTCGAGCGCGGCGATACAGTGGTCGCTTTGCAGCGCAAACGCTACGATGCGCTGGAACGGCTAGGCGTAGAGCAAATTCAGGCGGACCTGACGGATGCCGAAGCCGTGGTTCGCGCCGTGCAGGGCTGCGACGCCGTGATGCATTGCGCCGCCAAGGCTGGTGTATGGGGCGAGTGGGGCGAGTATTACAACGTCAATGTCCTCGGAACGCAAAACGTGCTGAACGCCTGCATCAAGGCGCATGTGCCGCGACTTGTTTACACCAGCACGCCCAGCGTCACTTTCGCCGGTCAGGATCAGGAGGGCGTTGATGAGACAACGCCGATTCCGCGGGATTTTCTCAGTTTTTACGCGAAATCCAAGGCGCAGGCGGAGCGCGAGGTGCTGCTGGCGAATATGCGAGAAGGCTTCAACACCGTGGCGCTGCGGCCGCATCTGATCTGGGGGCCGGGCGATCCGCATCTGATTCCGCGCTTGATCCAACGCGCGCGCGCCGGGAAACTGCGCCTGGTGCGCGCTCCGGATAAGCGGATCGACGCTTGCTATATCGACAACGCGGCGGACGCGCATATCCTCGCGCTTGACGAACTGGGGCGGGAGAATTCCGCTTGCGCGGGCAATGCGTATTTCATCGCCAATGGCGAACCGATGCCGATGGTGCAACTGGTCAATGGCATCCTTAAGGCTGCCGGCGTCGATCCCGTGAAAAAATTCATGCCTGCCTGGCTCGCCTGGCAGCTGGGACGTTTCTTTGAATTTTACTACGGCATGGTGGAGCGCGAGGAGGAGCCGCCGATCACCCGCTTTGTCGCACGGCAATTGGGCGCTTCGCACTGGTTCGACCTGACCGCCGCGCGGCGTGATTTGGAGTACACGCCAAAAATCAAGACCGAGCAAGGGCTGGAATTGCTGCGCGAAAGTTTTGAGGCCGAACGCAAGAAAGTTCTCGAAGCCTATCGCAGACAAGAAAACGCCGCCCGTTAGCCCGGTTTTTGCGGAATAATCCCAACATCTCTTGCATCGTTGCCTGAACGCTTGACTGTCGCGGCGCGATCACATAGAAACAATTCAGAGACGCGACATTTCAAACGAGGAACGCAAATCATGACCGCAAAAATAATCGACGGCAAGGCGATTGGCGCGCAGCTGCGCGCGGATTTGAAGGCGGAGTACGAATCCATCAAGGCCAAACATCCGAACTTTCAACCAGGCCTGATCGTGGTGATCGTAGGGGAGAACCCGGCGTCCAAGGTCTATGTGAACATGAAACACAAGGCCTGCCAGGAGATCGGGTATCACTCGGAAATCCGCCGTCTTCCCGCCGAATCGACGCAGGACGAAGTGGCGCAACTGCTTCGCGACCTGAACGCCGACAACCGCGTCCACGGCATCCTGTTGCAACTGCCGCTGCCGGATCATCTCGATGAGCAGCCGTTACTCGAGCTGATCGATCCGCGCAAGGACGTTGACGGCTTCCATCCCGTGAATGCCGGGAAACTGGCGCTCGGTATGCCGGCCCTTGCGCCCTGCACGCCCGTCGGCTGTCAGGAACTGCTGAAATACGAAAACATCGATCCCAGCGGCAAGTTCGTCGTGATCGTCGGCCGCAGCAACATCGTGGGCAAACCGATGGCCATGATCCTCTGCCAGAAGGCCAAGTGGGCCAACGCCACGGTCTGCATCGCGCACTCGCGCACCAAGGACCTGCCCGCGCTTTGCCGCCAGGCTGACATCCTGATCGCCGCCATCGGCTCGCCCAAGTTCGTGCAGGCCGAGTGGATCAAACCCGGCGCCACGGTGATCGACGTCGGCACGAACCGTGTGGAAGACGCCAGCCGCGAGAAGGGCTACTACCTCTGCGGCGACGTGGATTTCGACGCCGCGAAGGAAGTCGCCGGCGCCATCACGCCCTCGCCCGGCGGCGTCGGCCCCATGACCATCGCCTGCCTGATGAAAAACACCCTCCAAGCCGCAAAGGCGATTGAGGGAGTTTAAGCTCATCTAGGATGATGCTATGCTGCATCCGCTAGATCGTTTTATTCGCTTTATACTGGGCGCCGGTGTCGGACTCCTGGGATTGCTTGTAATTCTCGCTTCCGGATATCTCGCGATTTTACCAGATAATAAGTTACCGGGAGCATTGCGCGGAAATGGAGATATTCTTGCGCTTATCTGTCTCGCCCAAGTGCTATTAGGGTGTCTTTTATTTTGGCCATCGTGGATTCTGTTGAGAGCTTCTTTCACAGGCAAATTGAAAGAGCATCCAGACTTAGAAGATGCAGTGCCTGCCGGGCGCAAGCATTTGGATCTCATTATTGAGAATCATGAATATAATGCGCCTCAAACCTATGCATCCAATCCAGGTATGCTTGAAGTCAACATTTCTTATTATCTCAAGTGCTATCATCCCTGGGGAAATTGGTTGCTCTGGAGTTTGACGATTTTGATCCCTCTTGCCATCGCCGCCGCTTCTTGGCTGTTTACACATGCGCCGAAAGATCCGATGAAAACAAGTCAAAGTGTCGCCGCAATTTTGGGAGGCATTACAATGCCGCTGGGATTTGCTTTCACCTATATCCGCCAAATTCGAGACAAGTTCCGGAACGGCGACATTGTTCCCGGTATCGTCGTTGGCGACGACCTTGTGGCTGTTCGCGCGAACTTAAGCAAAGATGAGAATCAATATCCCGCCGTGAAGATTTTACGGCAGCCGTTGAGCCGCAGCTGTCATCGTCCGCCTGCGATCTATGATCGTGTTGCGGCGATCGCCACTTATAAGGAGGGCGATCCGGAGTCGCCGCATTGGCGTGATTTCTATCCGCAGGTCGTGCAGTGCTGCACGAAAAATGAGAAAGAAATTGAGCGTGTTTTCCAGAGCATCCCACAAGGGGAGTGGGATGCTCTGGAGCGATGTTTGCAGCGATTGCCGGATAAAACTGCAATCGGGCTGCATTTGTTGTTCGAGGAATGAAACGCTGCACCAGCGTCAGCCTTCGGAAAAGACGATGGCGGTGATCTTCCAGTCGCCGTTGATGTTTCTCAGCTCCAACGAGAGAATTTTCATGCCCCAGTTGACCTGCAGACCTTCGCCCCCATCGACGTTAGTTTTGCGCCAGCTGGGATTGGGCAGGTTGGCGGCCTTGATCTTGGCGCCGATAGAGACGGCCTGCTGCGCTGCGTCGCTTGAGCACAACGATTGAATCGCCGCAGCGTCGCCGTTCATTGCCGCTTGGTAAAAAGCCACGGCTGTGCCTTTCGGTGTGGACTTTTTTTGCGAACTGGGCTGAGTCACACAACCGGCCGTCAGCAGAATCAGACATGCGAGCGGAACAAATAATCTTTCCATTTCATGCTCCTGTTGGATTTATTAGATGGAAACAACGCGACGAGTTAATCATTCTGGCGACAGCGGTGCCAAGCGCGCTCGATTAATGTTTGACGCACACAGGCTTTACGGCGAAAATCATTTGCCTTCGATTTAGCCGCAGGAGATCGGCGAGGGCGTTATATAATGAACGAATGTGGTTGGTTCAATTGAAGCTGTCCGTGAGGAGGGGTCATGTCCGGTAAAAATGAAGCATCTCGCAAACGCGCTTTCGCGTTGCATCGTATGATCATCGCGGCGTTGTCGCTGCTGACGTTGGCGGCGATTCCAGCCGCAGCGCAGAATACAACGCCCACTTTCACTTCCGATCCGGTGATTCTATCGGACGCCACGGAAGACCTGGCCTACGTCGATTCGCTGACGAGCTCCGTGTTCGATCCGGACACGACCAACACGCTCACGTTCGGCATGCTTTCCGGTCCGGTATGGCTCACTGTAGAGGCCGATGGCACGACCACTGGCACGCCCGATAATAGCGACGTGGGGCTGAACGTCTTCACGGTTTCGGTCACGGATGACGAGGGCGCCTCGGACACCGCTGAGTTGCGAATCACCGTAATCAACACGAACGATCCGCCCATCTGGACTGCTGATCCAGTGGTCCTTTCTGACGCAACGCAAGACCTGCTTTACGCCGACTCGCTGGCCGGCTATGTGTTCGATCCGGACGCGGCCAGCACGCTCACGTTCAGCGTTATCTCCGGACCAACCTGGCTCGGTGTTGTATCCGACGGCGATACCACAGGCACGCCCGAGAATGACGACGTGGGGCTGAACGTCTTCACGGTTTTGGTCACGGATGACGCAGGCGCCACGGCCACCGCCGAGTTGCGGATCACCGTGCTCAATGTCAACGATCCGCCAGCCTGGTATGCCGATCCGTTCTATGCATCCGACGCATATTATCATATCGAATATTTGGACAGCATCTTTCTCTTCGCATACGATATCGATACCAGCGATACCTTGACTTTTTCAAAACTCAGCGGACCGGCATGGCTGTCCATCTCAACCACCGGCGTGCTGAGCGGTGTTCCCGGCATCGATGACCTGGGGGTCGCCACGTTCGGCGTGCGTGTGGAAGATACCTCCGGCGCCTATGTAGATGCGACGATGCTGATCAATGTGCTGCTCGGCGAGCCGCTTCTCGATGGAGACGAGCCGAATCCGCTATTCATCAGTTTCTGGGCCTGGTTTGACGGGGCCAATTCCGACAGCCTGAACGGACCGGGCGCCGACTCCAACGGGCAATTGCTGAATCAATGGGACGATGTGAGCGAGGATGGAGATCACAACATCAAGTTCACCACCGGAGGCGGCGGGACGATTGTCACGAACTCGGTCAACGGTCATCCTTCCGTGCTTTTTATCGGCGGCAACGACGATAATTGGGCCAGCGCCACAGTGGACGGCCATTTCCGGCGGCTGGAGAATCCCTGCGGATTGTTTATCGTGACGCGTTTGAACGCTTACGGCAGCGGCACGCCGTACATCTTTGACGGAACGATCGTGCAGGATGACGGTTGCATCGGACTTCGCGCCAACGCGACGCTCGGACAATGGGAGATCGTCGGCAGAAAAGGCATTTCTCCGGCTTATCTGGAAACCATCCCGAGCGCGAATTTAACGCTGGGCGAATTTCAGGTCCATTCGATTTTGTTGACGCCCACTACGGGCACATTAGGTGTGCAGCATTACATTAACGGTTCGCTGGCCACCAGCGGCACATTCGCCGAAACATACAGCTTTGGGGGACTGATCCTCAGCAGCGATCTATACGGGAGCAACGACGCGAATTGCAACATCGCCGAGATCTTGGCGTATTCGTTCGAAATGGACGAAACTTACCGCCGTCCGATCGAGGAATATCTTGGCGATAAATACGGCATCGGCATCAGCATGGGCGGATTGCGCGTCTCGCCGTTGTCGTTAACTTTCGGCGAACGTGAAATCGGCGGAACTTCCATCACGCTGCAGGTCTCCATCACGAACACCGGCGCCGTGAGCCGCATCCTGAACAGCATCGAGCTTTCACCCGGCGCCACGCCTCCCTTCAGCATCGTGGGCGGATTGTCCACGCCGCTCGCTTTTCCGCCGGGAGCGTCGCGCGTCGTCGATGTCACGTTCGATCCCACTGTCATCGGCAACTTCAACGAAACCTTGGATATCTCCACGGACAGCATGTATGATCCGGTCATCCATGTTTCGTTGATGGGCAGCGTCGTTGAATCCGGTTCCACCAGCAGCCTTACCAGCGACGTCCGGTCGCCTTGGAGCATTTTAGAGTAGCAATCGCTTGCGGCATCTCGTATGGTGGTCCATCACACTTAGGATTCAGAACCGAAAGGAGCTTTGACTCATGGCAAAGTTTGAAGTCGTGGAACAGCAAGGCCTGAAGATGATCAAGGCCAGCATCATGAACGAGACCATCCGCGCGGAGTCCGGCGCGTTGCATTACATGCTTGGCAACATCGAACTGGAAGTGCAGATGCCCTCGGCCAAGGGCTTTCTTAAGTCCATGGTCACGCAGGAAAACGTGTTCAAGCCGACTTATAAGGGCACTGGCGAGATTTTCTTCGGTCCGCCGATCTTCGGCGAGTACCACATGCTGCAGTTGAACGGCGACGCATGGATTCTGGACAAGGGCGCCTATGTCTGCTCTGACGGCACAGTGGAAATCGGGGCGCATCGCAATAAAGCCATCGCCGGTCTGCTGGGCGGCGAGGGCTTCTTCCAGACCAAGGCCGAAGGAACGGGAACCTGCGTGATTCAGGCCTGGGGTCCGATCCAGACCATCGACCTGCAGAATCAAAGGCTGACCGTGGACGGCTCATTCGCGGTGGCGCGGCAGGCGTCGCTGAATTTCTCCGTCAAGCGAGCCACCAAGGGGCTGCTCGGCAGCGCGGCCAGCGGTGAAGGTCTGGTCAACGTCATCGAAGGTACTGGCCGCGTGTATATCGCGCCCGTGCCGAACATCTACAACAACTTGGTCAACAGCGTCCGCTCCGCCTTTCCCACGTCCAGCAGCTGAGTCAGGCATGGAAAATATAAGAACCGCCCATCTGTCGTTTCCGACAGATGGGTGGTTTTTGATTTTGGCAAGTAATCCTTTTTTACAGCAACCCTAATTCCAATTTCACCGCTTCGCTCATCATGTCCTTGGTCCAGGGCGGGTCGAAAACGAGTTCGGCTTTACAGTCGGGCACGCCATCCACACCTTTAACAGCATCCTCTACGTTTTTCATGATCTGACCGGCCACCGGGCAGTTCGGCGCGGTCAGCGTCATCCGCACATGGATCGTTCCATCGTCCGCCCGGTCGATGTCGTAAATCAGTCCCAGATCAAAGACATTCGCCGGAATCTCCGGGTCGAACACCTTGCGCAAGGCTTTGATGATCTCTCGCGTCAGGCGCTCATCGCCGCTGGTCTTTTTCGCGCCGCTCATTGCGCTTCGCCTCCTTTGGACGCGGCTTCCACCGCGAGTTGCCGGATGCGCTTCACCATTTCATACAGGCCGTTGCTGCGCGTCGGACTGAGGTGCTGGCTCAGGGCCAGTCGCTCGATGAACTTATCAAACTCAAAGCCGATGATCTCCTGCGGGGTTCGGGCATTGTAACAGACCATCAAAATCGCGATCAGCCCCTTGACGATCAGCGCGTCGCTGTCTGCCGTGAAGAGCAGCCGCGGCGGATCGCCCGGCTCCTGATTCGCAGCCATCCAAACCATGCTCTGGCAGCCATATACCCGGTTGGCTTCCGTTTTCAGCGCCTCATCCATGGGAGGCAGCATGCGGCCCAGATCGATGATATAGCCATAACGTTCCTCCCATTCGCCGAGGAACTCGAAGGTTTCCGTTAATTTTTCCGGTGTCAAATCCGTCAACGCCGCCATTGCATCACGACCATTTCCTTGAAATTACGCTGCGCAAATTCAACACAGATTGTGGCGCATCGAACGGCGACTCTCAAGCAAAAAGCCGAGTATCCGTGCGGAACGAATATTTTTGCGATTTCACGGAATCATCGCTCGTGTCAGAAATAAAAATTTAACACTTGTCCCTTCCATTTGCGCTTGGTTAGGATGCCCTCTCCGTTCCAACCGAAAATGGGTTCGAATTGTATTTTTTTGACTTTATTTGAGGCGAAAACGACGCCATGTCAGGCAAGAACGGCTCCATGCCATCCAGTTCTGAAACGAAATACCAGCGCATGCTGCGGAAGCAGTGGGAGATTCAACCTGCCCGCTACGACTGGATCGACCGTCTGCAGATGCAGATGGGCCTGCCCTCTGTTGTCGCCAAGATCCTCTCCAACCGTGGATACGACACCATCGACAAGGTCGAGGAGTTCCTCGATTGCAGTCTGGCGAAATTGAATAATCCCTTTCTGCTCAAGGACATGGACAAGGCCGTCAAGCGCATCCGTCAGGCGATGGAGCAGAAACAAAAAATTCTGATCTATGGCGATTATGATGCGGACGGCACGACCTCCACCGCGATCCTGATGCGCATGTTCCGCTTTTTGGAATACGACCGGGCGGAGTATTACGTCCCGCATCGCCTGCTTGAGGGCTACGGTCTGAACCGCGATACGCTGCAACGCCTGCTGGGGCGCGACATCGGCCTGATCGTCACGGTGGACAACGGCATCTCGGCCAACGACGCCGTGGATTTGGCCAATGCGCGCGGGGTGCAGATGGTGATCACCGACCACCATCAGCCTGCAAGCGAATTGCCCAACGCCATCGCGGTCGTCGATCCCGCGCGACCCGACTGCAACTATCCCTTCAAGACCCTTGCCGGCTGCGGCGTGGCGTACAAACTGGTTCACGCCATGTTGCGCGAACTGAACATTGATGAAAAAAAGGCGCGCGGCTTTCTCTTTTCCCTGCTGGATCTTGTCGCGCTGGGCACCGTGGCGGACATCGTGCCGATCCAGGGTGAGAACCGCAGCATCGTCAAGCATGGCCTGGAGCGCCTGTCCAAGTCCACCAAACCCGGCGTGCAAGCCCTGCTGCGCGTCGCCGGCTGTGAAAACCGGCCGATGACCGCAGGCATCATTAGTTTTTTCCTCACGCCCCGGCTCAACGCCGCCGGCCGCATGGATCACGCCTCGCTGGCCGTGGATCTCATGACGACCGACGATCCGGCCGAGGCCGAGCGGCTGGCGCTGCGTCTCGACGAACTCAACGCCCAGCGCCGCGAACTGGAGCAGGAAATCCTCCTCGAAGCGCAGGAGGCGATCCACAAGCAATGCAACCTTGATGAGCAGAAGATCATCGTCATCGCCGGTAAAAACTGGCACCTGGGCGTGATCGGCATCGTGGCTTCGCGCATCCTCGAGCAGTACCACTGCCCGGTGGTGATCCTCTCCATCGAAGACACGGTGGCCAAAGGCTCGGCGCGCAGTCTGGCCGGCTTCGATATCCACGACGCGCTATCCAAGACGCAAAATCTGCTGTTAAGCTTCGGCGGACACCGTATGGCCGCGGGATTGAAAATCGAAACCGCGCACATCAACGACTTGCGGCGCGACATCAACAAAGTCGTTGAAAACATGCCCTTGCTGGAAGAGACGCTGCCGAAACTGCTCATCGACGCTGAAGTGACGCCCGAGGAATTAACCGTGGAAGATGTGCAGGCCATCCGGATGCTCGCCCCGTTCGGCTGCTCCAATCCCGAGCCATTGCTGATGATGGCAGGCATGGAACTCCAGCGCGATCCAATCGTTGTGGGCAATAATCATCTCAAACTCCGTCTCGGCGGTCTGGATATGCTGTTCGACGCCATCGGATTCTCACTCGGCGACTGGATGGAGGAATTCGAGCAAGGCTGCCGCAACGTCGAGATCGTCTTCAGCCCCAGCATCTCCACCTGGGGCGGCTCGCCCAAAGTCGAACTCGAGATCAAGGCCATTCGCGGATCTCGTTGATCCAAGGCCCATTTCCGCGTTATCAGTATCCTTTTTCACCTTGTGATAAAATCACTGGACAAACGCCGTCTTGGATCACACAATCCGGATCACTTCGCGTGAACCGCTCTCGCCGTCGCAGGCCAGCGGGCTCGTAGCTCAATTGGATAGAGTAGCGGCCTTCGAAGCCGTCGGTTACAGGTTCGAGTCCTGTCGGGCCCGCCATTGAACTTAAAAGAGATAGCCGCCATGTTGGGCGGCTTTTTGGTGGAAACTTTCGGTTATAATGCGGGCGTTAGTTTCTACACTCTTCCTTAGCGCGTGACTGGATGCGTTCAGTGTAATATCTATTCCACAATTGATTCCGATGTGTTATCTTCTTTGATTTCCTCAACACCTTGAACCAAGTGGGGATAATGATCATAAATCCAATCCGTTCCCGGTTTTGAATCCAGTTTACTGCCATTGCCGTCAATGCCATTCGACGTCCAAACCATCAGCCCCTGCCAACCTTGCTCAAAAGCTTTTTGATAGCATTGCTGAGCAGTATAGCCAGCGGATCCTTTGGCGGATGCTTCTCCAATGATGCATGGCTTGGAGTCCATCTTATAATCGGATGGGGACCGGTCAAATGGATTCCCGAACGGTTTATTTTGCCAGTCATAATAATGGATATTATAGAAATCGACATCGACATCAGCGAGGTAGTTGCTGGTTCTTCTCGGAATGAAAGTGTTATACTTTATTCCCGCGCCCCATCCCTGGCACACCAAAACTTCGGTATTGTTTTTAACTCCTTCAACGACACGAACGATCAGATCGATGACGTTTTTTGACGGGACTTTATGCTTTTCCCAAACCCAGTCCAGTTCGTTGCCGACATCGAT
>JAFGJS010000073.1 GCA_016928995.1 Candidatus Sumerlaeota bacterium | reverse complement strand
TCTCCTTTTCGTTCCTCTGAATTTTCGAACGAAAACCGGAGAAAAATCCACCTTAATGGCTGTCCAGTTTTTGGGGACAATTATAATGACCTGACGGATTCTCCGGCTATGTGAAGATGACCAAAACCTTTGGGACTTTTGCCGGCTTCGAGAAATCATCTCATTTTGGCAGTGCGTAGCGGATCAATGTGCAGCGCGATCTTGCCCGGCCGCACTGCACTTTTAACCTTCAACCAGTAGATTTTCTCCACAATTGACATTCGATGAGTTTTATCGGAATCGTCAATCGCCTCATGCTTCGGTTGAGATTAAAGTGAATGACTAACCGTCATCTGGATGCCCATCCCGATCAAATTCCTTGAAGTGCGTCAGCGCACTGGTTAATATTTGCCATATTCATAGACTATTATTCTGTTTGATCGTATATGGTCTCATGTCCAGAGTGAAGTCTTCGCAATGCGCGACATCTTTTCTCGCCCTGTGGTTCCGGCGGCAATGGGACGGCGTTGATCATTAAACGATTTTCGTGGCAGCTCCAGGCGTTGCGATTTTGGATGTGATGATGAATTCTCACATAAGGGAGAACGATTAGCATGAACAGACGATTATATTTATGCGGAAGCATGCTGTTGGCGTTGTTGATCTGCCGGGAGGGGAGCGCGAAAAGTTTCGTCGTGCCGCAGGATTATACGACGCTTGCCGAGGCGCTGACGGCGTTGCAGCCGGAGGGCGGGACGATTTACCTGACGGGCGGCGTCACTGGAGAATCGCTAGACGCGTTGAGTCTGAGTTTTACTTCTGGCGCGCAAATCGAAATCGTCGGCAATGGGAACACCTGGACGAGTTCGTTGATTGAGCTCTACAATAACATCAGCGGCGTTTACGACGTGATCCTGAAGAACATCCATTTCACCGGCGACAATACGGCCAGCGCGGATTATTTTTTGCATGTGAGTCCTGATCTCTACATGGAGAATTGCATTTTTGAAAACGTCACAGGCTTCGATTACATGCTGTACGGCAACGAGGGACGGGTGTTGAACTGCCAGTTTTTTGTGGATGGCGAGAACACCTATGAGCGTGTGATCAGTCTGCGCGAATCCGTCGAAGTTAAGGATTGCCATTTCGACGCAGGCGAGTTGACCGGAAAGAACTTTCACCTTGTTGAAGTGCGCACCAGCAATAAAACGGTTGTATTTTCCGGCAACACATACATCGGCGATTATTCGAATGAAGCGAAGGTCAGTTTTGCGCCCGATGGCTCTCTCCATGTGCTGAAAGTCAGCCGCAATGACATGCCGGAAACGGATTGCCGCATCACGGCCTATGTCGGCGACGTGTCAGTGCAGGGCAACCGGTTTCGCCGTTTCCGCTTCACGGCGCCGAGCTGGGAGTCATTTCCCGCGACGATTAATGTCGAAAACAATATTTTTGGTTTAACCCAGGCCCTGCAGGACAGCATTAACGAGGATTACATGATCGAGCGCAACACCCAGGCTGTCTATACGGTATGCCACAACACGTTTGGCGGTTTTCGGAATCCTTCGACGGGCGCGCTGAATTATGGCCGGGTGAGACTGGCGATTATCGACACGAGTTCGGATATATCAGAAAACAATTTCTTGTGCTCGGTGCGAACCTACGACAACACCTCCGTCATCAGCCTGCAGAACAATTACTGGAACGACGTCGACGGACCGTATGTGTCGGGTGAAAATACGGACACGGACGGCGTCACGTTGAGCTGCGAATATGGGCATGAGCCGGCTTTGTGGAATCCATATCTATCGTACGAGGCCAGTGTGGATTTGTCCGCATACGGCGTCAGCGAAGACGAATGGGAACTGGAGGTTGAGATCAGCGCAAGTCCGGAGGACGGCGATCCGGCGCTGGATGTGCACGTCGTCTCGCATGTCAGCGGCGGCACGCCGCCGTATGAATACCGATGGTACGTGGATAATGAAAAAGCCGGCGATGCGAGGACCAGCGCCACGCTCGATTATCGCTTTGAAGAGGGCGGCCGGCAAATGGTGGACCTGTACCTCAAGGACTCCGCCGGAGCCTGCGCCAGCGACAGCGTCGCGATTGACGTGAGCATGCCGCGTTGCGTCATCTATGGCTCCGTGATGATCAAGGACAGCGATCCGATAGAACCCGTTCCCGAATCGATCGTCTCGCTCTACGACGAGCAAGGACAATTCACTGCTGTGGCCGTGGTGGATGAAACCGGCGGTTATGAATTCAAGAAACTTCCCGTGGGGATCTACAAGGCGTTCGCCGAGGCGCCGGAGTACAACCCGGAATCCACGACGGCGACCTTGCGGAGCAATGGCGAGAAAGCCAAGCGCGATTTCGAACTTTACATCCCGCTGGATGATGCGCGGCGTGAGAACAAAAAGAAGTTGATCGCCAAGACGAAGTTTTGGCCGGGCACGGTCGAAAATCCCGGCGGCCCCAATGATTATCATCCGTTTCTCGCAACGGAGACTGAGGCGCTGACGTGGATCAACAACAAGGAAGAGTTCGATGAAGCGTTCCGGCGGCTGGAACTGGCCGAGGCGGGCTTTTATCAGAACGCAGTGATTGCGCGCATGACGGGAGACGTGCTGGGCGGCTATGTGGGCGATGTCATCAGCCAGACGCTGGGGATGATCGCCGCGCTGGTCAACCTGGACTCTTATTTGCAGGGTTTGACGCCGACGGTCCTCAATGTGCAAAAGCCGATCATCGAGGCTCTGGCCGACAAGGTTCAGCAACGCCTGGTCGTCAATATCGGCATGTTGGCGAAAGCGGCCATTCCAAAGCAAATCAGCCAGCTCTTATTTGAAATGTTTAAGATGACATTTGAAGAAACCGCCGCGCTGTTGGGAGCGGGCGATTACCAAATCCTGAACATTGGCGGCGCGCTCAGCGGCAATTTGCAACAGGACTTCAATAATAAGATTGCTGAGTTGTACTATCAGGAATATGGCGACAGAGTGAAAGAAGAACTGGAAATGGCGCTGCTGCGCGCGAAGCAGGGATCAAGCGCGTTCGGTCCTAACGATTACGATGCCTCGCGCGGCATGGTGGGCGATTCGTTGCGCGCGATCAATGGCATTTATGATTCCGCGGCGGCGATGGCGACGAACATTGACTATGTCAATGCCGGGGCCAACTTCACCTATAGTTTCACGGGCATCATCAATAAAATTTTCGGCGAACCGTCCGGCGATCCGCGTCTGCAGGGCATGCTGACGACAATCGAGATGATGTTCCGGTCGCTGGAGATCGTCGGCACTGGCGCGATCGTTGAGCGATATTCGCACATCATGCGCGAATCCTTGCCGCGATACACGACCATGGTCGCGCGCGAGGCGTTCGGCGACACCGTGATTTATGGTTCGATCTCACCATCGCCGCTCTTAAAATCAAGCGCGGCGCAGAAGGCGATCACGTGCGGCGCGCAGTCACGCTCTGTTTCCGGCGACGCCTTGCTGGACGCGTTGGAGGACTGCCAGACCGCAATCGAGGCTGACGATACGCCCGCCTTTCAGACGGCGTTCGAGGGCCAGTATCTGCCCGCCATGGCCGCGTTCGATCAGCGGATGCAATTCAACTTCACCCAGGCCGGCATGCTGCTGGACAATGTGGATTCCTCCGGCCGGGTCGCGGATGCATATCATGAATATCTCGACTTCAGCATGTGGTATCTGGCGGGCGTTTTGAGCTGGGTGACGGAAAACGACTTGAAATCCAGCACGAGCGATCCCGCGTATCAAACCGCAAAAACGGCAGCGGTAAACCTGATCGAGCGATACGAACTGGTGATTCAGGAACTCGAGTCGGTTACACTTCAGGCGCAGATGCTGTTCAACGATGAATCCACCACCGCGCTGGTGGCGTTAGTGGACGCTTATGTCACGACCGGCGCGGGACGCGTGAGCTGGCTGGACGCCACGGACATCGATCTGACCTTGGAAGCGAAAGTGACGAATTTCGGCGGGATCGAGGCTGTTGATGTGCCGGTCGCAGTCTCGTTCATCGAGGGAACCAGCCTGTCGCTTCAGACATCGCCATCCACCCAGACTATCGCCACACTGACCGCAGGCACAACGGCCACTCTTTCCTGGGACATGCATTACAGCGGTCCGTTGACGTCGCATGCGGAGATGATCGCGCTCAGAGTCGTGCTGGATGGGGCGAACTTTCAGGCTGGCAGACCGCTGTTTCTGGCGCTGGGAACCGCGGCATACCTTGATGCGGACAAGGACGGAATGGACGACGCATGGGAAACGGACAATGGGTTGAGTCCATCCGACGATTCGGACGGAAGCAGCGACACCGACGGCGACGGCGTGGATGCGCTTACGGAATTTGAACACGGCACTTTTCCGGACAGCGCAGACACCGACGGCGATACGATGAACGACGGCGATGAGATCGACAACGGCTTGAATCCGCTTGTAAATGACGCGAATGAGGATCCGGACGGCGATGGTTTAACCAATGCGGAGGAATTGACGAACGGCTCGGATCCATTCGACCGCGACAGCGACGACGACGGCTATACCGATCTGATCGAGGTCGAGGCAGGATCATCGCCGACGGATGACAGCGATGTCCCAACAGCGGCGAACTTGACGCGCGTCATCACCGAGTCGATTCTGGAGTTGCTGCCGCTGCAACTCGAAGACAGGCTCAATCTCGATCTCAACAACGACGGCAATGTCGACATCGCCGACGTGCTGTTTACCTTGCAATAACGCAAAAATTCCATTACGCATGGCATCGAACAAGACGAGAAGGCGCCCTAACGGCGCCTTTCGTTTTTTTAGAAACGCTTGAGCAAACGAATTCCTCACAATGCTGGTCGAGGATTTGTAGACAGGCGAGAAGTAAAAAAGTCCAAGCAAGGAAGTGATTATGAGCGAGAAGAGTTTATTAACTGTTGGGATTGTTGCTGCTGGAATATTTCTGTTCAGTTCATTTGGTGACGGCATGATGGCGGCGGCACAGCAGGAGAACGCCTCAGCCAGTGGCGCAAGGGAGAGACTAATCGGGAAGATCGATGAGGGCGGAAAATTCACTGAGAAAGACTACAGCTTCGAGAGTTGGAATAACCTTCGTTTCGTCATGCATGACGCGCGCGAGTTGATGAACAAACAGGAAGCCACGACTGAAGAACTGGAGCAGGCGCGGATTCGTGTGCAGCAGGCGATTGACGCGCTGAAAAAACGAGAAGCACTGCCCGACAACAATCCACGGATCGCCTTGAGCGCTTCGCTGTTCGCGACGGATCGCGAAGGTCCGGTCAATAATGTCGCACTCATGTGGGCGGCAATCGATCCCAGCGATTCCATCGAAATCTATCGCGCGCACGGAAACGACGGAGATTTCACGAAGATTTATTCCGGGCATGGCGCATCCTTCAAGGATTACAACCTTGAAGACGGCGTTTACACATACAGGCTGGTGGCTTATCGCGACGGGTATACTCAGAAATCAGAACCTGTGCAGGTCGCAACGATAGCCATGCCGGACGACGTTCAGGAATACTCGAATGAGACTGGCAAGTCCTCGGCCAGGATTGGCGAGCCGTTGAAGGCCGGCGACACATATTACCGGTTAAGCTCCGTGCGCGAAGACCGCAGGATCAAGCATTTCATCGTCAAGACTTCCTTGGATGGGGAGAATTGGACTGACGGCCCAGTCGTGATGGATCAAAGCAGCCATCCGGATCTCGATGACTTCAAGTTCGAGTCGGGAAGCCAGTTTTACGATAAAATCCACAATCGGATTGTGTGGTGGTGTCACTGGGAACGCTCTGGTTCGAGCTATGGACACGGGCGAGCCATGGTGGCCACGGCGAAACCCGGCGAGCGTTTCACCGTGCATCATATTTATAATCCCTTGGGAGTTCAGGTTCGCGATATGAGCGTTTTCGTGGATGACGATGACCAGGGCTATCTTGTGGCGGCTTCCAACATCCACGGACAGGGCGCCAACGCCACGCTTTACATCTTCAAATTGAACACCGACTACACCGACGTGACTGGCATTGTGAACAAGGTCATGGAAGATGGATACCGTGAAGCGCCTCACATCATCAAAACCGGAGGATTCTATTATCTCGTTTTCTCACAGGCGGCCGGCTGGTATCCGAGTTGCGCGGGTTATATGTCCGCCAAATCGCTCGACGGCCGCTGGAGCGATTTGCGGTATATTGGGAATAATTCCACATTTTCGGCGCAGTCCGGCGGAATTATCGACTACGGGCACGGCGAGCAGCTCGTTCCAGTCATGATGGCCAATCGCTGGATTCGCGGCGAAGGCACGAGCGGCAATGTCGTTCTGCCCATACAGTGCAAGGATGGTTTCGCCTTTTGCGATTACTTTCCGGACCTGCTGTTTTCTCCGTCGAAAAATCGGATCATTCCACTGGATGCGGGAAGGCTTCTTTCCCAGGATCAACCAGCATCTTCTTCGATCCCTGGAAACAAAGACCAGGAAGTAGCGATGGCGTTTGACGGCGATTACGCCACATTCTTCCGCAGCGATGAGAAGACTTGGCCTTTCAGTGTGACTACGGATTTAGGGGAGAACTGCACGGTGCGCAACGTGCAGATTTCCTGGCACATCCACAAAGGCTCCGAAGCCTATTACAAATACACGATTGAGGGGAGCGCGGATGGCGATCAATGGCGTCTGTTGCTCGACCGGACTGACGAGAAAGACACAGTCGTCAGCAAGACCTACGGTTTCAGCAGCGACATCTTGCCCGATGCGTCTGAGGCACGCTATGTGCGGATCAATGTTCAGCGCGCCGTTCTCCATAACAATCCCAACAACTGGTATCCGCCGACGCTGTATGAGGTGAAAGTGTACGGAGAGAAGACGAAGCAGGCAGAGCCAGACCTATCGCGGCAGTAGCAAAAAACTCCGGGCTTGCTTTGCGCAAGCCCGGAGATTCTGGTTTAGATACTCTTAGTACGAATTACACGTGATGACATTCGCGGAAGAGTCATACTCATAATCTGCATGTGAAACATTCGTGACACAGAAGGTGAAGGAGATCGGGAGTTTTTGCGACGCGCCAGTAGTGAGCGTCGCCACTCCCGAACTGTTCGTCGTGGCCGATTGGGTTTCGTTGAATCTGCCAGAGAACGCGCCGGTGACCACGGCGCCGGAAACCGGATTGCCGGAGTTGTCGAGAATGGTCACGACGGCCTGTCCTTTGTACCTGTTTCTGCTGGCAGTGACGATACTCAACGCAATCGAATTGACATGCATTGACGCCGTTTCACTGACCTCGATTTCCACGGTCGCATCAGCGCTGGCTGATGCGGAGTCCGTCACACGAACCGTGAAACTATTCGCGCCGATATCGGACGAACTCGGCGTTCCGGACAATGTGCCGTCGCTGGCTACTGTGAGCCAGGACGGTCCGCTGACTTTGCTGAATGTCAACGTATCGCCCGCATCGACGTCGCTCGCGTCATCCGCCAGCGAAGAACTGTATGCTTCGTCGACCGACGCGCCAGCCTCTGTGATCGGATCGGAAATCCAGGTCGGCGCATCATTCACATTAACCACGGTGATGTTCAGCGTCGCGGAATCCAGCCCGCCGTTTCCATCGCTGGCCTGGATCGTGAAACTATTGACGCCGACATCATCGTTGGATGGCGTGCCGGAGAGCGAGCCATTGCTGGCGACGTTGAGCCAGTCCGGACCGCTCGCTTTGCTGTATGTGACCGAATCGCCGTCCGGATCGGTCGCTTCACCTGAAAGCGTCGTGCCGTTATACGCTGTATCTTCTGTCGCGTCCGCCCTGATTATTGGATCGCTTGAGAATTCCGGAGGATAGTTTACCGATCCTCCATACAGGTCGGCGATTTCAGCTGCGGTCAATGCGTAGTTGTAAATACGCACTTCATCGATCGCTCCGCTGAGATACGGATCGGCCCATTGACTCTTGCCGATATAATTGACTACAGGCGTGAAGTCGATTGGATTCATCGTGACGGTATTTGTGACTTGCGGAACCCCGTCCACATAAAGCACGCCGGTGTCCCCATCCAAAGTCACAGCAACGTGATGCCATATGCCTGTTGTGAATTGAGCGGCGTTCAACTGCTCCTCGACGCCGCCGTCCTTGATGCCGAAGCGTAACGTGCTTCCGGAAGAAATTGGCGTCAAGAACATGTACTCTGACGTGTCATTGCCAAAATCGAAAATACGCTGCCATATGCTGCCGCCATCCCAATTCACCCATGCGGCGATTGTGATGTCGTAGGAGTCCGCCACGCCTGCCGGAAGAGTGACATAGCCATCAACGCCATCCAGGCTGATTGCCTGTCCGCTTACACCCGTGACGTATGAAGTTCCACCGCTGACTGTTCCATTCAACGCGTTGCCGGAAGAATCAAGAGCATTGCCTTCGAAGGAATAAAACGCGACCAACTGCGGAGAGAAAGATGCTGAGACCTCTGCGCTGTTGTCCGATTCGTTCGAAGATGCGTCAATAGTGGTTGCGACATAATAATACGTCGTTCCATTCACTGTTGTATCATCGGTGTATTCGCTGTCAGTCAAGCCCGTCGCAAGGGTCGCATACGGTCCGCCGGAAGACGTTGAACGCTTAACTGAAAAACTGGCGAAGTCGAGATTGAAATTGCTATCCCAATCCAGTTGCACAAAGCCGTCGCCTGCTTTTGTGGTCAGGTTCGCCGGAGCGTCAGGCGCCGTTGTATCCGGATCAGTTGTCGCCGAGGCCTTCAATGAATCCGCCGAGACGCCGCTGATGTTTTGCGCTTGGACCACGTAGTAATACGTTGTGCCGCCAAGCAAAGTTGCATCGCTATAGTTGGTTCCCAAATAGCTTTGCACTACGGTGCTGTAAGGTCCGCTGCTGGCGGTCGCGCGCTTCACATTATAACTCGTCGCACCTGCCGAAGCATTCCAACTCAGATTGATCTGAGATTGGGAAATCGCCGAGGCAGAAAGCCCTGTCGGAGCCGATGGAATCGCCGGGGGCGTGTTTGCAGCCAGCGACGCGATATCGGCGCTCGAAAGAGCGTAGCTGTAAATACGGAAGTCGTCGATGCGTCCGTTGAAGAAAGGATCCGCCGACCATTGACTGTCGCCGATAAACAGGTTTTGCGGCGACATATCAATTGGATCGCCAGTGATCGTGATCGAATCCTCGGCTGTCCCGTTGACATAGAGCGTTCCGATGTCGCCCTCCATAATCACAGCGACATGCGTCCAGACGCCGGTCGCCAATGCCGATGCATATAAGCTCGGATATGGATATTCGTTTAACCTGAAGCCATACCGTAGCTGACCGCTCGAAGCCGGAGTCAGAAACATATACTCGGATGTGCCGTTGCCGAAGTCAAAGATACGCTGATTGTCACCGCCGCCGTCCCAATTAACCCACACAGCAATGGTGATGTCTTCACTTGCTGCTACGCTAGGCGGCAATGTCACGAAATCATCCGATCCATCCAAGTCGATCGCCTGGCCGTTGACGCCCGTCACGTATGATGGACTTCCCGTGGCTGTGCCGTCATTTCCGCTGCCTGAGGAGTCGGTCGTATCGCCGTTGAATTCGTAAAAGCCGACGAAAGGAGAGGACAGTCCGAAGTCCTGACCGGAATACGACTCCTGGATGTATGCCACGGGCGCCGGAGTGTCGATGTAAACCTGGCCCGCGGGATTGATCGTGCCGTCGCCTTCGATCAATTGACGGATGCCGTCAGGTCCGCACCAGTTATAGACCGCGTAGCGCTCAACGAAATCATCCGCGTTCATCGTGTCGATGAAGTCCTGAATGATGTCCGCTTGCTCTTCCGCGTCTTCCGGCTCGCAGCAGGTCCAATTGCAGCCGTTGTTCCACTCGGTGACCCACACCGGGCGGCCGGTTTGATTATAAATATCCAGCAGCCAGGAGTGTAAAGTTGCGCCGTCCCATCCGCCTTTGTACATATGGCAGGCGGCGATATCGACGCGCAAGTTGGCGGCGTCGGCTTCATCGAAAAAGTCGTAGAGCCAGGACAGTCCGCCATCGGTCGGGGCCGGCGATCCAAGCCGCAAACCGGAGGCCAGGAGATTCGGCCATTCCGAGATAACAGTGGCCACGGTCATATCGGCCTGATCGGCGGAATCCGGCTCATTGAAACCAAGCGCATGCGTCGAGCCGGTTTTATTATTGATGTTAGAATAAGCGTTCCACCACTGATTATGCCGCATCGGAACATATTCAATTGCCTCAGACGAAACATCGACATTGTCCCAATCGTAATTCCAGTCGCACTCCAGGATGGTCGCGCCCCATTTGCTCCCGGACCAACCTTTTTTCGTCGTCGTGCGCCAAGGATAGACCCGGACGAAGGACACTTGGTCGTCTAAACCTGACGGCAGTTGGGCAATATTGACATCATTGTCCTGCGCGACGTAATTCTGGGCAACGCCTGTGCCATCGGCATTGACCGCCAGCGTGCATGCCCACCCCTGTTTTAATTTAAACGAGCTGATGGCGTTGTCGAGAACGCCGAGATCATCGGTGGTGTAATAGGTGTAATCGGTGCATTGCAGGGTGTAACTTCCAGAATAATTCGCGCCGTCCCAAACTTGAAGACCTTGGCCTTGCGCCAAACTGAGGATAAACGGTGTCAGTAACAGAACAAATACAGAAACGCTCCCTTTCATACTCACCTTTGTAGTCATTCCTCTCCTCCTCCAGTCCAATTTTTTAATTCAATCGAAACGATTGAATTCATACCAACTGGAAACCGCGCATTGCATTTGGAATTGATTGCTAGTCCACCTCCTTTCGAAAGAGATTCTATATCAATCTATTCAACTGATTTGCGCTTGAGAGGGTTCTCATCGTTCAAGGCATGACGACCAATGGAATAACAAACATGCAGTAGCGCTCTCGAAAGTTATATCCGCGTTACATCAAACGTGCCGGAATTTTACTATACCGCAGGTAGGTTGCGGATAATACTTACTCCTTGTGCCTTTCTTCTCCTCCCTCTTCCCCCTTCCCATATAGGGCAGATATTTCAGCAAGCATGTTACACGGTTTGTGGGGGTAGATGTCAATGAATAATCGTTTTTTTGCTGGATATGTTGGTAAAATCAAAAAAAAATGAGCACGAGAAATTGTGAAAATGTCAGCGTTAGCGTCGGTTTTGGATAAGATATATATCTGAAAATATTAGGATTACATGGATTTTATGTTGGAATGCAGGTCGTTGGTCGCGGGTAAATTCGAATCAGTTGGTTTCACCATACATTTTACCCAAGGTAGGGTTTTTCCATACCCGATGAACGAGCCATTTCCATGAAATCCTCATATCTCGAACATTATTTCCCGTTGTAATGATTGGTGGAATTTGTGATGAAGGCGCCAGTTTTGTTTTAATAATTGGCGGTGCAATAATTGCAATGCGCTGCGTAATGTGGATTCGGCGGGTTATCTATCGATCCGATGAGCCCCACGGAGCGCTGGTTGGCGGCGCTTTGGCGGCGGGAGCCTGGCTTTCCACATCGGATGTGGAGCGCAGCACGCTGGCTAGCCGCTCGCCGGTGATCGGAATTGGCTTCACGATTAGCTCCGGCAGTTGATACACGCGGATCAGCGAGTCGTAGTATGCGGGATCGTCTTGGACCAATACGAAAGGTTTATGCGCCACGCCATTTTCATCAAAATAACTGAAGTACGGCTTAGTGAAGATGCCGCTTTCGCGTTTGCTGCTGAATACAAACCAGCGGCCGTTGCTGGACCAGCAATGCCAGTAGTCCGACTCGGCGCTGTTGGCCTGCGCCAGCGGCTGATAGTCGTAGTGTCCGGTTTGCTGCGCTTCCTCCAGATCGATCAGGTAGAGGTCGCTGTCGGATTGAAAGCCGGGCCAGCAGCTGTATCCGCACATGCAGATCATCAGCCAGCGGCCGTCCGGGCTGATTCTGGGCAGCAGCGCGCTGCGCCCTGTTTCTGCGGACGGGAGCACGGTTTCCAACTCGCCCCATGTGTCGGTTTCGATGTCGTAGCTGATGCGAACCAGGTCGTACTTGGATTGATTGTATTCTTCGGGATAAAGCGCGTTGTCATTGTTGGGCCATCTCTTCTTCGCGCTGGAAAAGTATAAGTATTTTCCGTCCGGCGACCAGGCGGGGAATGTTTCAAAATGATCTTCGCCGGAAATGCCCGGAAAAGATTTCAGCGTGTTTGATTCGAATATATAATAGCCCATATTCGAATCGGTGTCCATGCCCTCGCGGGGGCTTTCCAGCCGGGCGGTGTGGAAGAGCTGCTGGATTTTATAGACCGTGAACACGATCAGCTTGCCGCTGGGATGCCATGCGGAATGGCCCATGGGCGCCGAGCCGAATTGCGTGCGGGAATCGATATCCGTCGCCTTGCCGTCTTCGATCAGCAACATCGACTTTTTCCCGGCGAGCATATTGCGGAAATGGATCAGCATTTTATCAGGGTTGTTATGCAGGAAGTTATGGCAATTCATGCACGCCTGGCCATCGTCGAAAGAACGGTTGCTCAGCACCAGGGACTCGCGGGCATTTTCCAGATCATACTGAAAAATGGCGTTTTCATCGGTCATGTTGCAGCCGGGATGCAGCTTGCGGTAGGCCAGGAACGCGTCAATTTCCTCATGCGCGATCGTATTGGCGATCGGGGAGAACAGACGCCATTGCCCGCCTTGTTTGCGGGCGTAAACATCAAAAAGCAGCTGCTCGCCTTTGTTCGCCGAGAGAAGCGCATGCCAAGGGGATGCAGGGATTTCAATCGAGGCGTCTTTGCTGAAAACGGTGATTGGTTCGCCTTGGTTGGAATGAATTTTCACGAAATACTCGTCGCCTTCTTCGTCCACGATGAAATTCAACGGCGCGATGTTGGGAGGGATGACCGTCCCGGAATAATCAGGATGAATCTTGGCTGGATGGTCGATGCTGGCATGCTCCTTGATATCCGGTTTGCCGCCGATGAGCGAGTAGGCCGCGATGCAGGAAAAAAACACGAGCGCCGCCAGCAGACCGAAGACGAAGCGTTTATATTGAATAACTCCCGGAGGATTCGGCATTTTCTATGCTCCTCTATCGATATTATAAAAAAGATAGTAGAAAAAATAAGTGTTTTTATAGTCGTGAACGAGCTCGTTATAGGCCAGCTTCAGTTCTCCGTTGGATCGGCGGAGCGCATCAGTGCACCGATGGAACGCCTTGATCGATTCCGGGCTGATCATCCGTCCATTGATGTCGATTTTTTGGCCAAGTTTGTCCTGGCTGATCAGGATGGCTTCCTCAAACTGGCGCGGAAGATTTGGGTAATTGAAGTCATTCATCCGGCCGAGATTTTGAGCGAATTTGTCCAGTTGCTTGGTTTGGAGGTAATACGCCATGAGATACTCAAAGGCCATCCGGTTGTGCCTGTTTTTTTCCAGCAGGTCAAACAGCAACCGCTCAAAATCGGCGGCGACGCTCTCGGTTTTATAGGCGATGTAAATATAATCCTTGTCCATCATCACCTGGCGCAGATGCGTAATCTCCGTGTCATTCGACAAGCCGGGATCCGTTTTCAGCCGGGCGAGATAATCGTCGGCCCAAGCGGAGAAGAACAGCGTTTTTTGCAGACGGTGCAGATAGACTTTGGCAGCGTCGTAATTGCCTTTGGCCAGATTGATCAGCGCCATTTGCCGGAGAATGACGGGACGTTCGCCGAGTTGCTCCAGGGATTCACAGAGCGATTTTTCCGCCAGGTTGAGCAGTCCCAGATCGATATACATGCCGGCGCGGCGCCAGTGGTGGGTCTGGACGCCTTCGGCGGTCAGGAAAAGAAAGTCGAAATCCTGTGGCGTGTCAAACATGTCCTCGAACAGACGGTCCGTGTGAAACAAGGCCCGGTCAACCGCATGGATGATAAAATAATTGTTCGGATAGTCCTTGGCGGTTTCGAGCACTTCGGGCCACTGCTGATTGAATGCATAGTAATCCACGGCGCATGAGGCTTTGATTCTACTGTCCGTGGAAAAGTAAATCGTTGCTCCGGCGACTGCGAATAACAGCAGCGACTCGGCAAGCCACTTCAGCGCCGGTTTGCCGGTATACCATGCGCGCAATCCTGCGCCGGACCGGCTTGTGGCAAGGTCCGGTTTATCATCAGATGTGTTTGGCGCATCTTGTTGCGATCTTGAGCCTGAGGCGAAAAAATGGAAAAGTCCCAGGATGGCCGCGGCCGCCGGTAGAAAGATGCAGACAGCATAAATCGACGACACAACAAGCGCCTTATGCGGAAGGTGATCCGTGCAGGAGATTTTCCAGGAGAGCGGCAATAAACTGTTGAAGGCTTCGGCTATTCTGACTTCGTAGATCAACACGCCAACGACAAATGGAATCGCGATGACGGACAATAGGCAGACTAGAGCAGTTCGCCATCGGCGCAGGTAAAAGACTTCGTAAATCGCGCAGAGCGCGGCGAATGCGTAAAACGCGCCGCCAGCGAGGATATATAGAATCGCAGAAAGGATCAGAAGGATAATTATGCCGGACGGCGTGTCTTTGGGGGCAATTTTGAGATAGAGGCGGACGAAAAGCAAGGCGACCGCCACGGCGGCAATGGTGATGAGATAATATGTGTATTGCGTGTATAGGATGAGGATCAGCATCGGAGCGATCCAGCGGATCCAGCGGAAATACTTCGTATGGATCGCATCAAGATACGCGCCGGTGCATGCGCACATCAACCAGGCCAGCACAGTCAGGATGAGCGCTCCGGCCCAGGAGAGATAGAAAAGTTGAAAGAGCAAGGCGGTGCCATATTCAACAAGCCCGCCGGGATAGGACAAGAACTGCTGGAAAAACTCCCAGCCGGTGTAAAAGACCGGCCACCGCACGGTCATGCCGTTGCCGTGGTAGATAAAACGCGTTTCAATCACAAGGCAAATGTACAGAAAAAACAGAATGAAAAAAAGCAGGTCGCGGATCAATACGCCAATATTTTGATTGGATGATTTGCTCAACGGATTCAACACGGTTCTCCCGTTATCGATGGATTGCATCAATCAGTGCTGAGTGTAATTGGATGCGGCACGTTCTTCTTACATGATGAAGGCGATGACAATGGCAGATCGACACAAATCAACACATCGCATGGCGGAGCGAAATGCAAAGCAGCGATCGAGAATCGCTAATACTTGGGCGTTAAGCAATCAACGATGGAGCATGAAACAGAAAATCCTATGAAAATCAGCTTAACGGCATTTCGATCCATATGGCCGGATACAATAGATGAAATGCCCCAATCTTACAAGGAAAAATGCTGAATCTTGCGCGGAAAACTGTGAATATACGGATTTTGGCATGGGCATTTCGTATTCGCACATGCCTTTTCTTATCGGACAATCGTGCCAGGGGGGACTTCTCTTTCGGGATGCAGCAGCACGGGTTTTCCATCGACATCGGCGGCGAGGATCATGCCCTGGCTTTCAATGCCTTTGAATTTCCGGGGCGCCAGGTTGACCAGGATCGGCATTTCTTTGCCGACCAGGAATTCAGGATCGAAGAACTTGGCCATGGCGGCGACGATCTGTCTTTTTTGCACTCCCAGATCGACTTCGACTTTGATCAGTTTATCCGTCCCTTCCACTTTGGTCGCAGATAATATCTTTCCGATCCGAACGTCAAGTTGAGCAAATTCCTCGTATTGAATCATGACCGCTCCTTATACAATAGAAGATCTGCTTCGCATTTAGCCGTTTCAAAAGATGCCTTTCAAGCATAAAAGTCCGGGCATTCGACCAGGGGCTGCATCTCATGTTTGGCTTGTTTTACGCTTCAGACTCTTGCTCCTGCTCTTGCTCTTGCTTTTGCTCTCAAATGGATTCTGAATATCGAATTCAGATTTATATGGCTAGCGTTGCATGAAAGAAGAAATTGCCGGCTGCGTGAAGAGGCGGTTCATCAGAGCAAGAGCAGGAGCAAGAGCAAGAGCAAGAAAAGACACAGGATAAAGTCAAGATGCGTGAGCGGGTGCGCTGATGGATAGAGAGTCAGAAAAATTCCGCCATGACGGTGTCGGCGAGATGCAGCCCGGATGCCGTCAGGCGCAGACGGTCCTTGACGCATTCGAGCAAGCCTTGCTCGGTCAGTTTGGCGATCTCCGGGGCAAAGTATTCCGCTGCGTCGATTCCGGTTTCGCGCCGGAAAGCGCTGAGCGAAAGGCCTTCGAGCAGGCGCAGACCGAGCATGACGCGTTCGGCCAGCCGCGAACGTTCGGAGGGCGTTTCTTCATCTTCATGCGGCAATTTTCCCGCGAGCAAGGCGCCGCTCCAGCGCTCCGCGTCTGCTGGATTCCAAAAGCGCCTTCCATCGATGCATGAATGCGCCGATGCGCCGAGGCCGAGGTAATCGCCATGTTCCCAGTATGTCCGGTTATGCGCGCATTGGCAGCCGGGGCGGGCGAAGTTGGAGATTTCATAATGCTCATAGCCCGCTTGCGTGAGTTTCGCGCGCGCCAGGTCATACATCGCCAATTGCGATTCGTCGTTCGCTTCGCGCATGTGGCCCTGCGCACGCAGGCGATGAAACGGCGTGCCTTCGTGATAGGTGAGGCCGTAGAGCGAGATATGCCCCGGTGCGTGTTCCAGCGCCGCGTCCAGGTCGGCTTCCCACTCCTCCAATGTCTGCGAATCGACAGCGAAGATCAGATCGAGCGAAAGGCGGCGCCCGTCATCCGTCAGCGGCCGCAGCAGACTTAACATCCGGCGCGCGTCCTCGGCTTGATGAATGCGACCGAGCGTCTTGAGCAAGCGCGGCTGGAAGCTCTGCACTCCGACGCTGAAGCGGTTCATACCGAGTTGCATAAAGCCATCGATATGGTTTTCATCCGTGGCGCCGGGATTGATTTCCAGCGTCCATTCCGCATGATCCGGGTGTTCGAAGGATTCGCGTACAACTTGAATGAAGGCGCGATAAAGCGCGGGATCGCAATATCCTGGCGTGCCGCCGCCGAAATAGAGCGTGTGCAGCATGCGTCCGCGTAAACCATACGCGTTGATAGCAAGCTGCAATTCTTCCGCGAGCGCGTCGAAGTACTTTCCTTGCGTTACACCGAGCTCCGCGGCTGGGCCGGAGTAAAAGTCGCAATACGGGCACTTCGACTTACAGTAGGGGATGTGCGTGTAAAGGCTCAGGCTGGACACGGCTCACTTCCTTGACGTGATTTTCAATCAATGCGACGGCTATGGAGTCATTCCTTCGAGCCAATGATCAATTGTCAATCAGCAATTAGCAATTGGGTGGAGTGAAATGATACGAGCGAGGATGTTTTGTTTCGAAGGGCGCAGGATCAATCTATAAGCGCGTAAGAAAAATCCTCCCTTCTTGTCGAAGGGAGGATTTTATCTATGAGGAGTTGAAGGGGAAAGAGGGCTTAGTCGATGACTGGCACCATCGGGGCTTCTTCGCCCATGTCATGCGTGTAAGCCGGGATTCCGTGTTCATGTGTGTCAAGGCCTTCGCGCTCGACTTCCGGACTCACGCGGATGCCCACGGTGTATTTAATCGCTGTAAAGAGCGCCATGCCCGTTCCAAAGGCCCAGATAAAGGCCGCGATGACGCCGAGGAACTGGACGCCGAACTGACTGAATCCGCCGCCGTAAAGGAAACCGGTGTTTGCGTCGCCGATGCCCAGCACGGCTTCCGCGCCGAAGACGCCGCAGGCCAGCGTGCCCCATGCGCCGCAAACTCCGTGCGCGCTGATGGCGCCGACGGGATCGTCAATTTTCAATACGCGTTCGATGAAGAGCACGCTGAATACAACCAGGACGCCGCCGATGAGGCCGATGGCCAGAGAGCCGATCGGAGTCACGGTGTAACATCCTGCCGTGATCGAAACCAAGCCGGCGATGACGCCGTTCAAGGTCATGGTGGCTTCGGGTTTCTTGAACAGAATCCAACTGGTGATCATCGCGCCAATGGCGCCGGCGACGGCCGCCAGGTTTGTTGTGACTGCGACGCGTCCGATTTCGCCATCGCCTGTGGTCGTGGAACCGGCGTTAAAGCCGAACCAGCCGAACCACAGGATGAAGACGCCCAGCGCCGCCATCGGGATGCTGTGCCCCAGGATCGCTTTGGGCTTGCCGTTTTTGTCATATTTGCCGATGCGCACTCCGGCTACGATCGCGCCAGCCAGAGCCAGCCATCCGCCGATGGAGTGAACCACTGTTGATCCGGCGAAGTCGATGAAACCTTTGCCTTCCAGCCATCCGGCGCCGTTATCGTTCAACAATGATCCCCAGGCCCATTTGCCGAAGATTGGATAGATGAACGCGCAAATGGCTACGCAGTAAATCAGATACGAATGAAACTTGATGCGTCCCGCCACTGCGCCGGAAACGATCGTTGCTGCCGTCGCGGCGAACACGACTTGGAACATCCAGAAGGTATAGGTCCAGTCCGCGCCGCCCGTGATGCCATGCAGCATGAAGTAGTCCGTTCCGAGCCATCCGCCGGTCGAAGTTGACGAGCCGAACATCAGGCCAAAGCCGATGATGAAGAACATGACCGATCCGATGCAGAAGTCCATCAGGTTTTTCATCAAAATGTTGACGCTGTTTTTCGCCTGAACCAATCCGGCCTCGAGCATAGCGAAGCCGGGCTGCATGAACATGACCAGGGTCGCCGCGACAAGAGTCCAGACGATGTTGATGTTGTTTTGCAACTGTTCGGTCGTTGCAGCCTCTTCCTGTGCGAAGCCGGTTGCGCTCAACAATAGAGTTAGAGCTGTTAGTTTGGTGATGTCGCTTTTCCTGATCATTTTCATTTCCTCCTTGATCGATTTCATCTCCAAAAGTGAGTTTAATGAGTCTCATTGCCATAAGGAAAATGATTCCAGATGGATTGCCACGATAAGCGCAAATAATGGGCCAGCCTGTTTTTTTGCTTAAAAATGCTTAAAATTGATCGAAAATAGAGGAAATCTATCGAGTTCAGGGGATTCAGGTCATATTAAGGATAATGAGAGGCGATATTGGCGTGGATGTTATTGTGCCACGTGTTTAGAATGTGTCACTTTTGTCGAAAGAATTACAGTGCGCCCGTTAAGAAAATGCTATGTTTGAATGGTGTTTGATGGGTGAGGATGATCCGTGCAGGAATCGTCTATTCCGAACGGCGCTGCTCCATCCATGCATCGATCGCAGCGTGGATCGCCTCGCTGTGGAAACCGCGTCCTGCCAGGAAGCGATACATTTTCGCTTTGAGCTTCACTGGATCGGTTTCGCGTTCTGTCTTGAATTTCTTTTCCGCCAGTTTGATCGCCGCCTGACGCTGCCACTCGGCCTCTTCGAGCGGAGGCACGGCTCGATCCAGCAATTCTTCCGGGATGCCCTTGGCCTTGAGTTCCGCGCGCACCTTGGTCGGACCCTTGCCGCCGTTGTGCAGGCGGAGTTCAACGGTCCGCGCGGCATACTCCGCGTCGTTGACGTAGCCGCGTTGAGTCAGATGATCGAGCGTGTGCTCCACGGCATCCTCGCTGAAGCCTTTATTGATGAGGTAACTTCGCACCTGGCCGGAGGGTTTGAGTCCGAGCGCCACATAGGCCACGCCGTTTTTGCGCGCCAGGCGCAGTTCATTTTCCCGCAGCAGTTCTTCCCATTCGCGTTCATCGAACTCGACGCCAGCGGCGACTCCGCGTTGAAGCACGATTTCCGCATCGAGCTCGGATGACTCGCCGTTATCCAGCGTGGCGCGATAGAGTTCCTTGCGCGTGTTAATCAGTTTCAGGGATGTGATTTTAACCTGGGGCATAAGTTTGCGGAATGCCTTAAAAATTTCGATTCTGATCCATCCAACTGACGGAAAAATCCACTAATGATCTTTGCGGAATTAATATCGATTCGGCGTATCCAAGCATTCCTTTCGACAATACGTTGCCGCTGTCTTCATACGCCATGCCGATTTGATGAAAATCGCCGCTGTTATAATTCAGCTCCATGAATTCAATCCAGCATCGTTTGCCGTCTTGCATGATTGGCGCGCCGCATTTCCGGACGTGCTGGCAAACGCTGAAACTGCGATCTTCCGCGAGATGCATCGAAGTGCAAGAGTCATATCCGACTCCGAGCAGCAAGATCGATCCGTCAAGTTTATAAATTTTGGCGAGCGGGGAATGATCTCCCAGGCTGCGCTCGAGCGAATGATTTGCGACAACATTTTTGGCGTGCTTGCCCCAGGCGGCAAAAGAATGCTGCGGATGATTGCTGCGCACAACGCCCGGCTGTTTACGGAAGCATTCAGCAATGGCGCCCATTTTTCGAGTCGGAGTCAAATTCACATCAAAAGCAGGCATTGTCTGCCGAATGGTTTTCCACCAAGCGGGATCGACCGGCGGGTTTTCCCAAGCGCAAGGATCGCTGAAGTCGCTGGAGTGGGCGGGCATGATTAATGTGCCGGCATCTGTCAGGACGGTTTCCAGCGCCTGGATGACTGCGACAGCGCCGCCGCAGACCCATCCCATCGCGCTGAGTGAAGCATGGACCAGCAATGTCATTCCGGGACGCGCTCCCAGGCGATCCAGGTCTTTCACGATTCGCGCGGCGGTGACAGGTCCATTGGCCGATTTCTGAATGGCGTCGATTTCCATGATGCAGCTCTTATGGCAAAAGAACCGGACATCCGTCAACGATGTCCGGTTCTTTTTTCGATTTCGCGATATACATTCACTATGGGACAAAAATACGCTGTCCGCCGACGACGTTGCTGCTGTCCGGGATATGGTTGGCCTTGCGCAGGGCCGCTTCGGAGACTTGATGCTTTTTGGCGATCATCTCCACGGTCTCGCCTTTTTGCACGGTATAATAAAAACCGGCCGATTTCGGCGCGCTTTTCTGCGGCGGCGTGGGGGGCGTGACAGCAGCCACTTTCACGGGCGTCGCGGCCTTGACGATGGCTGTTTGTTGTTCATCCACTTTTTGGCTCAGCGTTTTCACCGAATCCGCCATTCCTTGCTGGGCCTGTTCCAGCGCCTGGAAGCGTTTCTCGATGCCCTGGAGCATGGCTGGATCCGGCGAAGCGGCCGCTGTGCGCTGGGCGCGCAAGGATTCCACCTGCTCTTCAAGAGCGGCTTTTTCCACGGATAAGTCATCAATCTGCGTTTTGAGCAGTTTGATTTCATCGCGGATGTTGTCCAACTGGTTTTTAACGACGAATTTGTCCTGGTCGTTGGGGGTGCATCCGGCCAGTAAAATCGCCGGAAGCACAAAAAGGCAGGCCATACGAATAAAGCGGTGCAGCATGATCGATCTCCTTCCACGGGAACGGTATGAGTATGAGTCGCATCAACGGGAGCGTCAGCAAGCGCGAGCGTCAGTTTCGAAAATGTGAGCTCATTCAAGCCGATGCTCCGCGTCAAGTCAAGGGCAAAGCGCTGTTGCGGCGCATGCTCGCGGTATTCGATTGACACGCGGCGTAAAAGATCAAAATAATGTGGAACCGATGTCGCTCGACATTGTCTGAATGCAGACGCGCATCTTTAGCCGGATCGACGGATGCGCGGACTTTTCCAGGCGGGGCGCGATGCGCCTCATATTGAATCCATGTTTCTGGCGATCGGCTCAAATGTTCCTTATTCCAAGCAGCCGTGGGTCTGCTATGTGATCTTCTGTTTGAATCTGGCGATGTATATCATTTCCAGTTCAGTCGGCATCGACGCGATGTCTCCGCTGTATTTCCGTCCTTTTGACAACAACATCCTGACGACGATCAGTTCGGCTTTTTTGCACGCCGACTTCATCCATTTCACGACCAACATGCTCATGTTTTACATTGTGGCGTTCAATGTTGAATCGCGCATGGGGCATGGGCGTTTCGCGGCTTTCTACCTGCTGGCATGCATTACTTCGGCCCTGACGCATGGCACACTCGATCAGCTGCATCTTTATCTGGGCGCATCGGGCGCGATTTTCGCGCTGATCGGCGCGTACTTGATTTTATATTGCCACGCCAGACTGCGACTGATCATCTGGCCCATCCATCTGATTTTCATGCTGGTGGTCTTTTTCAAACCGGAGATTTACTTCACTACGGAAAGCCTGTGGCTCAGCCTGTTGCTGCTTTTCGGATTGCTGCTGTTCATTCGTATTCACCTGAAAGCCTCGATCGTCTTCGCATTGTTCATGATCTGGCAGTTGCGCATGGGTTTGGCTTCGATGGATCATTTCAAGGGCCAGATTTCCTTCTGGGGGCATATCGGCGGTTTCGCCTTTGGCGTTTTGTTTACGTCGCTGTTTTACGGCACGGGCGGATTGTTCCGCAAGGTCGACGGTTCCGTTATGGATAATCTTCCGAAATTTGTGCAGCGATTTGAGACAAAACGGCTGCAACGCGAGATCGCGCATGGGATCTTCGAGGGAGACGGCGAGGGGGGCGTGACATACCAGGAGGAGATCGAACCGGAGAAACTGGCTGCGATCGCCCGGCTCCAGCAATTGGTGCATAAGCGCAGTATCATTGCCGCAGTTGAGACTTATGAAGGCGCCATTCAGAATTATGACGACCTTGTTCTTTCTCCCGGACCGCATTTGCTGTTGGGCGGCATGCTGCTGGAAGGCGGCCGGCCCGATCTCTGCATCCACGCGCTGGAAAACCTGTTGAAAAAACATCCGGAGTTTCCCGACGCGATCGAAGCAAAGATCAAATTGGCCCGGGCTTACTCAAAAGACAAAGCGCACTACCACATTGGCTTTATCTTCATCCAGGAGCTCAAAAACGAGTGCAAGTTGCGCAAGGATCTTTTGGAACTGGAAAAGATCGAGGCGAAAATTCAAGACCGGATCGCGGAGGAGGCTCCAGCGGACGAGGCTGTGAACGAGAGTGATATCTTCGCCGCGGCCTTGCCGGAGCAGGATGAAGTGGCCTTGGGGTATGCTGATTTCGACTTCGCGCTGGAAAAAATGAAAGAAGAAGATGCGCCGAACGTGCCGACGAGGAGTCTCGATGAGGCGAATGGAGAAAATCCTTCGCCGGACGAAACAGCCGTTCCTTCGCCAGCCATGCCTCCGCCTTTGCCGAAGTCCGTTGATGAACAGCGTGTGATGGCGGGCGTTCAAGAGCAAACCGCGTCATCGGCTGCGCCGCAGCCGGCGCATGAGACCGCGGAGCAAACAGAGCCGCCTGAGGATGAAGCGGGATTTCGCTTCGCTGTGCCGTGGAACAATCGTCAAGCGGCGATGGTGTTGCTGCGGCCGGATCGCAGCATCGAAATCGACGCGATGATTGAAGCGCAGATGGAATTTTTCGAGCTGAAGAAAAGCGCCGCTGAACGGCAATTTCGCTCGGGCAAGGGCGTTTTGCTGGCCAACGCCGACTATGCGCAGGCGGAGGAATACTGCGAGTTCCTGGCAGCCAAGGGGATCGAGGCGCTTGTGTTGCCGGTCATGCCCGAGTTTGATTTTGGCGAAGCGGTCAACGCCGTCGCATTCGATTGGAACGCTGAAGAGGCGTTGATCCACACATACGCGGAAGGTCTGACGTTTGAATGGAAGCAGGTTTTCATGCTGAGCGGCGGGCGCATGGACATGCCCGGCGCCGCTGCGGATGAAACGCGCCGCGTGCTTGATTTTTTCCTCATCGAGCCGCGTCATCATGTGCGTATCTGGGAAGACATGTTCAGTCCGCGCCGTTCGAAGATTGACGATGTTCCACTGCCGAACGCCCAGGTTGGACCGCTTTACCATCAGGTCGTCCAGCGCGCGTCGCAAGCGGTGCGCTCCCGGTCGTTGGAAAAAGCGCTGCAATCCCCTTCGCGCCAGCCTCATGAGTTCTTTTCGCTCGAGGAGTACGACAACTACAACACCTGGATGCTGTATACCCGTTGCGCCGATTGGCGCAGTCATTAGTTTTGTGTCGGGCATTACACGCGAAACCATTTGAATCGTGATAGTGTGCGGCGTAAAAATCCATTTTTGCTTGTGTCCAGCGGCATCCCATTGAATCTTTGTGCAGAACATCGCGATTGGATTTTAGCATGGCCGATCCACGGCAGACATCCATGTTCGGCGGTCCGGAAGGGGAGGCGGCGGTCAGCGGCGTGCTGGAGCGCGTGACGTTTTACAATCCGGAGAATCACTACACCATCGCCCGCCTCGACGCCGAGGGGCATCACGGCCTGATCACCATCGTCGGCAATCTTGTCGGCGCCACGGTCGGCGATTGCCTCGATGTGCGCGGGCGCTGGAAAAGCCATCCGCAATACGGACCGCAGATCGAAGTCGAATCCTTCCGGCCCGTGCTGCCCGCCTCGGCCAAGGGGCTGGAGAAATACCTGGGCAGCGGTCTGATTCCCGGCATCGGCAAGAAATACGCCGCGTGCATCGTCGCCAAGTTCGGCGTGGACGTGGCCGCCGTGCTCGACAACGATCCCGACCTGCTTGGCGAAGTTGACGGCATCGGCCCCAAGCGCCTTGAGCAGATCAAAAAGGCCTGGGGCGAACAGCGCAGCATCCGCGACCTGATGGTCTTTCTGCAGCATCATGACATTCCGCTGACGCACGCCTCGCGCATCTTCCGCACCTACGGCGAAAAGGCCGCGCTGATCCTGCAGAAAAATCCGTATCAACTCGCCATCGACATTGCGGGCATTGGCTTCCGCACCGCCGACGCCATGGCCGGACGCCTCGGCATTCCGCGCGACGCGCCGCAGCGCATGGAGGCTGGTGTGCTGCATCTGCTGAAAGACCGCGCGGACGACGGGCACTGTTTCCTGCCGCATGAGGAATTGCTCGACGGCGCGATGCAGCTGCTCGAGATCGACGATCCGGCGCCGGTCAACACCGCGCTGAAGCGTCTGCATGAAGAGGAAAAGATTCACCTGGAGAAATTGCCGGATGAGACCAAGGCGGTTTACCTGCATTATCTCTGGCGCTTCGAGTCGGCCATCGCGCGGCTCATCGGCGGATTGCTGACCACGGGGAAATCGTTGCCGGAACTGGATGTGAACGCCGAGATTGAGCGCTTCCAGCGCGAGTACAACTTCCAACTCGCGCCTGAGCAGCGCACTGCAGTAGAGCAGGCTTTGCGCGGCGGGGTGCTGATTGTCACCGGCGGACCGGGCACCGGAAAAACGACCTTGATTCGCGCGATCATCGAGATACTGCGCCGCGCCGGGGCGTCGATCCGGCTCTGTGCTCCGACCGGCCGCGCCGCCAAGCGCCTCGGCGAGGTGACGCGCATGGAGGCGGCCACGATTCACAGGCTGCTCAAGTTCAATCCGCGCACAACAGCCTTCGAACACAACTCCAACCATCCGCTCAAATGCCATCTGCTGATCGTGGATGAATCTTCGATGCTGGATGCGCCGCTGGCGTTTCACCTGCTTCAGGCGCTGGAGTCCGGCGCGTCGCTGTTGCTGGCCGGCGACGTGGATCAGCTCCCTTCGGTCGGTCCGGGCAATGTGCTGGGCGACCTGATCGCCTCCGGGCAGGTTCCGGTCGTGCGGCTGGAGACGGTCTTCCGCCAGGCCCGCGCCAGCCGCATCATCGTCAACGCGCACCGCATTCATGAAGGGAAAATGCCGTTCCTGGACAATGAACCCGGACACGGCAAACTCGATTTTTACTTCACGGATAAATCCGATCCGGCGGAGATTAAGCGCGCGATCATCGAACTGGTCAAGACACGCATCCCGCGCAAGTTCAAGTTCAACGCCCGCGACGACGTGCAGGTGATCACGCCGATGCATCGCGGTGAGCTCGGGACGCTGGCGTTCAATCAGGAGCTGCAAGCCGCGCTGAACGGCAAGCGCGAACCGTTGATCCGCGGCGGGCGCGTTTTCGCCGTGGGCGACAAGGTCATGCAGCTGCGCAATAACTACGACCGCGACGTGTACAACGGCGACATCGGCAACATCTCGTTGATCGATGAAACGGAGCAGACGGTGTGGGTGGATTTTTACGGACGCCGGGTTCCCTATGAGTATGGCGAGTTGGACGAACTGCAACTGGCTTACGCGATCACGGTGCACAAGTCGCAGGGGAGCGAGTATCCGGCCGTGGTGATCCCGATCCATACGCAGCACTTCGTGTTCCTGCAGCGCAACCTGATCTACACCGCCGTCACGCGCGGCAAGAAGCTCGTCTGCCTCGTCGGCAGCAAGAAAGCGCTCGCCATGGCCGTGCGCAACGACCAGATCCAACACCGCCACACCGGCCTTGCTCAACGGTTGGAATCATTGCTGGGATCGAATCCCGCTTAAACGCCAAGTCCGCTTACTTTCTTTCTTGCTCTTGCTTGCGCACGATCTTTTAGGTCAATTCCAATTTCGCTGATGCTGATGTTGATGCCGTGTTCTACTATGTGAGGAACGGCAGTTTGCGTATTCTCAGCCTCAGCCTTGCGATTCATGTCGCTTGGTGTTTTGCTTTTTGTCGTGCGTTCTTTATTATACCGTGAGCGTGGCGTCAAGCCTTCCGGTGCGCAGCTCGGCGCCGTCACGCTGGCGGGCGCGGACTTCAAGGTAGTAGTCTCCCGGTGGCACGGCGGGTATCACGAAGATTAACTGGGTGGGCCGATTCTTCTGCGCGGCCGGAACCTTGATCCCGGCGCCGCTGGAGACGGCGAGGAAAAAGATGCCTTCGTCGGACTTGTTCGGATTGAATTTCAGGCGGCGGCCGTTCAGTGTGCCAATGTTGCCCGGCGTGACCGTTCCGTTGGTCTCGCCGCTGCCGAGATCGGCGTATTCCACGAGGGTGGGCATGGGTTTGGCGAATTCGACTTTCATAACCTGCGCGCCTCTGCGGACGGTTTTGCGGATGCGGCTGCCGGGATTGGCGCCGATGTCGATGCGATGGCGCGAGGAATCGAATGTGTCTGTGACGCTGTCGAAGATGCCGGTCACGCGAGGGTAGAGTTCGACGAGTCCGCCCAGGTTGACCCGGTGGCCTTCAAGCAGCAGCGATTCGCAGGCTTTGATGGCGTCCTCCAGCACGGCTGTGATTTCGGCTTCGGTGCTGAGGGATCCTTGCTGAACGATGCGTTGAACAATGTCGTGGAGGTCGGCCGAAGCGGTGATCTGCACTTGCGCGGCGTAGTCTTCCGGGGCGCTGGTCAGGTTATTCTCGAATAGGGCGTAGTTAATGGGCATGGCTCAGTCTCCTAGTCGATGTCTGGGATTTCCGTGAGGCCGTTTGTGTGTTTATGATATACACCGACATGCTTGTTGACAAGCGACAATCGAAAACAAATCAATCACGAATGATACATTTCTGCATGCCTGATGTCAAGGCGGTTTGGATTATTTTCAGTGTTGTGCAGGGAGGCTCGTTCGGCTCGGGAAGATCGTTTTATTCCTGATGCTCTGAAACAGATGCCGTATCACGTCGAAAGATCATCAGTGCAATCTCATTGCCGGGCTGATGTGTCTCGAGTAAGATCGCGCTGCCTTCTTGATGAAAGCAGGATGGTGGTATGGCGGATTGCGCGGTTTTTACTTTTGCCGCGACGAGAATGATCATATCGCTCGAGGCCGCGGGAGCGGGATGTTCTTCGTAACTCCGCATGAGATGCAGTTTCTCCCGATTCGCGCCGAGATAATATGACAGCGGAATTTCGAATGGCGAGAGCGCCCAGATTTCACCGTTATCCTCGGCTAGTTGCTGCTGGCAAATTTCAGCCGCCGTGTCCCAGGTCCGCTTCTGGCGATGTGAGAAATACGAGTAGTAATACGGCGCCGGCGCGAGCAGCAGCGCGGCCAACAGGACTATTTGCAGCCAGCGAATTCGCGGATGCATCAGTGCGATGCACGTCAGCAGGATCAGGGCCGGCATGGCGATCACAGTATAGCGTTGCCCTCCGAGCAAGATGGGGTGAAAAATCGACACGAGATGCGGCAATGCCAGCAGACAGAAGACGCCCCATAGCGCCGGGATCGTTGCGGCTGGGCGCTCATGCCAGCGGAAGTTGATCAGCAAGGCGATCCAGGCGGCGAGTGGAATCGCTAGCGCCCACGCCGGAACAACCGCCCAATGCGGGCCGTAGAAAATCGCTCTCAATTGCAGAAGGATGAAAACCGGACGCCATTCCGGCAACTGCATGGCCCATCCTGGCCGGCTCGCTGCGATGGAGCCTGCCATCAGCGCATAAAACAGCAAAGCGGCAAGCGATAGAATCGGCGCGCTCCATGCGGGATGGAGGAATTTTTGACAGGCGTTTGGCCAGCCTTCCAGCGAGATGCAAATCAAAAAAAGCAATCCAAAGATCGATAAATCTAAAACCAGCAGAAAGATGGAGTAGTAATGCGAAAAAATCGCGAGGGCGGCGCTTGCGGCAATTGCGGCGGGGAGCCATTTTTCCACGGCTTGCTCGCGCTGATTCCACAACCGTGTCATCAGGGCCAGATTGACGCCGATGATGAGCGTTTGGATCAGGTAAACCCGGCCTTCCTGGCTGTAGTAGAATAAAAATGGATTGATCGCCGTCAAGATTCCTGCTGTAACGGCGATGCGCACGTCCTTTCGCGCCTCCCAGGCGGTCCACATCAGGACTGGCGCCAGTCCCGCCCCGGCGATGGCTGAAGGAAGCCGCAAGGCGAATGCAGAAGAGCCAAACAAGTCGAGCCAGCAACGCATGAACACGAAATAAAGCGGCGGATTCGGTTCGGTCGTCCATAAGTATTGCACCAACCCCCATGCTCCGCCGGGAACTTGCGCGATCCGGATCGTCAGATATTCATCGATGAACAACGCTTCTTCGCTGAGCTGACACAGCCGGAACGCCAGCGCCGCTCCTGTTATTGCGAACGCTGATAGCCACGGAAAGCGGTCTGCGGCTTGCGCAACTGGCAATGAGTCAATATGTGGCGAAGATGAATTCACAATGCGCGTTCAACAGTTATAAGAATTCGATGCATGCGGATCTTTGCATCAGCCGCACGGTAATGCATACCGGTGGGAGATTTCAAAGAAAAAACAACGCGAACGATCATCCCATGAAATGGCGCTTGATCATCGTGGTTTGATCCTTACAATGACGCCACAAACACATTGATCGAAACGGATAGAATCCGCATACAGAAAGCGAGGAACGCATCATGGCGAAGAAGGCCGCCGTCAAGGGGCGCAATAAGATCACGATTATCGGCGCGGGAAACATCGGCGCCACCTGCGCGCATTGGGCCGCGCAAAAAGAGCTGGGCGACATCGTGCTCGTGGACATCGTGGAGGGCGTGCCGCAAGGCAAGGGGCTTGATCTCTTCGAGGCTTCGCCGATTGAGGGCTTCGACAGCAACATCATCGGCACGCAGTCCTACAAGGACACCGCGAATTCCGACGTGGTCGTCATTACGGCTGGATTGCCGCGCAAGCCGGGCATGAGCCGCGACGATCTGCTGAACATGAACACCAAGATCGTCAAGGCCGTCACCGGGCAGGCCTGCAAATATTCGCCCAACGCGACGATCATCGTCGTCTCCAATCCCCTCGACGCCATGGTGTACGTCGCTCAGAAGGTCTCCGGCTTTCCGCAGCACCGCGTGTTCGGCCAGGCCGGCGTGCTGGATAGCGCCCGTTTCCGCGCCTTCATCGCGATGGAGCTCGGCGTGTCCGTGGAGGACGTTCAGGCCATGGTGCTTGGCGGCCACGGCGACAGCATGGTGCCGCTGCTGAGCTACACCACGGTCGGCGGCATTCCGATCAAGCACCTGGTGGATAAAGAGCGCCTGGCGCAAATGGTCGATCGCACACGCAAGGGCGGCGGCGAGATCGTGGCGCTGCTCAAGACCGGCAGCGCGTTCTACGCTCCCTCGGCCGCCACGATTCAGATGGTCGAATCCGTGCTGCGCGACAAGAAACGCGTGATTCCCTGCGCGGCATGGCTCACGGGTCAGTATGGCATCAAGGACGTGTACTGCGGCGTGCCGATCATCGTCGGCGCGGGCGGCGTGGAACGCATTCTTGAGATTCCGCTGTCCCAATCCGAGCTCAAGGCTCTCCGGAAATCGGCGAGCGATGTGCGCGCCTTGATCCAAGCGCTTAAAATTTAAGCCTATTATTCATCGAGAAAAGCCGCCGGATGTGAAGCAATCATCCGGCGGCTTTTCTTTTCGTGTGTATCGTCGCGCCAATTATAACATCGATATTTCCAGCATCGTCAGATCATCCTGCAGGTGGATGTTGTTCGAATACTCCAACAGGTCTTTTTCCACCGTCTCCAAAGAGATTTGCGGGTTGTTTGGGTATCCTCTTTTCTTCAGTATCTCCAGCAAGCCTTCCATTCCCAGCTCTTCGTTGTTGAAATTATTAATCTCGGTTGCGCCGTCTGTATAGATCAACAGTTTGTCATCGCGATGAAAGGGGAGTTTGATCACATCGTATTTTGAGCTTTCGAACATCCCCAAGGCCAAGCCGGTCAGTTTCAGGATTTTCAGTTCTTCTTTTATAAATAACAAAGGATACGGCATGCCGGCGCTGGAGATGTGCAGCGTCTGTTCTTTCAAATCGATCACTGCGCACATCGCCACGGCGAAAGAGATATTATCGCCGCTTAAGGCGTTGAGGCTTTCATTCATGAAAAAAAGAAAGACTTCCGGATGCCTCATCAGTTCAAGATACCTGTCGGTCAGAGAATGCAGATGCATAGTGTATAGGGCCGCCGCCACGCCATGCCCCATCACGTCGGCCACCAGGACGCCGTATGTGTCCTTGTCGATTTGATGGATGCGGTAGAAGTCGCCGCCAATCACATCGAAGGGCGTATAATGGATTCGAAACTGGATCCGGGAATCCTGGGGCGCATTCGCCTGCAGGATCGACTTTTGAATATCCTTCGCATGCTGCAAGTCTTTATAAGTCTCGCTCAGATCCCGGAAGCATTCCACTCCGCCGATGATTTCACCGTGTTCGTCATAAACCGGAGCGACGGTCACATGCATCGGTATGCGTCTTCCATCTTTTGTGTTCGCGAATAAAATGATCGGAACGTTGCTCATCTCGCCGGTTTGAATGCTGCGATGCAACGGACAAAATGCCTTGCCGCATAAACTGTGGCCGGCGTTGTCAACATGGCATAGAATGCCGTCAAAGCAACCCTTGCCGCGAATTTCCTCCGCGCTCCATCCTGTGATTTTTTCCGCCGATTTGCTCCAGTAAACGATTTCCCGGTTGCGATTCGTGACATACACGCCATCGCGAAGTGAGTTCAATATAGTTTCCGCTGCGATATCCATTTTTTATCGTCCTAGTAAATTCAACTACTATAGAGCCAATTTAAAAATACACTCTACTTTTGCTCATCCCAATCTCTGCTGAATGCAATTCCGCCGTCCCCCCGTTTTTTCAAGG
>JAFGJS010000072.1 GCA_016928995.1 Candidatus Sumerlaeota bacterium | reverse complement strand
CTACCCAGGCCGGCGCTCACGGCCGCAAGCGGCCTACGCTCTGGCCTGGGCTTTGATACGCAGCGCTTTCAGCGCTGATAAGGAGCCGTGATAAAAGAGATATTTAACTCTATATCTGATTCTGAATACGGCATTTTTCCGAAACGGCTTGGAATTTTCCTTGTCTCATCAATTGTTGCCTTGTGATGATTGCGTTGCGGCAAACTCCGCGATTGACTCCGAGGGCGCCTGGGCATGCCTGAACCTGAAAAGAGCGCATTTTTCAGCTGGGAGATTAACATCTGGCTGATTTTGGACGCGCTGGCGCTGATCAGCGTGTTGGCCTGGGCGACATTTATTTATATTTATATCGTCGTTGGCCGATTTATTGATACTCGCTTCGATATTACCGATCCGGCTGTGATCTGGTTTTTGATCATTTGGTGGGTGTGGCATACCTGCTTTATTGGATTCGTGATGCAGCGTCCTTTGCGCAGGGCGCGCTTGCGCGGCGATCTGCTGCGCGATCCCAAGTTTTTCAGCCGCAGCGTTAGTTTATTGCGGATGATGGAAATTGTGTTTTTAGGATTGGCGTTGCCGTTTGTGACCATCGCTGCGTTGGCGTATCCTTTCATCGTCGGATACGAAGAAATTGGCTATCTCATCCTGTATTATTTTTGGCTTGTGTTTTGGGCGGCGATCATTGCGACGTACTTGCCGATCCGCATCGCGGCGCGCGCTCGCGCGTGCACAATGCGGGAATGGCGCGAGCAGCTTTCGCTCACGCTCGTTGAGCCGCGCGAATATTTCCAGGCCTTCTTCAGGGTGCACACCACGATCAGCTGGTTTTTGCAGTGCGTCTTTGCGCCGCCGTTGATCATGCTGTTTTGCGCTCCGTTTTTCCTGCGTTTTTTGCATATTCAGGATCTGGATGAGCTGTTGGATTATACCGGGGCGGTTTATTTCTTGTTGCTGGGATGGATCGTCCTGAACGCCCTGGCGCTGATGTTTTTAATGAGTCAGAATTTCCTGCCCTGGCTGATCCGGCGGCGTGTCAATCCGCAGCTCCGCTGGGGCAATGCATTCGTGGACACGACGCGCTGGGTCTTGTTGATTCAGCCGGGATCGGTCGCTTTAGCAGTGATCTTGTCCTTGGTTTGCGGCATCTTCGCTGAATTCATCGGCTTTTGGTGTTTTGGTCCGCAATGGCTGCCGAGTATCGTGACGTTTTGCGTCATTGGGGCGCTGAGTTTTGTGATCAATTTGCAGCTTTTCCGGTTGCTGCGTGAGAACTGGCGGCAGGCGCATGCGGCGGTGTTTGCGATGGATGGCGACGCCGAGGTTCATCAGGATAAAAAATGGAAGATGCGCGAGCGGCTGCGTTATTTGTGCCGTTTGGGTCGTCCGCGCACATTCGGGGACTGGTTGGCGCAGCTGACCGTGTTGCTGTTGATCCTGCTGCTTAGCGAAACGTTGTTTTTTTGCGGTTGGGGTTGGCATCATCCTTCGATGCATTTTGCGATCTATACGGGCGATGAGGCGCGAGTCATGGCGTTGCTGGATCGAGGTTATGACATCAATCATGATGATATATTATACGGCCCTGATGATTTGTTGCAGAACGCGCTTTCATCGCCAAATAGGCGGATCGCGCGTTTGGTCCTGGAACGGGTAGACGCCGAAGCGGTGCGCGAGTTGGCTCCGTATATTATTAGTACGCTGATCTTTTGCGACCGGCTGGACATGCTGGAAGAGATTTTGGCCAAGGGTTATGATTCCAATGACGCTGGGGACGACCGGCGTGAGAAATTAAATGAGATGCTGCAATATCTTTCATGGACCGGCGGGACGTCGCGGGAGAAAGTCTGGGCGGCAAGGCTCTTGTTCGAGTATGGCGCGGATGTGAATGCCGCGACGAGCATCACCGGTCAATCACCCCTGGAGTACGCCTTGAGCAGTGGAGATGGGGCGTTGGCCGATGAATTCATCGCTCACGGCGCGACAATTACGGATGCGCAAATGGCAGGGATTTGCGCGAATGGCTATCGGCTCCAGCAGCTGGTGAATTGTCCGGATGCGGTGAAGCGGATCATCGCGGATCCAAACGCTGTGGATGAAAAGGGAGATCCTTGGCTGCTGCGGATCATGGGCGGCACGCCGCCGCGATCCGTTTATAAGTATATACAGACTTCTTCGCCGCTTCCGGCGATGTCGAACGCACAGCCTTGGCAGTTGTATGGAATGCAGCCGACAAGCGAATTTACGATGTCCGTCGAGCTCGCGCAGATTCTGCTGGAGGACGGGGCGGATGTGAACCAGCGCGGCGAAAATGAGCGCGGTCTGACGCCGCTTTGTTTGGCTGTGGAACGGCGCGACCAAGATGCGGTGGATTGGCTGATCTTGAACGGCGCGGACATGAATAAGCGCAGCAAAGAGGGCTATGCGCCGCTGCATGTCGCGATTTTACTCAAAGATGAAATACTCGTCGGGGGTTTATTGAAACAGGGCGCGGATCCGTCGCTGGGGCCGGAAGATGGCAGCGGAATGACGATGGAGGCTTTCGCGGCGCAGCATGGCACGGAAAGAATTCAGCAGTTGTTTCGGGATGCGCTTGAGCGTCGGAAGGCGAAAGATGCCGCTCAGAATGAGACGGTCCAATAGCCCGGTGAAAAAAAAGAGGGCCATCCGAAACGGAGAGCGAGGCCCAAACGTTAGCTTAATTGAATAAAATCAGTCATAAATATTCCTTTTGGCGGCCTGTCGCGCTTCCCTGTAATCCCTTGAATTTTTATGATTGACGGGTCTAAACGGGAACTTTAGGTTGAACCTGCGTTAAGCGAGCCGTACCTAATTCTAAATTCATTACAATGGAGCAGGGGTGGTGGATACTGCAAACATGACGGATAGACCTATGCTGCAAACACTTCCTGGCGATGATATGCGCCAGATTATGTGGCGTTTTGCGGAACGCTACGACATTCAGATGGCCGTTCAGTCGGCGCGAAGCGTGGCGCGCGGTGTGATCGCGCGGCTTGTCGCCGACGGTCAGCGCAACACGCATGAGTGGAACGATGAAAAGGCCAAAATGGTCAAGGCTTTTGACGAGTCGGGCCTGACCGCCGCGTTTTTGGATCCGGAATATGGCGGATTCATCGATGGGCCAAAGAACATCGCCATGGCGCTGATTTCATACGAAATTTCCTGGGTGGACGCCGGAGCGACGACATGTTTCCTGGCGCATGATCTGGGATTGTCGCCGATTTTGGAGCGAGGCACCAAGGAACAGCAGGATTATTATTTTCCGCGCTCCATCCCTAATCCGGACAGAAACGAAGAGCCGTACCGGTGGGCCTTCTGCCTGACCGAGCCGCTGCCGTATGTGGGCGTGGACACTGGCGTGCTGAGCGGCCGGGTCACGGTCAAGGAAATGGAAGACGGCAAGGAGCCAATCCTGCACGTCGAGAAGCGCGGGCGGTTTATCTCCAACATGGGCTACGCCGATCATGTGACCGCCGCGGTGGACACCGGCGACGAGCGCATCAAGTCGAGCTGCATGGTGATCCTGCATAAAGAAGATCCCGGAACTTACGATCATGGCACGGCGACCAAGAAACTGGTGCAGCAATTGACCTCCACCAGCGATCCGGTGTTCAGCCTTGATATTCCCGCCAGCCGCATCGTGGGCGGCTATACGATCAAGGACGGCGTGATCATCCCGAACGTGCCGCACGGCAAGGTGATTGAGGCCGTGTTCGGCCATACGCGCATTCCCGTGGCGCTGATGAGCGCCGCCAAGTTGCTTTCCTCCATTGAACCGATCATCCGCTACCAGCGCGGGCGTTTTCGCGGCGGCAATATCGGCTCGGAAGACAGCCCGCGTCATCAGCTGGGCTTGCAGATGAAGGAAGACGCGCTGCAGCGGGTCATTGATATTTGGGCTACGGGCGAAGCCGCCGCTTCGCTGGGATTCGCCGCGTCCCGCTCGTACGATGAGATCGACAAGCTGTATCACGAAAAAGAGCGGATCTGCGAAGAGCAGGGGCTGACCGGCCGCAAACTTATGGTCGCCATGCGCAATATGGAGCCTGACATCAAGGAATACATCAACCTGCTGGCGATCAAAGAAGAGAAACGGGACGCCAGACGTTTCGCCGAACTCGACGGCAATGTGATGGTGAAGCAGACCTACAATGAAGTGATCGCCAACGTGCTGACGCCCGCAGCCAAGCTGTGGTGCACGGGCTATGGCACGACGATGATGCGCGAAGCCGTCAGCATGATGGGCGGCTACGGCATCACGGAGGACTGCCCGGGCTTTCTGTGCCAGAAATGGGTCGATGCGCAGCTTGAGGCGACCTATGAAGGGCCGGAGGTTGTGCAGCGGCGTCAGCTGTCCGTGACGATGGTCAATCCGGTGTTCCTGCACCAGATGCGCGTCTGGATTCGCCAGTTGCGCAAGAAAGCCACCGAGCGCGCGCAAAGCGGCGCGTGCACGCTGGCGTCCGGCATGACGCTGTGGCTGTGGACTATCGAGCATCTGCAAAACAGCACCGACGCCGCAGGCAACGTGCTGTATAAAAACAACCGTCAGAGCGTGACCTTCCCCATGGCGGACGCGCTTTGCTGGCTGCTGGCCGCGCGCCAGTTGATCGATGACGTGCTCGAACTGGAAAAGAAAGGCGCGGACAATCCGGCGCTGGCCGAGGCCCTGCCGGGCATTCTGAATTTCTATTACGATCTGTGCCACGTGCAGGCCGCGCGCGCCGTGAGCGAAGTGGGGCGTATCACTTCGGAGCTGGTCTACGGCTATCAACTGCATAAGACATGGAACGATGAAGATTGCCAGGATTGCTACACGGAAGCAGAACTGGCGGGCATGGAAGCGATCGTGCCGGGATTTGGCGGCGAGGTCGAAGCGCGCAGCGACGCGCGGAACGCCGAGGGCAAACCGCCGAAAAAAGCCGGACCGTGTCCGTGCTTTGATTTCCTGGCGCAGTTTGTGCAGCTGCGCAGCAAGATGGACGGCTGCCTGACCGGCTCGCGTTTGGCCAAGGATCGCGCGGCGAACGCATTGACCCAGATCATGATCCCGGAAGCGTTGGATTATCCGCAATAACATAAGGGTTTGGGGTCTGGGGTCTAGGGTCTGGGGATGGAGCGGCTGCGCCGCGAAAAAGAGAATTATGGTTCACGTCGCAAAGTGTTTTATTCTCTTTTTTCAGCGCGTTAGCGCATCCATCACCAGACCCTAGACCCCAGACCCTAGACCCTAGACCCAATATAAAGATTTTCTCACTGAGGATCATTTCTTATCACTAGAAATATACAACGGAAAAAATGACTGACGAAATCCAACGACAATCCATGGACGTTGACATCGTCTGTGTCGGCTTCGGACCCGCAACAGGCGGTTTTTTAACCACGCTCTCGCGCGGGCTGATGAACGACGACGGCACGCCCGTCGTGGAGAGCAAGGTCATGCCCGGCATGCCGCCGCAGATCATCTGCTACGAGCGCGCCGATGACATCGGCTTCGGCGTTTCCGGCGTCGTCACTCGCGGCCGCGGCATTCGCGCCTCCTTTCCCGATTTGAATCCCGCTGACATCCTGATGACCGCGCCGGTGAAAACCGAGCGTGTGGTGTATCTGCTCGATCCGCATGGCGCGAGCCGGCGTTCCCTGGGCTTAAAAATCGCGGATGGCATGATCAAGGCGTTGAAGTTCATGCTGCCGTACGAAGAGCATGGCTTCCGCCTGCCGTACATCCCGCCGTTCCTGCAAAAGCACGGCGGCTTCGTGACGTCCATCGGCCAGTTCAACCAGTGGATCGGCGGACAAGTCATGGGCGGCGGCGTGGCGCAGATCTGGCCGGCGACGCCGGTGAACCAGCCGTTGTTCGATGAGCAGAACGCCGTGACCGGCGTCCGGCTCGTTGATCAAGGCGTGGATAAACAGGGCAATCCTGACGCGGGCTTCATGCCCGGCATGGACATTAACGCGGCGTTGACCGTGATCGGCGACGGGCCGGTCGGCGCGGTCGGGCGACAGATCGACGAGCGGCTCGGCCTGCCCGAGGGGCATCATCAGCGCGAGTGGGCCGTGGGCATGAAGGCCGTCGTGGATTTGCCCGAAGGCCACGGACTCGAAGCCGGAACCGTGTTCCACACGTTCGGCTATCCTGAGCCGGAGATTTTCGGCTTCATATACGTGCTGCCGGACAACGTGGCGTCGCTGGGCATCTTCGTGCCGTCGTGGTATGATAATCCCGTGCGCTCCAGTTACCGCTACTTGCAGCACTGGATGACGCATCCTTACATCTGGCGTTACCTGAAGGGCGGCACGTTGCGCTCCTGGGGCGCCAAGTCGTTGCAGGAATCGGGCAAGCGCGGCGAGCCGTTCCTTTGCGGCGATGGTTTCGCGCGCATCGGCGAAGGCTCTGGCAGCACCAACGTGCTCACCGGCTCGGGCGTGGATGAGGCGTGGGCCACGGGCGTGCAGCTGGCCGAGGGCGTGCTGGAACTGCTGAAAAACGGCGATGCGTTCACGAAAGAAAATCTGGAAAAGACATACGTCAAGCAGCGCCGCACGAGCTGGGTGGAGCGCGAGGGGCGCATCGCGGAGAAGGCCCGCGACGGCTTCGGCAGCGGATTCATTCGCGGCATGATCGGCATGGGGCTGTCCGGCATGACGAACGGCAAGCTGAACATGCCCGGCAAATCCGTTCCGCCGCATCAGCGCGTGAAGCCGCTGGAGGAGTTTTATCGCGGCAGGATCGCCAGCGATGAAATCAACCGCATCCGCCAGGAGTGCCGCGAGAAGGGCCAGTCGATGCACGACGCGCTGATGGACAAGGCCGGATGGCCGTCCATCGAGTTCGACGGGCAGCTGCTCGTGTCGCATCAGGACGCCTTGCTGATGGGCGGCAAGGTGCAGGCGCCCGCGGGCTACGCGGACCATGTGCGGTTCAAGGACATCGCGCTGTGCAAGCAGTGCGGCTCGCAGGTTTGCGTCGAGATGTGCTCGGGCCAGGCGATCTACGCCAACCCCGACGGCGCGGAGCCGCTGTTCGACCGCGAAAAATGCGTGCATTGCGGCGCCTGCCTCTGGAACTGCGAAATGGCCGGCAAAGACAATCCCGAGCACGGCAACATCCGCTTCGTGGCGGCAGCTGGCGGATTGCATTCTTCGGAGAATTAAAAACTCTGCGCCTCCGCGCCTCTGCGTGAGAATAATATACCGAAATATTTTTCACGCAGAGGCGCGGAGGCGCGGAGGCGCGGAGGCGCGGAGATTATAAATTAGAATGAAACGACAGATTATATAAATCGGAGTTCGATCTTATGTCCAATGGATATCAAATCGTTGTTTGCGGGAGTCTGGCGCCGGATCCGCTGCAGACGCTTGAACCGGTGACCGGGCCGCAAGGTCCGGCGCTGAAAAATGAAATGATGCTGCCGATGGTGCTGGACCCGTGGGCCGGGCATGCGCTGTTTGAGGCGGCGAACCTGGCGAAGAGTCAGCCGGACAGCAAGGTCTGGCTGGTCAGCATCGGCCCCAAGGCCAAGCTGCAACAACTGATGATGTCGATCGCGCAGAAGGTTCCGTTCCAACTGGTCGCGGCGGACGGACCGGCGGGCGGTTTCGCCGATTCCACCGCGACGGCCAAGGCGCTGGCCGGGATGATCGAGGGCATCGACGGTCTGGATAAATCAAAACAGCTCGTGTTTGGCGGCTGGGCTTCGGCCTCGCGCGGCACGGGAACCACGATGCAGCAGGTTGGCGAGCTGCTCGGCATCACGGAGCAATTCCAGGGCGTGGATCAGCTGACAATCGGCGCGGACGGCTCGCTGGAAATTCTGGAGCGCATCGAGGGCGGCAAACATCAGGTGTCGAAGTGCCAGAGTCCTCCGGCGCTGCTGGGCTGGGCCACGGGCAATCTGCCGGAGCCGCCGAACAATCCGCAGGTCGGAATGGTGAACATGCGCAGCGTGATGCCCGCGTTGCAGCAGGCGAAACCGGCGAATCTGGCCGCTGGCGGCGCGACGTTCAAGTCTGTCGAAATTCCGAAGCAAAAACGCGAGACGCGCATCGTGAAGGATGCGCCGGCGGATGAAATCGCCAAGGAAATCGTGGAGTGGATTAAAGGATAAATTCGAAATTCGAATGACAAAAAGCCCTGAAAGGGCGCAGGAGAATAAAATGGAGCACGTTCTATTTTTAGCGCATACGGAAGCGGACAATACATTGCATAAAAGCGCGCATGAAGCTCTGAGCGCGGCGAAGACTTTGGCCGAGGGCCTGGGCGCGAGCCTGAGCGCCGGTCTGGTCGGCGGCGAGGTTCAGGCGGCGGCGGACAGCATCGCGGGTTGCGGCGCGGAGAAAATTTTCGGCGTGAGTGGCGAGACGTTCGGTCAGTCGCGCTACGCCACGGACGCCGCCGCGTTCGAAGCGCTGGCCAAGGCGGCGGGCGCGAGCATCGTCGTGGCGCCTTCGACCTCGCGGATCAATCGCGCATTGCCCGGCGCCGCGCAGCGCCTGGGCGGAGTCTGCGACACCGACACGACGGGCGCCGCCGCGAGCGGCGATCAGGCGTCGATCAAACGCTGGTTTTATCGTCAACGCATGGTGGCGGAGATGACGCGCACGGAGCGTCCCTGGTTCATCACCATCGCGCCAGGCAGTTTGAGCGCGTGGGAAGGCGCATCGGGCGGCGCTTCGGTGGAATCCGTGGCGGTTGACGTGGACACCCGCACGCAGGTGACCGGTCAAAAAGCGCCGGCCGCGGATGAGCAAACCATCCGGCCAGACGCCAAACTGCTGTTCGTGACCGGCGCCGGTTGGACCAAGAAGCAGAAGGACGGGCAGGTTCACGGCCAACGAGCCGCGCAGATCATCAAAGGCTTTCTGCATAATGCGTCCTGTTCGCTGGGCAGCAGCAAATCGTTGACCGACATGAGCGCCGAGGGCGGGCAGGTTCTGCCGTTTCTCAGCCATTTGAATCAGGTGGGCCAGACCGGCTCCACACCGCGCCATCCCAAGGGGCTGGCGACGTGCTGTCACGGCGAAGAGCCGCACGTGGTCGGCTGGCGTTTCATCAATGAGCGGCGCGCGGTGAATCTCGACGCCAACTGCGGATGGGCGCACGGCAAAGCCGATGTGCTCTACGTCGCCGACGCCTTCGAGGTGATGGAAAAGGTGAATGCGCTGCTAGGCGGCTGAGGGTCTAAATAAAAAAAAAGACCGGAACAGGTCCGGTCTGAATCGAATATAATGTGGAAGGAATGTATCGCTTTGTTAACTGCTGATCACTGGTATAGGCTCCATTTTCGCGAGCGGGTGGTCATATCCGACGTTTCCGGCGTATAGATTTCCAACCGTACATTGTCCCATTCGGTCCAGTGATCGCCCTCGCTTTGATGATCCGTCAATACGATGCCGATATTGTTGCCGACGGCGCCTGCCGGCGCGACGCCGATCACAGTCAGCGTCATCCCCTCGGTCCAGTCTATACTTGAGTCATAATAACCGCTGGCGAAGGTGACCGTCGTCGATCTATCATCGTAATACAGCTCGGCGCGAGGGCTGCCGTACCAGGAACTGCGGCAACCGACTTGCAGCCGGTACATCACGCCTTCGGCGGCGATAGTGTGCGTTGTGGTTTGCGAAAGCTCGCTGGGGCTGCCGCTCGATGCGCCTTGCCAGAAGAAATTATCCTCATGTTGATAAGCGAGATCGTAGGTGTCTGCGACGCCGCGTCCGCCCAATCCATTCCAGGTCCAGCCCGTCGGGGTGATGTTATCCGCAGCAGCGTCCCATTCAAAGCTGAAGTTGCTGATGTAGATCGTGGTATCGCCGACGGCATTGCCGCTCAAGGCCACATCGACCTGCGGCTGCGTCGGATCGTTTGTCACGATGCGCAAAGTCGCCGTATGCGCGCCCAGCGTCACTGGATTGAAAACAACCTGAAGATTGGCGGAATTCGTGGGCGCGAGAACCAGCGTCGGCGAAGAAATCAATGCGAACGCGGCCCCGGCGTCGTTGATAATCGTGATTGTCGCCGCCAGATCCAATTCGCCGACGCTTTGCAGGCTGACATTCATCGCGGCGGATGGACCGTCTGCGATGTTGTGCGATCCGAAATTCAGCGTGAGCGGACTGATGCCGGCTTCCGGCGCCGGAATCGCGCCGGTTCCGCTGAGCGACACATCGACGGTCAACTCATCGGGATCGTCCGTTTCGAATCGCAGCGTCGCGGTGTATAGGTCCACAATGGAAGGATCGAAGGTGACGCCGAGAGTGGTCGACGTTCCGGGAGACAGGGGGAAGGTCGTGGGTCCGGAGGCGATGGCGAATGCAGAGCCGGCATCATTGATCAGTGTCGCGGTCGCATTCAAGTCTCCTACGCCGAGATTCTCCACCGTCACGTACAACGGCGACGTGGCGCCAGCGGCGATCAACTGCTCGCCGAAATCAAGCGTCAGCGGCGAGACATTGATATCAGGATCCGTCGGCGGCGTGTTGGTGTAAGTGATGCGAATATTGTTGATCTCGCACCACGCATCTGTGTTGCGCTGATAGATGCGCACACCGAGATTCTGTCCGCTCACCGATGAAATCGCCGGGATCGCTCCGCTCATCGTCCAGGATTGATCATAGAGCCAGGGGCCGGCGGAGGCGCCCGGAGACTGAATGAATGCGCCGACGGGATTTGTTACAATCGTTGTTGTGGATGACCCGTCGCAGCCGATGAATTCAATCGCTATGTCGATACTTTGCCATGTGCTGTGGTAATCGAAGGTCAACGTATATTGATCACCCGCCAAAATCGTGTGGGTTGTAATTTGCTCAATGCCGTCGTCCACACCCATCCATGCCGCTGCGGCGCCTTGCACGCCGCTGCCGCCCGCGCCTGAGCCGGCGAGATATTCATCCCAGCCAGGAACCAGCGTCCAATCCTCCGTGTAGTAGCCAGGCTCCGCGAAACTGGGATTCACCACATGAATCATCGGATCAGCCGCCGCCCAGCCGGTAAGCATAACATCATAAGCCGGCGTGACCGAATCATTCGATTCGAAGTGCAACGTCGCCGTTGTGCGACCGCCCGTGGAAGGATCAAACTCGACGCTGAGGGTCATCGAAGTGCCTGGCGAAAGCGTAAACACCGTTGAGCCTGAAGCGATCGCATAAGCTGAGCCGGCGTCGTTGATAATGGTGACTGTCGTGTCCAGATCGGCGGCGCCGGTATTCTCCACCACCACTTCGAGCGGCGCGGCCGGACCGTCGCCGGCATACTGATTGCCGAAATTCAGCGTCGCCGGTGAAACGGAGATTTCCGCATCCGCGACAGGCTCGGTAGTGGCCAGACGGATGTTGTTGATATCGCACCAGGAGCCAACCGAGCGCTGATAAATAATCACCCCCAGCGTTTGGCCGATATAGGGCGAGGCCGCGCCGATCGCGCTGGTCATCTGCCAGGATTGATTGTTAAGCCACGTCTCCGTGCCAGACCAGACTTGCGTCAGATCGCCGGTGGAATTGGCCTCAATCGTTGTCGAAGTGGCGCCGTTCCAGGCGAAAAATTCAACGGCGATGTCGATGTCATTCCAAGTGCTCTGATAATCCAGAATGATTTCAAAGATTTCGTTTTCCGCAATGGTATGCGTCGTGATTTGTGAAATGCCGTTGATTTGACCCATGTAAGCGCTGCTGGTTCCATTGACACCAGGAGCGTCGCCGCCGCTGCCCGAGGAATAGTAATCCCATCCAGGCACCTGCGACCAGTCTTCCGTCCAGTAACCGGGCGAGGAAAAATCGCCGTTCGTCACAGGAATCAAAGCAGTCGCCAGGCGGATGTTGTTGATATCGCACCAGGATCCGGCCGTGCGCTGATAAATCCGCACGCCCAGCGTCTGCCCGATGAATGCTGAACCAGAAGGAATAGATACGCTCATCTGCCATGACTGATCATTGAGCCACGTCTCTGTGCCAGACCAGGTCTGCGTGAGATCGCCAGTGGAATTGACCTCAATCGTCGTCGAAGTGGCGCCGTTCCAAGCGAAAAACTCAACGGCGATATCGACATCGTTCCACGTGCTTTGATAATCCAATGTAATGGAAAAACGATCATTGGCGGAGATCGTGTATGTGGTGATCTGCGAGATGCCGTTGATTTGACCCATGTAAGCGCTGCTGGTTCCATTGACACCGGGAGCGTCGCCGCCGCTGCCTGAGGAATAGTAATCCCATCCAGGCACCTGCGACCAATCTTCCGTCCAGTAACCAGGCGACGAGAAATCGCCGTTGGTCACGGTGATCGCCGTATCGCCCGACGCGCTGACCGATAAGAATAGAGCAAATAGAAAAACACAAATAAAACGCATAGAATACCTATTGTCACTCATTTCAGGCGTACCTCCTGATCCATAAAATTGCATGGCGGTTCGACCGCTCATGTTGATGATTGCCGCTTGGCGCCGCACTGGCTCTTTGGAGATCCGAGGATAGTAGTTATGAAATGATGAGAGCCCTTCTCCGCACAGCACAATCAATCGTTCGCCGCCGCCTCAGCACAGCGCGAGATTAATAATCATGGCTATTATATCTATGATAAAAATAAAAAGATGACAATTAATTAAATGTGATATTCGTTGCGAGAAATGTGACAGATATATACAGAGCCTTGACTTAACATTAATTGGCGTTTTGACTGGCGGCGGAAGTTGAATGATGAGCGGCAAATCGAACGATAACGTTTTCGTACACTTCGGTGGATGAACGGCTGTCTATGCTGAATGCGAATAAGGATTTCCATTGAATAATTTAATGGCATTCGTTACTTTCATTGAACAGTGAACCATAGAAAGCATGGTTTAATCATACGCTGAGAGAACAAACCACGGAGCGTCGAAGATGAATGAAATGGTGATTTCAGCTCTGCAAACGCATTATGAAATCACGTTTCCATTGAAAAGCGTTCCCCGTATTCTTTTGATCGGACACGAAAAGGCGACAAAAGGATATGAGCGTTACGCGAAATACGGCGTTGAATACGGCTATAAACATTCCGTGTTTCAGTTCACACTGAAGGGAAAAGGCTATTTCGAGGATCAATCCGGGGAATATGAATTGCCGCCGGGAACCGGCTTCCTCAGCACCTACACGGATCGCGACATGGGCTACTGGGCGGACGCCCATTCCGACAAGGAGCCATGGGAGTTCCTTTTCGTCGATTTTGACGGCGGCCATACCCTGCAGATCACAAAGGAAATGATGAAAAAATTCGGCCCGGTTTATTCGCTGCCGCTGGACGCCCCCTTGATCACAAGGCTGCTGGACATCGCCGTGGAGCCTTCCCGCACATGCACGGCCAATCCGATCGAATCGGCTTTGCTGGTTTACGAATTGCTGAACAACCTGTTCGAATCGTTCACGATGCACGCCCTGACCAAAACGAACTTCCTCGTCGCGGAGGCCTTCAAGCAAATCTCCGATCAGCCGGACAGGTTTTTAACGGTCTCCGAATTGGCGGATCAGCTGCAGGTTTCCCGCGAGCACCTCACCCGGATCTTCAAGGAGCACCTGAAGAAAACGCCGCATGATTGCATTCTGATCGAGAAGATGAAACGCGCGTGCTACCTGTTGAAAACAACCCGCCTGACCAACGACGAGGTCGCCGCCAAGCTGGGCTATTCCACCACGAATCTATACCTGACGCACTTCAAGAAATTCGTCGGCGTCACGCCCAAGCAGTATCGCATGAACCTGCTGGAAGGCCATGATCTGATCTATAAGATGTTCAATTCAAAACTATCCGACAATCCATCAGCCATTGAATTGCATTAATCCGTTGGACGGCTTAAGCAGTCTTGGCTTTCAATGAGTCCAGCGTCGCCTGGATTTTTTCCGTGATCACGTCCGGCGTGAAGGGCTTGATGATGTAATTGTTCGCGCCCGATTTGATCGCGTCGATGATGCGGGTCTTTTCCGCCTCGGTGGTGACCATCACGATCGGAGTTTTGTTGCCCGCGCCACGGACGGCGCGCAGCGCCTCGATGCCGGTCATGTTAGGCATGTTCCAGTCCATCAGCACAAGGTCGAAGGCGCCCGCGGTGATTTTTTCCACGGCGATCTTGCCGTCCTCGGCGAGTTCGACTTCATCGATGGATTCGATGCCCTTGAGCACCTTCTCCAGGATTTTGCGCATGGCGATTGAGTCATCCACGACCAACACTTTCATGATGTTTCCTCCGGTTGTTTTCAGCAGCTCGCCAGACCGCCCTTATTCAGAAGTCATCGCCTGCGAGCGGAATGATCTGTCGCACTTCCTGCGCCTCCTGCCTGAGGCGTCCTATTCCTCTGTCTTCAGCGGATGATCCTGCGCTAAAGACAGTGGGGCGCTATCTTCCGTCGGATCTTGCGCTTTAAGCTTACGGAGCATTTCCGCAATGGGAGTCAAATCCTCATGGGCCGCAAGCACAAGGCGCGCATGCATCATGCGGCTCAAGACACTCATGCCGTTGCCATGTTGAGGCGCCACGAGAATGATTTTCAGACCCATCAGCATGTCGAAGTATTGCGAGATGCAATCGACTTCATCTTTGTCGCGAATGACGATGATGGCCACGGTCAGTTTTTGCTTGGGCCGGTAAAGCCTGGAGATGAATGTGACGGGAGAGGAGAATCGCTCCGGTCCGTCGCTGATCCCGGCTTGACTGATGGCGTCAAGAATCCTGCACTGAAGATCGTCCTCAACCTGATTGTAAATGAACAAATCCATGGTTTTTGCCTGATTTCGATCGAATTCATGGTGATTTGAGTCGTGTTGAGTGATGTCACTAGATTTACATACAAGTTCCATGCCAGCATTAATCAAAACAGTTAAGATCAGTAAATATAGACATATATGAATATTTAGGGATTGAATTTTCCGCTTTTCCTGATAATAGTACGAGGGGGCATCCTAAAAAAAGGACAGGAATACTGGATAAAGTCTCAATTCCAGGACTGAATGTTAAGTCAATTGAGTGTTAGATCTGGTTCGCATAATTCCTAATATTTTCGATTCAGTGCCGCGACCGTCAGGGAGCGGCCCGCAACCCTTGCCGCAACGCCAGTTGGGCCGCTCCCTGACGGTCGCGGCACTGATTGTAGCGTCTCTTCGAAAACGGATACAATCATGCGGAACAGTCTAGCCGGACACGTGCTGGTCATGTTCCTTCAGCAGACCATAGAGACGCGAGCGTGACAGGCCGGAAATCTCGCAGGCTTTCTTGATGTCTCCATCGGCGGATACCAGCAGGTTGTGCAAATAACGCTGCTCAACGGTTTTCTTCAAATCCTTCAGTTTAGGCAGGGAGTGGCCGTGGCGGAGATCCTGATCGATTTGCGCATCGCGGCTGTCGTTTTCCTTGAACGTCGCCCTGGCCGCATGGGCGCGGATGTGACCGGGAAGGTGTTTGCGGAAAAGCGCCGGTTCATCCCCGGCGGTCGCGAATGCGCTATCGAACGCGTTGATCAGTTCCCGTACATCGCCCGGCCATGCGTATGACTCGAGCGCTTCAAAGAAATCGGGCGAGAATCCTTTCGCTGGTCCGCCGTAGTGTTTGCAGAGCCGGTCGACATGATAGACGATCCGTTTTTTCACATCGCCCGTCCGTTCGCGCAATGGCGGAAGGCCGATGGCGAGCGAACGCAGGCGGAATAGCAGATCCCGGCGGAGTTCTCCGTGTTCCGCCATTTGGAATTTCCTATTTCTGATGATCCAGCGCCCGCCGGATGGCTATGGCCAGTTCGCGCTTGGTCAGGGGTTTCATCATCATTTCGCGGATCCCGGCGTTTCTCGCTTCGTCCGGCGTGATGGCGTCGCTGTAGCCCGTGCAAAGCAGGATGGGCATGTCCGGCCGCGTTTCGAGTATTTCCAGCGCTAGTTGAAAGCCCGTCATTTTCGGCATCGTCAGGTCGGTGAGCACCAGGTCGAAGTCTTCCGGGCTGGTCATGAATGTCTGATAGGCCTCTTCGCTGCCGGTCCTGGCCGTAACATGATAGCCCAGCGGCTCCAGCATTCTGCGGATCATATTCACCAGCATCTCTTCGTCGTCGACGATCAGAATCCGCTCGGTTCCCATGGGCGCCTGCTCATCTTCGATCGGGATGCTTTCCGCGCTTGTCTCGATGCGGGGGAGTATAACTTCGAACGTCGTCCCTTTGCCCGTTTCAGTATGCACGGAAATCGCCCCTTGATGGCTTTTGACGATGCCATGCACCACGGCCAAGCCCATGCCGGTTCCCTTGCCTTGCCCTTTAGTCGTGAAAAAAGGATCGAAAATGCGATCCAGCACCTGAGCATCAATGCCATGTCCCGTGTCATGCACGGTGAGCAGGACATAATCTCCAGGCTTCTGCAGGGAGTGTTCCTCGGCGGATTTCGCGTCCAGTTCCACCTGCTTCAAACCCACCTCGAGCGTGCCGCCGTTTTCGCGCATCGCATGCCAGGCGTTCGTGCAAAGATTCATGATGATCTGATGCATTTGCGTCGGATCAGCGGAAACGGCGCCGACTTTCGCCTCGACATTTTGCCGGATTTCGATCGTACTGGGCAGCGAAGCGCGCAAGAATTTAAGCACCTCTTTCACGATGGCTTTCAAGTCGACGGGAATTTTTTGTTTTTCGCTTTGACGGCTGAAGGCGAGGATTTGATTGACGAGTTCCTTGGCGCGTTCGCCGGATTCCAGCACATTGCGCAGGTTGTCGACGTTGGGGCTGACGCCGGAGTCGAGCTCGTTGATCGCGATCTCGGTATAACCGAGCATGGCCGCGAGGATATTGTTGAAATCGTGCGCGATGCCTCCCGCCAGATTGCCGATCGCCTCCATTTTCTGGGCCTGGCGCAGTTGTTTCTCAAATCTCGTTTGCTCCGTGATGTCGCGCATCGCGGCCACGGAGCCGATCACATTTTTCTTCGCGTCGACAATCGAAGAAATCGTGATGGATAGAATAATCGGTTCCCCACCCTTGCCCCTCCAGATTCTCCGGCCCTGCCAGAACTGGTTGGTCATGATCGTCTCACGCATTTTTAGAAAAAATTCTTTGTCGTCGCTTCCGTCATCCAGAAGGTTCGCTGGCCTGCCGACCAGTTCGGAGCGGGCATAGCCTGTGATTCGTTCAAGGGCGGGATTGACGTACGAGACGACGCCATCCGGATCGCAAATCATGACGCCGTCCACGATTTGCTCAATGGCTGTATGGAGCTGACGGAGCTGTTCTCCGGTATGAACGCGCTCAGTCACATCACGATCCACGCCTTGGAATCCGGTCAGTTCACCCGCAGCGTCGAAGATGGGCACAGCGTTGCTCTCTAAAAATCGCCAGCTGCTATCCTTATGCCGCCATCGAATCAAAAAGTTGCTCCAACCTTTTTTCTCGGCGGTTTTTTGAAGGATATGCTCCCTGACAACGGGCAGGTCTTGTTCGTGTATCAGATTGAAGCAAGATTTGCCGACAATCTCATCAGGTTCATACCCCAGAATCTCCCGGATCGCCGGATTCGAGTAGGTATGCACGCCTTCCAGGTTGATCGACCAGATCCAATCCCTGGATGTTTCGACCAGCGCGTGGATCATCGCATCGCGTTCGCGCAAAGCCGCTTGCGATTGGTTGCGCTCCGTGACGTCGCGAATGATGCTTTGCATGTATTGCTCATCGCCAATGACGACGTTAATGCTCGATATTTCGATGTCGCGCAAACTTCCGTCCTGATGCAATGCTTTCAATTCAAAGAAGCGTGGTTCATGTTTCCCTTCGGCTTCCTGGCGTAAGATGTTCATCGCCATCTCACGCGACTCCGGCGCGACATGATCCAGGATGGTTTTTCCGGCGATCTCCTCCTGCGACGCATACCCCAGCATATTCAACAAAGCCTGGTTGGCGGAGATCACCTGTTCGTTTTTGGAAATCAACATCCCTTCGAGCGAATTTTCAAACAACGCGCGGTACTTCTCTTCGCTTTCCTGCAGTCTTTCAATCGTCTGCTTGCGCTCACTGACATCGCGCGCCAAACCCAGCAGGAAGTGCTCGCCGCTCATCTCCATCAAGCCAACGCGCACCTCGACAGGAAACGTCGTTCCGTCTTTACGGCGATGAACGCCTTCGATGGTCGCGGACTTTCCCGGTCTGAGCTTATTCCTGAATTCATCCAGATTGCTTTCAGATCCCGACTGGATGTCGATTTGCTCAATTGTCATCGTCAGCAGTTCCTCGCGCGTAAAGCCCAGGCTCTCGCATGCGCGTTGATTCACATCCAAGATCTCGCCGTCTTTCATGCAAAGGAAGAACGCGTCGCCGGCGTTCTCGACAAGCGCGCGAAACCGGCTTTCGCTCAAGCGCACTGCTTGTTCCGCCTTTTTGCGATCCGTGATGTCGCGCATCAACACCAGAATCGTAGTCCTGTCGCCAGTTTGGATCTTGTTCAGGCTGATCTCGCAAGGAATGGGCGTGCCGTCCGTCATGCAATGAAGCCATTCGAAAACCATCGACTCCCCGGCGTCCGCCCGCCGCAGCATCTCTCGGGCCTTGTCTGCCGAAGATTGTCCGTCCAGTTGAAAGGGGGGCGAAATATCGCCAGGAGTATGACCGATCACTTGATCCTTGGCGCATTGCAGAATTTTCAGCACTTGCTGGTTGCAATCTGTAAAGATGCCGTTGTCGATTGTGGCGATGCCATCGTTCGCCCACTCAAAAAGCGCGCGATACCAATCGACGTCCTTTGATCCCGCGAGACGGGCGTCTGCCGGATTATGCTCGGTCATATTGCTGGCCTCAAAAAAGCCGATTTTTTATGACGAGGATACAGAGGATCCTCACGCTACAATAGCGGCCTCCAACACATGACGCATTAGCGCGGCTGCAGGCGGTTCATGCGGACACCAGGCAAATGCAAACGTATCAGAACAAACAACATTTTCATCCTATTATATGCTATATCGAATGAAATTTCCGATCCCTATAGTGTGCCAAATCCGAGCAATAGTTATTTTATCTGGCATTACGGAGGTTTCCCCCATGTTAGGACGGATGAATCATAAAATGATCTTTTACTTCCGTTGAAACAAACAAAACATAATAGCAGAATGCAGAGGCAAACAAGCCGACAACAGGGATGGGAATACAATTTGAACGAATAAATAGGGCAGAATTGCATATCGAGCCCAATTCTTTCCGCGTCGTACGAAAAACGCGCAAATCAGAAAGCACGCGACAAATAGCGCAATCAGAGAAAGCCAGAATTTCGTACTAAAATATCCCGATAAAACAACCGGAATGACCACAATATGGGATATGATCGTAATCGATAATATTTTATGCACTTGATTGATGGAATAAGGTTCATGGTTCTTTTTGCTTTTGATGAAATATACAAAAATGAAAAGACCCAACGCCGCATAGATTACAATATTCATGATCAGGTCTGTCATGGATTCGCCTCGATCAAAATTTTGCCACGGATCGAACCATTACACAATCTTCACGCCCGCCAACTCGCGGTGGATGCTTTTTTTGTACTTGTATTTCGGGCGGCCGATAATCAGCGCGGCGAGGATCTTGTTCTCCTTGGGCACGCCGTAGCGCTTACGTAAAACTTTCGAGCGATCGACCACGGGCGGAATCAGACCGATGATCGTGGCGCCCAGCCCCAACGACACAGCCGCCAGCATCGCATGATGACAGACCAACTGGGCGTTTTCTTCATATGATACAATTCTCCGGTTGCCATGAAACAACATCAGCAACGGCGCATTGTGCAGATAGTGGTCCGCGCCATCGCCCCGGCAGGCTGCCAAATCAATCAGATGCAACGGTTGCGCCATATTCAATCCTCCCCCGATGGATTCGCACACAGCTTCACCCGATCGAACGCCAAAGTTGACTCATCAAGCAGACTGCATGCTGCGCTCCTGACTGCAACGCATGATTGAGCTTCATCATCGCAGGCGATCGGCGCTCGATGCAATCCCGTCATGTATTCCGAGGATCGATAAAACTACACTTATAAAATATCAATCATATCGACAGCTGATATGTCAATCAATACAGCATGTATATACAGCGCCATATCATTTCCGGATCTTGACCGTGATCCATCTGGCGGCATCAAACAAGCGCGCTCATCCAAAAAAAACGTTGATGGAACAATGCAGAATATTCCGGTGGAAAACAGCGGGATACAGTTCATTTTTTTCGAGATGAAAATTTTAAATTGAAAACCGGCCGCTATTGTGTTGGTATCTTGACTGCGAAACTCAATTGGACCAGCTGGCGCCCTTAGCGTTTGGTTGTCATTTGTTTGCCATGAAGATTTGTTTGCGTTTGTTGCATAAGATCATGAAATAATGTGTTGATTGCCATGTAATGCACCCAATTCCTTTACGAAAGGAGGGACTAGGCGCTTATTTACTTTGTGATGCAAGTATGTGGAAGGCTTTGGATCAGACACTTTCTAAAAAACCCTAACGGCGTATCGTCGCAACAAGCAAACTTCAGCGCTCGATTGCCACAGTTTTTTAGAACAGCGTCGAAAAAAACAAAGTCTCTTCACAAAATGAAATGATGGCTGCCGAATGTGATGGGCCAATGAAGCTCAAATCATTTGATTGATTGCAATGTACACTGGTGTTTGCTGATTCGTACCGGTAGAAGTGGCTGGCGTGCAGAAATGTCAGAGAACCATCGTTGCAGGATCGATCCAAACCGCCAATCAAGGGGACATTTCTAATTCAATCACAGAAAGGAATGCATCAATGAATAACAGATCATTGAAACTATTGCTTTGCGCACTAGTGTTTGCGGCATTCGCGTTGAGGGCCGACGCTGACATCGAAAGAATCGACGTGGTGGAGTCCATGCGGCTCGCCAACGACTATTTTCAATCGCATTATTCCGTCGGCTCTTCCGGCTGGGCGCGCAGCGCCTATCAGACGGGGAATTTCCGGATGTGGGAGCTGACGGGCATCGACGCCTATTACAATCGCGCTGTCAGTTGGGGCGAAAATAACAGCTGGCTTCACGGCACGGACTATGGCGACACCTATGGAGAAAGCGCGGATGCGCATTGCTGCGGCCAAACCTACATTGATCTCTATTACGTCGATCCGCAATCCGAGCGCGTCGCGGATATCACCGACACAATCGATTCCGTATTGAGCAACAACTACGAGGACGACTGGTGGTGGATCGACGCCTTCTATATGGCGGGATCCACGCTGACTCGCATGGGATATCTGTATAACGATTCGTCCTATCTGGTGAACATGTATGAAATGTACAACTACATGAAAAACGATTACGCCCTGTATAATTCGTCGCTAGGGCTTTGGTGGCGCGATCCCGATTACAAAGCCTCAGCGCCCAACACCTATTGGGGACGAGGGAATGGCTGGGTCATCGCCGGATGCGCTCGTGTTCTGGAGCAGTTGCCGGCCAATGACACCACCTATCGCCCTGAATTCAAGTCCATGCTGCAAACCATGGCGGCGGCATTGTTGCCGTGGCAGCAGGATGATGGTTTGTGGCGCGCTTCCATCACCGATCCGACAAACTCATCCTACTCCAATCCGGAGACAAGCTGCACCGGTTTTTTCACCTACGCCATGGCGTACGGACTCAATGAAGGTCTGTTGGTGGATTCATCCAGCGCCAACTATACTCAGGCCGTTGTCAATGGCTGGTGCGGCATGGTCTCCACTTCATTGCATTCGGATGGATTGCTCGGGTATACCCAGGCTGTCGGCGCCCGGCCATACTCCGCGACCTACGATAGCGAAGGGGATTATGGCTACGGCGCGTTTCTGCTGGCCGGCAGCGAAATCCTGCGCATGTTCAATGCGCTGGTGACCATCAGCGCAACCGGATACCAAACCGGCAATCCGCCGGAAAACACGATGGACGGGAACTTTGACACCCGTTGGTCCCAGGAAGGCGCCGATGGCACGGAGTATATCCAATATACGCTATCCACCGCGACGGCATTGGATCACATCGACGTCGCCTTCTATCTGGGCGACCAACGATCTGGCCGGATCGCCATCTGGGCGTCCTCGAATGGAACCAGTTTCACCCGCGTGGTTCCCGCCAGTACGTCTTCCGCCAGCTACGTGTCAAGCAGCGGCAGTTCAACCGATCTGGAGGAGTTCAGTTTCACAGCCCAATCCGTGAAAGCGATCCGCATTTGCGGATGGGGCAACAGCGTCAGCGCGTGGAACAGCATCACTGAAGTGAACATTCCGATTGTGTTCAAGAGCACCATCACCGAAACCGAAACCCCCACAGTTCCCACAGGCAGCAGCCTGACGATCACGAATCGCTCCAGTGGACGTGTGATGGAAGCGGACGGCAATTCAAACGGTTCGAACGTCAGAATCTACACGGATAGCGGCGCCACGGATCAACGCTGGAATATCGCGGACCTGGGCGGCAGCATTTACAGCATCCGCAGCGCGCAGAGCGGCAATCGCTCGATCGATGTCTGGAATTGGGGCACAAGCAACGGCACCAACATCGCCCTTTACAGTTATTGGGGCGGCGGCACCCAGCGCTTCATGTTCTCAGATGTGGGCAGCGGATATTTCCGCATCACACCGACGCTTTCCACGGGTCAGTGCCTGGACGCCTATGGCACCTCAAACGGCTCCAACGTCGGCACATGGTCCTATTGGGGCGGCACGAATCAGCAATGGGCGGTTGATTAAACCGAACATTCGTCTCATTCGCCTTTGCCGTTCGTGTTGATCGGCGGCAGAGGCATGAATGGGATTGAATTCCGAAAAGAGCGATGAAACGGGCAGTCAGTCAGGATCGGCTGCCCGTTTTCATTTGGCTTTTTCACAAAAAAAACCAATCCAAATTCAATTTCTTGTGTCATGTTATTGACCGCAATCAGCGATTCGATGTCATTGCTATGTTTTACTTGTGACGAGGCGCCGGCGCATAACAGCCGCCGGATGAAGCCGATAGAGTCTGGACCGAAGGCCGTAACCTCATTCTGGATAGGTTCGCTTTCGGCTCTCCCGTGATCAGCGCAGCAAAACCGAGTAATGTCCGCCAAACAGCAATAGCTCGTTCGATGGCAAAAACTCAAAGGTCTGGAAACGCGAGCAGGTTCACGCGGAGCCGATTTCGCTTGACCGCGCCGATCCAGGATACCAAGCATACGCCACGGCGAAAGGCGGCGCGTATCCGCCGATTTGCCGCCGGCGCCGAATGAAATTGATGCGACTCAGTCTGACAGCGTCCGTCGCCACATCAAACCATGATAAGGAAGGAACAATGATGCACTTCGCCGCCAAACGAGAAAAATTTCGGATGATTGGAACACTCCTGTCACTCCTGACAATCCTATGCCTTTTTGCCGCGCATGACGTGCGGGCGCAGGGGATGAACCTGGCGCGTTACACGGATGCCAAAGCGGATTCGGTTTCATCCGCGCAGATCGCCTGGCGGGCGGTCGATGGAATCGTGTGCGATTCGTCGCGCTGGGTCAGCGGCGACGGCGACGGTCCGCACTGGCTCGAAGTCGAGTTGCCGGACGAATTTGAGCTCGGCAGCGCGCACGTGTTTACTGGCGTCAAGGGCGACGGCGCGCTTGCGGATTTCTCCCTGGAGAGCTGGGACGGTTCGAAGTGGGTTGCGATTCCAGGCGGTTCGGCAAGCGGCAATCAGGACACGCAGAAGCAGCTGCTCTTCAGCGAGTCCGTCAAGACGACAAAGGTTCGCCTGGTCATCCCGGCCGACGGCGAAGTGAGTGTGACGGAACTGGCTCTCTTTTCGCCCAACGACGGCAAGGGCTTTCCCATCGATAAAGATGTCGAGCTCGAGGTTGCGCTGACGCCCATGGTGACCGCGAGTTCGCAGCTCGATTCGAAGTCGCGGCCATTTCTGGCGACCGACGGCATCGTGGATGACGCTTCGTGCTGGGCGAGCGAGGATGCCCAGGGTCCGCATCAGCTCGAGCTTGAATTCAATCTGCCGCGCTCTATCGCCAGCGCGCACATATACTGCGGCGAAGGTTCTGGCGCGATCCACAACTTTCATTTGAACTACGCCACCGACGATGGATGGAAACCGATTCCGGGGGCGTCGTTCAGTGACAATGAGGAGGACGCGATCCGCATTGATTTTGATCCGATTTTCACCACCGGCGTACAGTTGGTCATCGAGGACAACGGCTCAGTGCGCGTTCGCGAACTGGCGCTGCTGCCGCCGAATGGCGGCAAGGGCTATCCGTTGGGAACCGAGGTGAAAATCGCTCCGCCAGCCCAAACCCGTTACGCGACCTATTGGGATAATCTCTATACCCTCGAAAACAAACAGAACGGATTGGCTGTGGACGCGACGGACGATGGCGCCGCGATCCTGGCGCCTGCGACCGGCGATCCCTCGCAGCAATACTACGTGCTGAATCTCTACGGGACGGACTTCTACCGCATCGTTAATCGCGAAACGCAGTTGTGCCTTGAAGTGGCCGGCGCCTCGGAAAAATCCAACGCGCCAGTGCGCGAACACAAATACTACGCCCTCGACCATCAGCTCTGGACCATCGAGGACACCGGCAACGAGCAAAAGAAACTCATCAATGTCCATAGCGGCATGGCCTTGGCCGCTTCCGGCTCGCAAACAAATACCCAACTCGTCCAGCAACCCACCGCCGACAGCGACGATCAGCAATGGTCGATCGTCTTCCGCTCGCATTACCCCAAGAAGGGACTCGCCGAACAGGGCGGCGGCCGCAGACATACCGACCAGCGCATCTCGCATTATTACAATTGGGGTAAGGATCCCGGCGAGAACCTTCCGGATACCATGCATCTTCAACCGATGCATTGGGGCAACGGCGGCTGGGAAGACCTGGCGCTCAGGCAGGCGGAGTGGGCCGCGACTTCCTGGCCGGTTTATCTGATGGGCTTCAACGAGCCGGATCGCCCCGACCAATCACGAATGCCGTGGGAATTAGTGGTGAAGCTGTGGAGCCGTTTCGAAGCGGTTGAACTGCCGCTGGTCAGCCCGTCCACGTCATGGTGGAACAACGGCTGGGCGCAAAACTTCTTCCGGGTGGCCAAGGAAATGGGCATGCGCTACGACGCCGTGGCGATTCATGTCTATATCGGCTGGCCGAACGCGGACCAGTTTCTCGACATCTGCGATTCCGCTTCCCGCAACTACGGCGCGCCGGTCTGGAACACGGAGTGGAACGTGGTCAACTGGGGTGGTCCAGCCGGTTGGACGTTCGAACAGCATTACACCTGGATGGCCGAAGTGCTGTATCGCATGGAGCTTGACGATCACGTCGCACGCTACGAGTTCTTCCCCTTTGCGCTGGGCTGGCCGAACGGCGCGCCCGGAGCGCCGTGGGAGCATGACCGCCTGACCCTCCGTCCACTGGGCCGGCTGTTCGGCTCATGGGACGGCGACACCCAACTGCGCGAAAACACCTACTATTACCTGCACAACAGAGACAGTCACAAGCGGATCGCGTCCGGCGAGAAAAAAGGCGTGCCCGGCATGACCGGCATCTTTGACATCCATCCCGCGACCAACTGGCTGCTTGTCGCGGCGGATAATGGAAAATACTTCATCGTTTCTCGCGCCAACGGCTGGAGACTGAGCACGGACGGCAAGCAGCTGACGCTCGCCTCCGCCAGAACTCAAGACGCCTCGGCGCAATGGACGCTGACTCATCACCGCCACGGCTACTACTTCATCGAGAATGATTCCACGGGCGCGCGCCTTCAGTTCAGCGGCAACGAAGACGCCCCGAGCATCGGCTCGATTGAGTTGGCCGACGCCAGTGCGCAGTGGCGCTTCATCAAGGTGTACAAACCTGGCGCCCTGCCCGGAAAACGCGACAAAATCAGCCCCGAACCGCCGCAGGAGCTGTCCATTGTCGAGGGCTATGACATCGTCAAAATTTCGTGGAAGAACGTCGCGCGTCCATCCGACTTCGCCGGATACAATATCTACCGCGCGAAGAAAGAGGGCGGCCGGTTCAAAAGGATCGCCAAGTTGGTGAATAAAGAGAATTACGCCGACATGTCCGTCAAGAACGGCAGAACGTATTACTACGCCGTATCGAGCGTGGACTTCAGCGGCAACGAAAGCGACCGGAGCGAAACAGTGGCCGGCACGCCTAATAATTGGCTGATGACCGACGAGGCCGATCCCGCCGTCACCTACACCAGCGAATGGGGAACCTACGTCGGTCAAGGTGGATTCATGCGGACCGAGCACTTTTGCGAGTCCGCCGGAGCGACGGCGACCTTCACCTTCGAAGGTTCGCATATTCGCGTCTACGGTTTCGTGCGCAACGACTTGGGCTTCGCCGACATCATCCTTGACGGCGAGCTGGTCGACAGCGTCGATTGCTACAGCCGCCGGAGAAACTTCCATGCGCTCCTGTTCGAGGACGCAAACCTCAAACCCGGCAAACACACCATCCAGGTGCGCTGCAACGGCAAGAGCAATCCCGACGCGAGAGGCTTCGAGATCATTCTCGACGCCTTCGAATACATCGTGGATGGCCCGGACGCCGCCGCGCCGTCGATTCCTACGGGCCTCGGCGCCAAAACCGACAATCAACTGATTTCGCTGAATTGGACGCCCAATCCCGAGGCGGACTTCATCGCATACACGCTTTCGCGCGCGGATGGCGAGGACAGGGAGTTTAGCGTGCTTGCTGAAAACCTGACCGATAGTTCCTACGAAGATCGAACCGTGAAGAACGGCCGGAAGTATGCCTATCGTGTCAACGCCCGCGACGCCGCCGGCAACGTCAGCGAGTATTCCGAGTCGCTCATTGCTTCGCCAGGCGTCATCTTCAAAGTGGACGACGCACATGAGTCCATCAGCTACACGGGCCGATGGGGTCAGTATGGCGGCAATCCGGGGTATAAAAACACCGAGCACTATTCCGAGACGACCGGATCGGAAGCCACGTTCACCTTCGAAGGCTGCAAGGTACTTTATTACGGCCACCGGCGCGAAGACCTCGGCATCGCCGAAATTCTGCTCGATGGAAAATCGGCCGGGAAGGTTGATTGCTTCTGGCAAACCACGTCATACGGCCAGCTGCTGTTCACAAGCGACGACTTGCCGATGGGCAAGCACACGCTGACCGTGCGCCTGACGGGCGAGAAGCACGAAAACTCCAGCGGCACAGAGATCATCGTCGATGCGTTCGAATACAAAACCATCGGCGAAGAGGCCGAAGCAGCGAAATAACGCGGTTCTCGAAAAACAGCGGCCCGGCCGCTCTTACGGCCGGGCTGCTGCAAAACTCGCCTTTATATTTACACTCTAGATCCAAGGGAACCACTTAAAAATTGTGATTCTCGCATAGGGCACACGACGCGCATAGAGAATAACTGAGCCTGTTGATTACCGATGCGTCACATGATGGGAAAACTCTTGAGATGAAAAAAATGCCAGCTGCCGGCGGAGATGCTGGGTTGTTTTTGAAATGCGCTCATGGATGAAAGCGCGTTGAAGTCTAAATCGAATAGCGCCGTGTGGCCGTTGTTCCAGACTTCCAGTTCGCCGACGGGCACGGCCTCCGGATACCAGTAGAGGATGCCCAGGCCGAGGTCGTTGGGAATCGCCTCGAGCGCGCAGATCACATCGGCCAGAAACTGGCGCTGCCCATCCACGGTCAGCGGATACTCCAGCGTATCGCCGCGATTTTCCTGCCACCAATTATCCATGTCGAAATACGGATAAGCCGCTTCCGCGACAATGATGGGCTTGCCGTAATCGTTCGCCGTGGCGATCAGATTGTCGCGCAGCTCCTGCATCGTGCCATGCCACCAGGGGTAGTAGCTCAGCCCGATGATGTCATAGTCAATGTCGTGTTGATGCAGATTGTCGAAGAACCATTTTGTGTGGCCGCGATTGGCGCCCTGATCGGTGTGTATCATAATTTTCACCTGATCACCGCCGCCCACCGCGCCGTGCACTCCGCGAATGCCCGCCTTGATCAGCTCGGTCAGTTGATTCCACTGCACCGTCTGATCGTCCCCGGCGTTTCCCACGCGTCCTTCCGGCCAGATCATGCCGGCGCGGATTTCATTGCCGATCTGCACGATCTCCGGCAGCACGCCGTTGTCCTTGCACGTCGCGATCACCTCGGACGTGTAGTCCTCAACCTTCTGCGTCAGCGCCGGAAAATCCAGCCCCTCCCAGTCCTCGGGTTTGATCTGATGCTGCGGATCGGCCCAGGTGTCCGAATAGTGAAAATCCAGAATGAACACCATCCCCGCCGCCTTGATGCGTTTCGCCAGCTGAATCGTATATGGGAGATCATTGACAACGCCGCCCTCATAATTAGGCTTCACAAACAGGCGCAGCCGGTACGAGTTCATGCCGTACGATTTCATGATCTCAAAAAAATCCTTCACTTCGCCGTTCAATTTGAACTTGCCGCCATTCTCCTCGACCTTGGTGAGCATTGAAATATCAGCGCCGTTCAGAAACATTTTATCCCCTCGTTTTGAATCCTGATTTTGTGCCGCCGCCAGCCCGCCGGGCAGACAGAATATTAATAACAACAGCATCGCTTTGAATCGTTTGCCCATCATGATAACACCTCTTTGTAAATAACATGCTGACTCAGCACAGCGGCTGCATGAGTTTTTATTATAATCATGGCTCGATCAACTGCGCCAATTGCCTTTATGTGATATTGAATCATTGATTCGTGATAATCGTTTGACTGCCGCCCGGAGCTGTACGATAACCAGCTCAAAATTCAGCCTGCAATCGGCTATTTAAGAGCGAAAAGGAATAAGATTCAAGAAGTGCTTGTCACAAAAAAGCAGGATCATTAGGGTGCAATTCCTTTTTGCTCGGACATACGATTCCGAGTTCAAATTGATACTTATTCACGAGTGGAACTATCTATGAGTAATTTGCCATCCGTAAACATGCAGGCCGTAAGAACACGCATACTATTCGATGATCGTTGGCGGTTTATCTACTTTGAGCCGGAGAGCGCCGATGGGCCGTCAGGCGAACCGCAAGGACTGGAGACGGCCGATGCGGAGGATTCGCAGTGGCGCCTGCTCGATCTGCCGCACGACTGGAGCATCGAGTCGCCTTTCCGCTTGAACCTGCCGGGGTCGACCGGGAAACTGCCCTATGCCGGCATCGGCTGGTACCGCAAGCATTTTCAACTCCAGGAAGAAGACCGTGACAAGCGGATCTATATCGATTTCGACGGCGCCATGTCGAACTCGCAGGTCTGGTTGAACGGCCATCTGGTGGGCGGCTGGCCGTACGGCTACACCTCGTTTCGCCTCGATTTGACTCCCTGGTTGAAGTACGACGAAGAGAATGTGCTGGCGGTGCGCCTGAATAATCTTCCGGATTCGTCGCGCTGGTATCCGGGCGGCGGACTCTACCGGCATGTCTGGCTGGAGAAATGTCATCCTGTGCATATCGCGCACTGGGGCGTCAAGATCGTCCAGGGGCGCATCTCGAACGTGAACGTCGAGCTCCAGGTTGAAGCGGAGCTTGAGAATCATGGAAATGATCCGGCGGAGCTGTCGGTCAACTTTGAAATAACATCATGTGATAATCCGGATCAGCCTGTCGCTCAGAAAACAATCGACGGATTTCAACTGGCGCGGGATGAAGCGCAGACAGCCATGACCAAGCTTTCCATCGCCGATCCGCGATTGTGGGATTTGGAAGATCCTCAGCTTTATTTGCTGAAGACTTCGCTTTGCATCGACGGCGCCGTCGTGGATCAATGCGAAACCCGCTTCGGCGTGCGCAGCGCCATCTTCGACGCGAATCAGGGCTTTTTGCTCAACGGCAAACGAGTCCCGGTCAACGGCGTGTGCCAGCATCATGATCTGGGTCCGCTGGGCGCCGCGGTCAACACCCGCGCGATGGAGAGGCAGTTGGAACTGTTGAGAGAACTTGGCTGCAACGCCATTCGCTGCGCTCACAATCCGCCTGCGCCGGAGTTCCTCGACCTCTGCGACCAGATGGGATTTCTGGTGCTCGATGAATCGTTCGACACTTGGCGCTGCTCCAAGCTGGCGAATGACTACGCGAAACTTTTTGACGCCTGGCATGAAAAAGACCTGAGCGCGATGGTCCGGCGGGATCGCAACCATCCTTCGATCGTCATGTGGAGCACCGGCAATGAAATCGCCGAGCAATGGGAAGGCGAAAAAGGCGTCGAGGTTTCCCGGCGGCTGCGCGAAATTATCCGCCAACACGACGTCAGCCGTCCTGTCACCGCGGGATGCAATAATAAGGATTCAGGCTCTAACGGTTTCTCTAAGACGCTGGACGTGATGGGATACAACTACAAGCCATTTAAATACGAGGAATTTCATCGCGACAATCCCGGCGCCCCGGTTTATGGCAGCGAGACATCGTCTTGCGTCAGCTCGCGCGGAGTGTATTTCTTCCCGGCGCAGCGCGAAAACGGAAAACACCTTTCCGGCTTTCAGGTCACCTCGTACGACCTGCACATTCCGGATTGGGCCACGATGCCGGAAGATGAATTTGCCGCGCTCGACCGGATGCCGTTTGTCGCGGGGGAATTCGTCTGGACCGGTTTTGATTACCTCGGCGAGCCGACGCCGTTCAACGACGATCCGAGCGTGCTGCTCAACATGAGCTCCGCCGCAGAGCGGGAGGAGTTGCTCGAAAAAATGAAGAAATGGAGCAACCAGTCCCCCTCGCGCAGCACCTATTTCGGGATTTATGATCTGTGCGGATTCAAGAAAGACCGCTTCTATCTCTACCAGGCGCGCTGGCGGCCGGAACTGCCCATGGCGCACATCCTGCCGCATTGGAACTGGCCCGATCGCATCGGCGAAATAACGCCGGTTTACGTCTACACCAGCGGCGACAAAGCGGAGCTGTTTCTCAACGGCAAGTCGCTGGGCATGCAAAGCAAGGCGCCGTATCAGTACCGCTTGATTTGGCCGGACGTGGTTTATGAACCTGGCGAGTTGCGCGTGGTTGCATACAAAGACGATCAACCGTGGGCGGAAGCAAAGCGCTGCACGACCGGCGCCGCCCAGCGGATCGTCTTGACCGTGGATCGCCAACGCATCCAAAGCGACGGGCGGGACCTGGCGTATCTCACTGTTTGCGCCGTGGATGAAAACAATCAATGCGTGCCGGTCGCGGATGATCTGATTCGCTTTGAAATCGCCGGTCCGGGAAAAATCATGGCCGTCGCGAACGGAGACGCGGTCAGCCATCAACCGTTTCGTTCCAGTGAATGCAATTTATTCAACGGATTGTGCCAGGTCATCGTCAGCGGATTGAAAGATCAAGCCGGCGCCATCCTGTTGAAAGCAACATCGGATAAACTTGAGCCTGCGGCGATCACGGTTGAAAGCGCCGCGGGCCAGGATCATCTGCAATAGAAAGGCGAGCATGACGCATGAGTGAATCCAGCAAGAAGCCGACCGCCCCGCGGGATCGGGTGCCTTTTTGGGAAAAACTCGCCTTGGGCGTCGGAGCGCTTTCCGCGTTTTTCGGCTATGCCGGCGTCAGCACGCTCGCCTATCCCGTTTATAACATGCTGCTCAAGGTCAATGCGGGGTGGGTCGGAACCGCCTTGATGATTCCGCGCATCTGGGACGCCTTCAGCGATCCTATCATGGGCTACATCTCGGACAATTTTCACTCGCGCTTCGGACGGCGCAAGCCGTTCATCGTCATCGGCGCGATCTCGATGGGCGTCCTGTTCGCGCTGCTGTGGTACGTCCCGGAGAGCTGGAGCGACAGCGCGAAAATTATATGGTTCATCGGACTGCAGTTGATCTATTTCACCTGCTACACGATCTTCGCCGTGCCATACGGCAGCCTGAGCTACGAGCTGACGCCGGACTACAATGAACGCACGCGCGTGATGGCTTACTGTGCCTTTTTCCATAAGAGCGGCGAATTCCTGAGCGGTTGGATGATCCCGCTGGCCACCGCGCTGGGCGCCTGGCTGATCGCCGCGGAAAAACTGGAAATGACCGGGATTCACTCCATGGCCTGGCTGATCGGTCTGCTCGTCATGGCGGGTCTCGGCTCCATGCCGGGGCTGCTCGTGCGTGAACGCTTCGTCCGCAAAACCGCCAAGCAATCCAAGGTCAAGATCCTCGACAGCATCAAAGACTCGCTCAGCAGCAAGGCCTTTGTAGTCCTGGTGGCGGTTATCGTGCTCAACACGCTGTCCGGCGTGCTGGCGTCAGGCATCGATCAATACCTGCTGGTCTACTACATGAACGACGGCAGCGAAGCCGCGGGGCTGCTGCAGAAGGGCCTGCTCACATCCGGCTATGCCGTAGTCGGATTCATCTCGATTCCGATCATCACCTGGCTGGCGAGTTTGTTCGGCAAAAAGGGATCGCTCTACTTTGTCTATTCGCTGATGGCCTTCGGCGGCGTGATGAAATGGTTTATCTTCGCGCCCGGCCACCCCATCTGGGACGTCAATCTGATGATTGTCTCGTTCAAACTCGATCCGGTGATTCTGATCGATCCGCTGCTTTGCGGACCGATGTGGGTCGCGGTGAAAATCATGCTCGCTTCGATGATGGCCGACATCTGCGATGAAGACGAGCTGCTGCATGGACAACGCCGCGAAGGCATGTTCAGCGCCGTGTTTTCCTGGATTGAAAAGGCTGTCGTCTCGTTTAGTTACATGGGCACCGGCATCGCATTGAACTTTTCCGGATTCTCGCCGGATTTTGGCGCGGAACAACCAGCCGGCACGTTCTTCCTGATGCGCCTTTTTCTCGCCGGAGCGCCGGCTATAACCGCCGTCATGGCCCTGTTTGCGCTGTATTTCTATCCCATCACCGCCCAGCATGCGGAAAAAACACGCGCCGCTCTCGAGGAACGGCGCGGTGCGATCAGCGCGGATCAATAAACAGCAAGGGAAACGGCGTTTACCGGCGCTGGTAGCGGATCGATAGAATTTCAGGCGTTCCGGTCTCTTCGGCGATTCGCGCGATGATCTGGCAAACGATGTGCGGCGCGGCTTTGTCGGCTTTCAGCGCGGCGGCGACGCCTTCGCAGCGGACGGCCACAGGCCGCACGCCGTTCGCGGATTCCGTCTGCTCAAACACGCGATAGGTGTTCTGCGGCGAAAGCATCCGCTCCAGCCGCAGGCGCCATGCGCCGTCGTCCGTTGTTTCCGGCGCGCTCGCGAAGGACGAAGTTTGCGTCGTCCATTCCAGCAGGGCGGACTCCGCCAGGTGGCGCGCCTGGATGCGTCCCTCCCAGCGCGCGGCTTCGCGTAGTTGAATTTCCAGATGCGTAAAGACAAGCAGCAAACCCGCCAGGGCCGCCGGAATAAGGACTAACATCACCATCAACGTGACGCCGCGCCGTCCATTGCGGCGATGGTGTGGATCGAATGCGATCATTGATTCCGCCCTCCTTCTGCTGCGTCAGCAAACAGCGCAGCCGCCTCGCAGTGCGAAGGCCAGCGCCAGGTTTGCCGTCCGTCGAAGCGCAGCGCGGTCCAGGATATTTTCACCAGACGCCCTTCTTGCGAGAACGCCAGCTTCTCCGCGCGCGAATCAATGATGCGTGTGCGCATCGGTTGAAACTGCCCGTCCAGCCATGTCTCGCAGATCAGCCGCTGTTGATCATCCAGGCGATAACGCCGCTGCAATTCGCGGCCGTTCGCGTCGCGCCGCGTCAGGCGCAGCTCGTCCGCGTCGCCAGCCAGTCCGATCCTGCTGGCCAGTTCCACTTCCGCGCGCCAGTTTTGCCGTACCCATGACTGCGCCTGCGCCACGTCGATGCGCGTTTGCATCCGGTCGCCCAGTTCCTCGATGTTATAAGCCATCTGGTAGGCCGATCCGCCGATGATGCTGATGACCAGCACGACGATCAGCAGTTCGATCAGCGTGAATCCCCGCCGGCGCCTTTGCGGCGCTCGCGCGGCTTTAATGGATGCTCGCATGTGTTTGCTCCTTGCCGTGAACCGGGAGGACTTTTTCCAGCGTCACATAGTAGCCGGGTTTTTCGGTGATCGACACGCGCACCCGCGCCAGCCGCAATGCCGGATTATCCAAATTTTCGATGATGAGTTGCCCGCTCGTGGCGACGTCATCCGTGAGTAGATCGTCATCCAACGGATACGTCCCCGGTTGCGGCGAAGTATCGCGCGCAGCGAGCCGCGCCAGTTGCGTTTCCGCCTGTTCGAGCGCAGTCAGGCGATTTTGGATGAAACGCTGCGATCGCGACGCCGCCTGGATGGCATAGTTGAGGCCTGCGGCAAAGATGGCCATCATCAACACCACGATCAGCAATTCGATCAACGTCATGCCGGTCTGCGGCGATGATCTTACGCGGCGCATCGGGCGCAGACGCGGCAAGCGCCGCGGCGAGGCCAGCTCGGCCAGCCGCCGGTGAGCCGGGATCATCCAACAGATCGCTGCGATCAATGGCGCCAGGAAAAATAAATACTGCGCATTGAATAAGAAGAGATACGAAAGATAGAGCGGAACCAAGGCGACAAGATTTCCCGGCAAAGAGAGCCGGACCCAGACCGGAAACACGATCAGCATGACCACGGCGGCGCCGATTCCGTATAGGATAACCGCCATGCCTCCGGCTAAATAAGATAGAACGGCGCTGACCAGAAAAGTCATGCCAACGCCAATCCATAAACAGCGGACTGTGTTGCGGCGCCCCAGGATTTGCAATAAGATGTAGTGAATAAAGAAAAACATCGTCGCGAAGCTCATCCCCATCAGGCCGTTCAAAAACGCTGTTCTTTCCATGGTTCATGCGCCTTTCTCAAAAAAACAATGAAACAAACGTGAACGCCAGAGCAGCGCTTCCCAGCAAGGTGAATAGCGCCATGCCGTGCTGCGCCGCCACCCAGCGCGACTCGCGCAGCAGCTCCGGGCCGCGGCGAAAGCAGGACGGCAGAAAAATCATTTCCATGATGGAAAATCCCATCGATACCGCGACCAAAATGAGAAAACCGATGACGAATCCGAAGCTTTGACCCAGATATCCCAATAAGGCGGCGATGATCCAGATGAACAGCGTCAGTGGAAAGATGCGCACAAAACCCGCGCCATCGTTTTTCGCAACCATGGGATATTCTTTCGCCCGTACGCTCATTCGCGACAGGCTGGAGAAATTCAGGCGAAGGCACATCCCGATGAATTCCTGGAAAAAATAAAACTCAAACACGAGCCAAACAGCGAAAATCACGAATGCGATGATGGGCATTGCATCCTCGGGATAATTAAAGCCGGAGAGAAGCAGGAAGAACAGCGCGACTGCTACCGCTGTCGGAGCAAGCAGTTTCAAAACCGGCGTCATGACGCTGGACGTTTTCATGATTCGCACTCTCCGGATGGCGGCGTTTCCAGCGAACTCATGCCAGTCAGTTGCGCCAGTTCCATCGGCGCGATTTGAAGGTCTGTAAGCAGGCGCATGATTTCCTGCTGTGCTGAGGCTACGATGCGCAGCGTTTTTTGAATCTCTGGCGTGGGGCGTCCCTCGCCCAGCGCCTGCGGCATGGCGGCCGTCGGCGTCAGCCATTCGCCCACGCCCGTGCGTCCGCCCACGCCGGAGTCCAGACAGCGCTCGCAGCCCTTGGTCGCGGCGATTTTTTCCGGCGTCTGTCCCAGCATGCGGCGCATGCGTTCTGCTTCGAGCGGTTCCGGCGTGCGCGCCGTTTTGCAGTGCTCGCAGCACAGCCGCAGCAGCCTCACGTTCAAAATTCCAGCCAGCGCCGAGGCGATGATGTACGGCGGCGATCCCATCTGCATCAGCCGCGCCAGCGCCTCGGCGGCGTTCAAGGTGTGCATGCTGGACAGAATGCGATGTCCGGTGAGGGCTGCCTCCAGCGCCGCGCGCGACGTTTCGGCGTCGCGAATTTCGCCGATCAGGATCACTTCCGGATCCTGCCGCAGGATCGCGCGCAATCCGGCGCCGAAGGTCAGGCCGCGTTCCGCTTCGATGTTCACCTGCGCCGCGAAGGGCAGGCTCTGCTCCACCGGATCCTCCAGCGTGACGATTGACACCGGCCGCGATTGCCGCGCGTGCAAATCCGCCAGCAGCGCATATAGCGCGGTGCTCTTGCCGCAGCCGCTGGGCGCTACGGCCAGCAGCAAACCCTGCGGCAGGTCCATCGCCGAGCGCAATGCGCTGCGCAGCTCCTCGCCGAAGCCGAGCTGGTCGAGCTCCAGTTTCCGGTTTTCTCCGGCCAGCAGCCGGATCACCGCCTTTTCGCCTTGCAGCGTGGGGATGATGGAGAGGCGCGCCTCGCCGCCGCGGCTCACGCCGTTCAGGCCGAAGCGGCCTTCCTGGATCGGCGCGCCGGTGTAATCGGTGCAGCGCCCCAGCACCTTGAGCCGCGAGACCATGCGCGTGTGCAGATCGACGGAATACGAGCAGATCTCCTGCAGGTCGCCGTTCAAGCGCACCCAGAGGCGTCCGCCGTCGGTCGAGGGAAAGAGATGCACGTCCGTGGCGCCCAGCGCGTGCGCCCATTCGATCATCTCGCCCAACCATACCGGGGCGTGATCCAACGATTCCGGGGGATGCAGAATTTGCATGGTCATGTCGGGTCCTTTCTCGTTCTCGTCCTCGTAATTCATTTCACCGGTCAGACGAGTCAGACTTGTCTGACCAGTCCGACGTGTCCGACGAGCCGGACTTGTCCGAAAACCGTCGACCAGCGCCACAACGCTCCCCATCACGAACTCGGAATCAAACCCGGCAGCGTGAATAGCGGTAAATACATCGCCAGCAGCAGCATGGCGATCATCAGCCCGACCAACACCAGCAGCACTGGCTCGAAGATCTCGCGAATCACGGCCAGACCGTGCGCCGTGCGTTCCTGGTAGAACTTTGACAAGCCGTGCAGCGCCTGCGCCAGTCCGCCGCGATCCTCGGCCGAGGCGATGATCACCGCCATGCCGGCCGGAAAGAGCGGCTGCCCGGCGATCAAACCGCCCAGCTTTTCGCCGCTTTCGTAGCGCCGCTGTAAATCGCGGATCGCGGACTGCACGTATGCATTGTCCGTGGAATCGACCAGCAGACCCAGCGCTTCGGACAGTGGCAGGTTCACATCCAACAGCAGCGCCAGGTTTTTGGTGAAGCGCGCCGTTTCCATCCGGCGCAACACCACGCCGGCGAACGGCAGTTGCAGCATGAAGCGCCCCGATCCGGTCAGCCGGAAACGCAGCCCCAGCGCCGTGCCGGTGAGCATGGCGATAGGGATCAGCATCAGCAGCGTGAAAATGATCGGCACGACGTTGCTGTGGTTCAGTCCCAGCCAGAGCTCAGTCATGTAAGGCAATTGGGCGCCCAGCCCGGAAAAAATATCGTCAAACTTCGGCAGGATGTAGATCAGGATGAACATCACATCGAGCCAGATCAGGATCGTGACGAACAACGGGTAGATCGCCACGCGGCGGAAGAACTCGTAGCTCTTCAATCCTTCCTCCAGGCTGACGGCGAGTTGCTCCAGCGTGCCTTCGAGCGTGCGGCTCTGCTCGCCCACGCGCACCAGGCGGCGGAACGATGCGGGGAAGGTGAGAATGTGCTTGTCCAGCGCGTCGGCCAGGGATGTTCCGGCCTCCACGTCGCCCGCCATCTCGTTCACCACGCGCGTCATCTTGCCCGGCTCGCAATCTGCCACGTAAGACCGCAGGATTTCATGCATCGGCGCGCGCGCCTTCATCGCGCCCGAGATGTGCCGCGTCAGCAGTGCGATGTCTTCGATTCTGCGCGGAACGCTGTTGAATAAGCCTATCATGAGTTTTGCTCCCTTATGATGAAGGTATTAATGACGGTAAACAAAACAACGGTAAAAACAGCGACAACGGGATCAAGGCGATCATCAATACGATGCACATCGTGAATCCCACCGACCAGCAAGCCGTCAGGAATTTATTATATCGCAGGATGATAAAAATTAGAGCGTCGATGCAGGTCACGCTGACAACAGCCAGCACTTTGTATGGCAGGGGCATGTGATAACTGTACATGATTTGCTGCGTCAGCGATGGCAATTCCGCGCCAAGACTAGAGAACATTTCATCAAATGCAAAAACAAACGGCGTCAACAAAATGAAATAGAATGACATCAAACCGCCGTGCAGCGCCAGCATCATCAGCAGCGCACGCCAGCGGCGGATTTCAAAATGACTGGGCAATCGTCGGATCGTGAGCGCTCTCATCGTTTCATTCCTTGGAACGTGTGCAAAAAGGATACCTTGGTTTGTGGCATGGGCATCTTGCCCATGCGCAGCACTGGAAAATCCAAGGTTTTCTCCTTCCGGCAATCACGGGCGAGACGCCCGTGCCACGTTTTTTACATCCGCTTTTTTAATCCACGAGCAGTAAGATGTCGCCGTTCGATGTCGTGCCGTTGGTCGGATCGTAAAGCAGGATCCTGACCTCGCCATTTTCATCAATCTGGATATCCGGCTGCATGTCCGGCGAAAGCCCGGCTTCGTCTTGATTATGGTCCGGTCCGACCGACCAGACCAGCGCGCTGGTGAAGCCGTTCATCAGGGCGTCGGGATTTTGAATATGCACGCCGGTTTCCGGATTGACCTGCAGGCCGTTGTAGTAAAAAAAGGGATCCGTCGGCCGGTGCGAAAACTCATCGATCGGCAAGCGCGAGATATAAGACATCGGCGTGGTCAGCGCGGTCAGCGCAAATTGATCGGCCACGCCAGCCTGCCGGTTCGGCGGATATGCACGTTGATCCAGCCGGTACGCCTGCAACGCCGCATGCAGCGCCGCCTGATCGGCCCTGGTTCGCGAGACGCGCGCCCGAGTTTGAAATTCCAAAAAATTCGGTATGGCGATCGCCGCCAGAATCGCGATGATCGTCATCACCACGGTGAGCTCCACAAAGGTGAAGGCGTTTCGCTTCATAATGAGATTCCTCGCTGACATTTTTCCGGGGCAAGGCCGCACAAAACGTATTGGGCCTCTCCGTTGTTGTATTCCCGCGCGATGCCCAGCTGGGCCAGTTCACTGTCGTTCATTGCGCGCAGCGCCTGCCCTCCCGCCACCGGTCCCAGACCTTTGACATACACCGCTCGCGGAGGATTGGCGTTCGGCGTTGTGCGCACCGGCGCCTGCGCCAGCATCGTTCTGCTGCTGTTCATTCTTGCTGAATTTGCGTTTTCATCAATCAGGCCTCCGCCGGCCAGCAGACTGAAGCCGACGCCAAAAAGCATGAGGGCGTAGATAAACAAAGAAGCGCCGGCCTGGCGGGATATGCGCCAGACCGGTCTGCGGCGCGCCGGGGCCGGCGACTGCGGCATGCGCCGGTGAATCGTTTCCAGCACGCCGTCGTAATACACCTGCGACGAAGCCGGCATCGGCGCCTCGCGCGCCGCGTCGAGCAGCCGCAGGTGGAACTCGTACCGCTCCCGCGCCGGGCCGTCTTCCAATCGCTCCAGCAGCCGGGCGCGCTGCGTCTCATCCCGCGCGTCTTCCGACAGCAAGACGATCCAATCATCATGATGTAAGGCGGTTCGTTTCATGCTTTTTTTCCAATGATCCGTCCAAGCAGACAGCTCCGCTCCATTCGACTCAACCGGCTTGTCTGACTGGTCTGACTGGTCCGACAAGTCCGAGTTTTCCTGCCAAAACAACACTCCCTCTTCCCGATCTATCGACTAGCCTCTGACCTCTGATCCCTGACCTCTTTCTCGCACCACTGCTTTAATTTGCTTACAGCCAGCGAATAATGGCTCTTGGCCGTGCCTTCCGAGATCTGCATCACCTGCGCGATCTCGTTGAAACTCAATCCTTGAAAAACCCGCAGCACCACCGCCGCGCCCTGACGCTCCGGCAAACGGGGGATCAGCGCCTCTACCTGCGCAAGCAGCCGGTCATGATCCCGCGCCTCCCGGCGCTCTGTTTCGCGGCGCATGCTCTCCATCGAAACCACCTTGCGCCATTCCTGCTCGCTGATCGTGCGGCCGCGCTGCTTCTGGCGCTGACGCAGCGCGTCGTATGCCGCGTTGATCGTCGTGCGATACAGCCACGTCCTCAGGTATTGCGGCTCGCGAAGCTCCCGGGCGTTGCGCGCCAGTTTGAGGAACACTTCCTGCAACACCTCCTCCGCGTCGTCCCATTGCTGCGTCAACCGGTAGGCCGTCGCGTGCGTCATGGCGCAATGCCGCCGATAGAGCGCGTCGAACGCCGACCGTTCCCCGCGGAGATACATACGCAGCAACATTGCATCGGAAAGCGAAGGATCCATGAGTCATGCGTCCATAAAAGGGATCAACAGCGGTTAGACGCCATCTTCGCCGAAAAGGTTGAAAAAAATTAAGGGAACCTGAAAAATTCAACGCAGAGACGCAATGGCGCAGAGAACTGATTCCGTATCTGCTTTGAATACAATCATTGAAATCTCCGTGCACTCCGTGTCTCTGTGCGAGAATAAATGCAGCAGCCCGACCGTGAGTGAGGGCGGAAGTTCAGTTCAAACAAGGCCCGGGCTGACGTTTTATTGCGCGAGCAAATCGCCGATGTCGATGTAGCCGTCCTGATTACGGTCGGCGCCCAGACATTGTCCCGGCGTCAGCGAGATGATTCCCAACAGATAATCGCGCAATTGTTCATCGGTGACGGGCACGATTTCCAGGAAGTTGGCGGTGAGCGTCTTATCGTTATCCATGACGATGGACAAGGGATTGTCGGTTTCATCGCCGGATGGAACGTCGCCGCTCCAGCCTGTGAATGCATGGCTGGCCGCCGCTTCCGCTGTCAGCGTGACTGTCGTTCCCTCGATGTATGAGCCGGCGTCCGGATCGCGCACGACCACGCCATTTTCCGCAATGACGGTCAGGATGTAAACCGGAAGCAGCGTGGCCAGCGAGACCGAAGGTCCGGGCAGGGTGTCGATCCTCGCGCCGTTTTGCGCGACGGCATGGAACGTGTAGGTCGTCCCCTTGGTCAAACCGCGCACGGTGATGTCGCCCCAATCCGCGCGCGTCTGGTACGCCGCCGCCGATTCCAGCGTGCCGGACGCCGCCAGCCATTGCTTAGTTGTTTCGCAATACATGGCATATAAGGTGTGCGTCGGATTGCCGTCATCCGCGCCGACGGCGAGCTCCAGGGAATCCGTGGTAGGATTGCCCGCTTCCAACACCGCAGGCATGGCGGCCAAGGTCCACGTGGTGACGTTCTCCGTTTTTGCGCTGTCGCCGGCGGCGTTCGTGGCCGCGACCTGGAAGGCGTATTGCGCGTTGATCGCCAAACCAGTTGTGGTGAATTGACCGGCATCGGCCAGGGTTGTTGTCGTCGGCGTTGCGGGCGCCTGCGCTCCCGGACCGCTGTAAACGATAAAGCCGGTTTCGTTGTAGGAGCGATCTCTCCAGGAGATTGCAATCTGCGTCTGTGACGTCATCGCGATGCTTATGTCTGTCGGCGCAAGCGGGAGATCGGGCAGCGTCGTGGCCTCTGCGATGTTCGACCATGCCGAAACGCCGCCGGTGTTTTCGGCGCGAAGGCGATAGAAGTATGGCGTCGCGGTGGTGAGCTCGTCATCGGCGCATGCGCTTGTGTTTTCCGGCAGCTCGGCCGCGACGGTCCAATCATCCTCTCCGTTCGGACTCCGCTCCAACGTGTAAGTCGTCTCATTATCCGCGTTGTCGGTCCATGTCAGTTCGATGCGCGTTTGCGACGATGCAATCGCGGTCAGTTCCGTCGGCGCGGCAGGTGGATTCGGCAGCGTTGCGGCAGCCGCGATGTTCGACCATGCCGATGCGCAGCCCGCATTCACGGCTCGGACGCGGTAATGATACGTGGTCGCCGGCGATAAAGGCGCGTCATCGTACGCCTCCACGTTCGCCGTGGGAGACGTAATCAGCGTCCAGCTATCCACGCCGTTCAGGCTGCGTTCCAGTTCAAAGCCGGATTCATCATCCGCATTGTCGGTCCAGGTCAACTGGATCAGCGTCTGCGAAGTCGCTGTCGCGCTCAAATCCGCAGGCGCCGCAGGCGGCTCCATGTAATTCGCCACAAGCAAATTGGAATTCAGATTCAACCGGCCTTCGGCGTTCGTGACGCAGCCGGATGTCACGCGCACGCTGAAGGCGCCTTCGCTCGATGCGGTAACGTTGAAACTGGCCGATGTGCCGTAATCCATCAGGCCGCCGGCCGTGCAATTGATCAATGTCAAATCATCAGGAATCGTGAAACTGGTGACCGGATCGCTCCATTCGACGACGACAGTCTGCTCTGCTGCGCCCGTGGTTTCACCGTCGGATAGCGCCCATGTCAAGCGCGAGCCGAGATACTCCCACTGAAAGAATGGCATGGTCTCGTCTTCAATAATCCACCACACGCCATCGTTCGAAGCGAAATCCCACGCCTCGGTCAGCGCATAGCCGCCTGTTCCCTCGAACGTCGTCTTCCGCATCAACTCCGCTTCCGATACGCCGTAGCAATTGACCGGATCCGTGCCAAAATCACCTGTTGCGGAAATTCCGGGATTCAAGGTCGCGTCCCAAAATGAATCCTGAAAGGGGCCGTCTCCGTTTTTGCAGACTAAGGCGAATGCTTCGATGCTTGCGTCAAGTTCCGCCGCCACATAACATTGCGAAACCGGTCCAAATCCCCAGTCGGACAAGCCGCAGGGATTATCACCTGAAATGATTCCTTCGACGTAGCATTGTTTGATTTCGCAGTCGCCATAAAATCCGGCCACTCCTCCGATGAAGCTGCCGCCGCTGATGGTTCCCGTCACATGGCATTGGATGATCGCTCCATCTTCTGCTTTCCCGACGATTCCACCAACATATAGGTTTCCTGCGGCGTCGGTGTTGACTCGACATTTTGTAATCAGACCCCGGTCCATAATACCAACTAAACCGCCGGTGTGATTATAGCCATGGACAGAGTTTTCGGCAGAGCACTCAATGATCGCGCCCTCCTCGCTGAACTCTCCTGAAGAGCCAATATTGTAGCCAGCCAATCCGCCGATAATATTTGGTTCTTCAGTTAGATTGAATTGAGAGGTTGTGTGGCAACGGTAAATCAATCCGTAGCTGTTCTCTCCAACCAAACCGCCGACGGTAAAACAGACTCCATTAATGTCGCCAGTTGAGGTGCATTCTGATAGCGTGCTATGATTATTGAGTCCTGCCAATCCGCCGATAGTTTCACAATATGAAGCTGCATTGATATCGACATCAGCATGACATTGGGAGATCGAGCCGTAGTACAATGAGCCGATTAATCCTCCAACGAGCATCATATCATCATTGTGTATGACTCCTATCGCGTCGCAATTCGTCATGGTCATCCTGGCGCGCCCCGCCAATGTTCCGACATATACGGCTCCTGAGATGTCGCAATCGACAAGGCTAAGATTCGTGATGGAGCTGCCTTCGTCGGCATAGCCAAACAAGCCAATATAGAATTCTTCCGGACGATTGATATAGAGATTGGAGATCGCAAAGCCGTCGCCGTCGAGCGATCCCAGGAAGGCATTCGTATCGTCGCCGACGGGATCGAAACCTTCAAGCGTATCGGTTGATGTGCTGGCGTCGTTCCACAGCGAGGTGGACGTGGCGTCGATGTCATTGCCTAGGATGTAATGCGCCGCGAGGTCGTCCTGCATCTCCTGCAACTGCATGACGTCGGTGATGACATAGGGATCGCCGACTGTGCCGCTGCCTGCGCCGCTGAATGCAGAGGCAATCGGCGAATAGAGGCTGGAAATCAGTAGTAACGTCAAAACCCCGACAGATAAACGCATTGTTCAGTTCCCCATTGGATTGATTTCAAGATCAACAATGTAACAGCGCAAAAAAACAAAAATATAGAAAGACATAAAACCAAATAATATTTATATAAAATTAGATCGTAAAATCAATACAAAAGAACAATAAAAGGCGTTATCGTTGCGAAAGACGGTCTTTTCATATGGATCGATGCAGCCTTTAAGAAAGCTTTTGCTATACGTATGAGATCTGTGGATCATCCAAAGATCATACTTTTTAAAATGGAGTGCGAGACAAGTATGGCATGATGGACTTGGAGCCGAAACAGATTGGGCGGATCGCGACGTTGATCTCGGCGATCCTGGCGATTGTTTCGCTGGCGTGGTGGATGCAAACCCCGGCGGCGGTGGATCTGCCGTTGCGCACGCCCGGGATGGATGGCGCGGCTCAGCGCAAGGCGCTGGAGAAGCAGGTCGACCTGGAAGGACATTTCCTGGTTTTCAACGACGCGCCAATTCTAACCACCCACCCGGCGCCGATGCAACCGGCGCAAGGCGCCTGGCCGCGCTTTCGCGGCGAGGATTTTAACAACATCGCGGAAGATTCGCCGCCGTTGCTCGACGCCTGGCCGGAGGGCGGGCCGCCCGAACTCTGGCGGCTGGAACTCGGCGAGGGGCACGCCGGGGCGGCGGTGTGGAACGGCCGCGTCTACGTGCTGGATTACGACGAGCAGGAGCGGGCGGACATGCTGCGCTGCTTTGCGCTGGAGAGCGGCGCGGAGCTCTGGCGGCGGGCGTATGACGTGAAAATCAAGCGCAATCATGGCATCAGCCGCACCGTGCCCGCGGTTGGCGGCGGATGTGTCGTCACGATCGGCCCGAAGTGCCACGTGCTGTGCTGCGACGCGCTGACCGGTGAATTCAAGTGGGGCGTTGATCTGGTAAGGCAATATGGCGCGAAGGCGCCGCTATGGTACGCCGGGCAATGCCCGCTGATCGACGGCGATACGGTCGTGCTGGCGCCGGGCGGACCGGATGCGCTGCTGATTGGGCTGAATCTGCAGACCGGCGCGGAGCGCTGGCGCTCGCCCAATCCGCGCGGCTGGCAGATGTCGCACTCCTCGATCTTCCCGATGCAACTGGCCGGACGGCGGATGTACGTCTATAGCGCCGTTGGCGGCATCGCGGGGATCGCGGCGGACGGCGGCGACGTGGGCGCGATACTGTGGGAATCGCAGGACTGGAACGTCTCCGTGGTTGTGCCGTCGCCGGTGCAGTTGGATGCAAACCGGGTGTTCGTGACCGCCGGCTACGGCGCCGGGTCGATGATTCTGCGCATCGAGCATCAGGATGATGGATTATATACGGCGCAGCTGGAACGGCGATTGGACAAGACGGAGCTTGCCTGCGAACAGCAAACTCCGATCTTTTATCAAGGCCGGATATACAGCGTGATGACCGCCGACGGCGGCGGCATGAAGCGCCAGTTGGTCTGCTTTGATCTGGACGCCGCGGACGGCGGCGTGGTATGGAATAGTGGAAAGACGCGCCGTTTTGGACTGGGGCCTTACCTGATCGCGGATAACAAAGTCCTGTTGTTGAACGATGACGGCAAGTTGCTGATGGCCCGTGCGGACGGCGGGGAGTACGCGGAACTCGCCAGCGTGCAGGCGTTGCACGGCCGGGATGCCTGGGCGCCGATGGCGATGGTGGACGGCCGTTTGATCCTGCGCGATTCGAGGACGATGATCTGTCTTGATTTGCGAGCGGAGCGCGAAGCGCCATGAACCATCGAACGAAAAATCTGATGCTGAGCATAGGGCTGCTGGGCGGCGTGGGATGCCTGATGGTTTGGGGCGTCCTGACCATGCTGCGAGACGTGCGCGAGACCGTGACGAAGCCAGCCGAGCAGAATCCGTATCAGTACGACATGGACGCCCTGCGCAAGACAGATGAAGCGCCGCAGGCGGCATGGCGCGAGGTTGGGGCGATTCCCCTGCCGCTGGATCATCCAAAAGACCTGGCGCTTGACGCTTCCGGTACGCTGTATGTCTGCGGCGGCAATGAGATTTTGGTCGTCAAGAACGGCGAAGAAGCGAAGCGGATTGAGCTCGACGAACCCGTGCGCTGCATCGATGTGGACAAGGACGGAAAACTTTACGCCGCGTTTTCCCGTCGAGTGGTTCAGCTCAATCAGCAAGGCGAGCTTGAGGCGGAGTGGGGCGATCTGGGCGAGCTGGCCGAGATCACCGCCATCGCGGCGGGGCCAGCACTGGTTTACGTGGCGGATTACGGCAACCGGCGGGTGTGGAAGTTCGACAAGACCGGCCAATTGCTGGAGGCGATTGACGGTGTGAATCCCAACGGCGAAGAGCAGGGAGGATTTATCATTCCCAGTCCGTATTTCGATCTTACGCTGGACGTCAACGGTGACGGCGTGTGGATCGTCAATCCGGGCCGGTTGCGTGTGGAGCATTACACGCCGGACGGCGAGCGAACGGGCCATTGGGGCAAGTCGGGTTGGGAGGCTGAGGAGTTTTGCGGCTGCTGCAATCCGACGCATATCGTGCAGCTTCCCGACGGCTCGTTCGTGACCAGCGAAAAGGGCATCGAGCGGGTGAAGCATTATAGCAAGGACGGCGCATTCATTGGCTACGTGGCTCCGCCCGAGTCGTTTGATAGCGGAGTGACCGGTCTGGCGTTGGATGCCGGCGCGCAAGGCCGCGTTTATATTTTGGATCCATCGTGGAAACAGGCGCGGATTTTTGAAGAGGGACTTGCTCCTTATATCGACTAAGAACGTGTGTAAAAAAGGATAGCATAAATCGTGGCATGGGCATCTTGCCCATGAACATCTCGGGAAAATCTTTTTTCCCGCTGAAAATCACGGGCGAGACGCCCGTGCCACACTTTTTTTACACACGCTCTGAGGAATGTTGATCATGATTCCAGATCGAGACATCAACCGCCGCGAATTTTTCCGCAACCTTGCGCGCGGAGGCATGCTGCTTGGACTTGGCGCGTTGGGCGGCGCGCTGGCCTGGCGGCGCAGCCAAACCGGGGCGCCGGTTTCCTCGTGCCTGAATCATGAAGATTGCGGCGCGTGCGGCGCGTGGGGGCGATGCAGCCTACCGCCCAAGGAGCGCTTCATCACTCGCGGCGGAAAGGGGGGCGATCATGTCTGACGATTCACGGCAGCCCTCCCGTCGCGGATTTTTGCGCGGCGCCTTGGGCGTGGGCGCCACGCTGGCGCTGGGCGGATTGGGCGCGGCGACCGTGGGTCAGGCGCGCCGCCGCGAGTGGGTCTGGCAGCTCGATCCGGACATCTGCATCCAGTGCGGCCAATGCGCCACGGAATGCGTGCTGAATCCCTCGGCGGTCAAGTGCGTGCAGAATTACGAAATCTGCGGCTACTGCGACCTTTGCTTCGGCTATTTCCAGCCGGGGATCACGGACCTGAACACCGGCGCGGAAAATTTGCTCTGTCCGGCCGGCGCCATCGAGCGCGTCTTCGTCGAAGAGCCGTACTATGAGTACAACATTGACGAGGAGTTGTGCATCGGCTGCGGCAAATGCGTCAAGCCGTGTCTGGCGTTCGGCAATGGCTCCTTTTTCCTGCAAGTCCGCCATGACCGCTGTATCAATTGCAATCAGTGCTCCATCGCGCGCAAGTGTCCGTCGAACGCCTACAAGCGCGTGCCCGCGGACAAGCCGTACCTGTTGCGCGGCTACGATCCGGATAAAGTTCCGCTCAAGACAAGGCGCGTGCGATGAGGCTCAAACCGCGCATATGGCTGGCTGCGGGAACGATGGCCTTGCTGGGCATGGCCTGGGCTGCGGAGCAGCGTTTTCCCAAGCCGGACTTCGAGAGCGGCTACAATTTTCCGCAATATCAGCATGCCGCTCCGGCGCCGTGGTTTTATGAATTTCTGGACGCAGCCGTGCTGCTGGGCGCACTGTCGCTGGGCACGTATTTCGTGCTGAAGAAACGTACCCGGCGTGGCATGCTGGGGCTGACGATTTTTTCCCTGCTCTACTTCGGCTTTTACAAGCAGGGCTGCATCTGCGCCATTGGAGCGATTCAGAACATGTCGCTGGCGCTGTTCGATCCGGAGTATGCCGTGAGTTATGGCACGCTGATCGTTTTTCTTGCGCCGTTGTTTTTCGCGTTGCTGTTCGGGCGCATTTATTGCGGCGGAGTCTGTCCGCTGGGCGCGATTCAGGATTTGTTCGCGCTCAAGCCAATCGCCGTGCCGCGCTGGATCGACCGCGCGCTGGGCGTCTTTCCGTACATCTATCTCGGCGCCGCCGTGCTTTTCGCCGCCACGCGCGCGGATTTCATCATCTGCCGCTTCGATCCGTTCGTGCCGCTGTTTCGCCTGACCGGCCATTGGCAGACGCTCTGGCTTGGCGCTGGATTTCTGCTTGTGGGCGTGTTCATCGCACGGCCATACTGCCGGTATTTTTGCCCGTACGGCGTGTTGCTGGGATGGATGTCGCGGCTGAGCAAGTGGCACATGAGCATCGCGCCGGAGCGCTGCACCTTGTGCCGTTTATGCGAAAACTCTTGCCCCTTCGGCGCGATCAACACGCCGACGCAGCCGCCCAGGGAGCCGCGCGCGCATGGCGTGCGAAGGCTGGCCATGCTGTTCGCGCTGATTCCAGCGCTGCTCATCGGCGGCGGCGCTATCGGCTGGTTCGCGGGCGGGCCTCTCTCCCGCGCGCATCGAACTGTTGCCCTGGCTGAGCGAGTGGCCGTGGAGGACGCCGGCTGGGTGGAAGGTTCCACGAACGCCAGCGACGCCTTTCGCATGTCCGGCGCCACGAAGCAAGAACTGCTGGCGGACGCGCGAAGCCTGCGCCAGGCGTTCCGCATCGGCGGCGCGGGAGCCGGCGCGTTCGCCGGGCTGGCGTTCGGCCTGCTGATTTTGGGCAGTTCGGTGCATCGCACGCGCGATGAGTACAACGTGGATCGCGCCACGTGTTTCAGCTGTGCGCGCTGCATCCCGTATTGCCCTGAAGATCCGTCATCCAAGATTTTACAGGAGAAGCAATGTCTGTAGCCATTTAGCCGCGTAGAACGATAGCAATGATGTGGCACAGCCAAGTACGATAGTAATGTTGAAAGGCAATATATAGTGAAGCGCTGTAAGCGTATGACATACCAGCATAGCGCGGCGTAGCCGCAACCAAAAGGAATTTATCTGGAAATGGTGTCACTCCATGAAATAAAAATGTTATCGG
>JAFGJS010000071.1 GCA_016928995.1 Candidatus Sumerlaeota bacterium | reverse complement strand
GCTTGAAAAGGAATGGGAGTCATTTCTCGTCTCCAGATGTACTTTCGCATAACTTTGGGAGCTCCGTCAAGATGCGCCCGATCTAAGTAAATCAAGCTTTAAAACTTTACGCCCCGGAATGGTTATCATTCCGGGGCGCTGTTGATTTTATCAGGGCATCGAGCGAATCTTAGCGAGGCCGCGCAGCCGTCGATCCTGGACGTCTTGGCGTTGATGTTGGACGATTCGCCTCGTTTCGCGCCTCCTCAGCAGCCGCTCTCTGTTGCGAGATGTACTGCAGCAAGTCCTCGGCGGTTTGAGCCGGAGCCGGCTCCTGATCGAGGTAAATTTCCGAAACATGCTCTTTCAGGAATTGATAGGTTGAGTATCGCGCGCGTTCTTCGCGCACTTCCACGGAAGAACTTTCCCGGTCGATGACGGTTTTCAATCGCCGGGCGCGGTCGAACAATTCCTGCGGCAGATTCAGCGTCTCAAGGATGCGTTGCGTGCATTTGGAGGCCAGCGCATAGTATTCATTGGCCAAATCCACGTTCGACTTGGAAATCTCCAGATTGTCAGCCAATGACATGCCGCGCCCCGTGCGCGCCATGGACACCGCCGAACGCGCGCAGAGGAACTGCAACGGAATATGCCGCGGATCCGCATCTGCCGCTTGTTCTAAATCCGTCATGGCCTCTGTGATCAAGACCATATCCATGTGGCGAAGCATCAGCAGATAATTCGATCTCGCTTCCGGCGTCAGATCCTCGATTTGGTCCTTAGTCAGGAGCTCCTCGCGAGTTAAGTCCGCGGCCTGAACAAGAGCGGGATACAACGACGTCAATAGCGCGATGGCTCCCGCAAAGACGAAAATCCTGTGGACTTTAGCATACATATCGATCATTCCTTGTCTTTAATCTTCGAACGGCGCTACATGCCCGTGTTTGTTCACAGACGAAGATAATTCTAGCAAAGGCAGTGAACAAGCCGCAAGCTTTTTCAGGTGGATGAATGTGCCATGAAACAAAAACGCGAGATCCTGCGGCGTTTGCAGGGATGCTGCCGCGATGCGTTGCGAACCGTCCGGGAACAGGTTCCCGAACGGCGATTGCTGGTGGGCGTATCCGGCGGCGTGGACTCCGTCGTGCTGCTCGATGCGCTTCAGGATGCGGCGGCAAGGGAGGGGTGGGAGTTGTTCGCGGCCCATCTGGATCATGGCTGGCGCGGCGAGGAATCGGCGCGCGACGCGGAATTTGTGTGCGAACTTTGCCATGCGCGCGGTATTCATTGTGAAACCGCTAAACTGAAGCCTGGAGCAGCTCCGCCCAATCAAGGCGGACGCGAGGCCGTGGCGCGACGGAAACGTTACGCCTTTTTTGCGCGAGCGGCGAAACGTCTGCGATGCCGCGCGCTGGCTGTCGCGCACCACGGCGATGATCAGGCTGAAACCGTGTTGATGAATCTGCTTCGTGGATCGGGTTCCGGCGGACTGGGCGGCATGGAGCCGGTCAGTCTGCGGGAGGGATTATGGATTCTGCGTCCGCTGCTCGATGTTTCGCGGGCGGAAATCGAGGCCTACGCCAGACAACGCGGTCTGGAATGGCGCGAGGATTCGGGGAATCAAGACGCGTCGCTATTGCGCAACCGTATCCGTGCGCAGCTGCTGCCCTTGCTCGAACGGGATTACAATCCGAAAGTCCGCGACGCGCTGATCCGTCTGGCGCGCATCATGCGGATCGAGGACGAATGGGCCGAAACCGAAGCCCGGCGGCGCTATGAGCGTCTTGGCGCTCATACGAAGAATTCAAAACCCCCGCGCAAGATTACACGCGCGTTTTTCAGCAGGCATCCCGAGGCGATAGTTCGCCGAATCCTGCGGCTTTGGCTGGCTGATTTACGCCCCGGCGAATTCCCTCCGCCGCTGAACGCCGTGGAGAACTTGCTCGATTTCATCCGCCACGCGGAAAATCAGTCGTTGCTCCATTCCATTGACAGCCTGATTTTCCGTAAAACACGCACCCATATCGCGCTGGTCAGCGATAAGCCTGGAGTGCGTTTGCGGCGAAAATCCTGAACTGGATGTATATACTTGGATCATGCATTCTAATCTTGCCAAATCCGAATGGACACGCCATGCTGCGGACTGATTTGAGCCGTGGGAAGACGGTAATTTTTGGACGATTTTTTTTACAGATGACCCATTGCACCAAGACTATAGCGCTTTTAATGCTCATCATGGCCGCCGCTATGCGCATATCGCAATCGGCGGAGGATCCCGGCAAAAAAGAATGGACCGTATGGAGCGACGGATGTCCGGTTTATGCAACGACGCAGTTGGACACGGAAACCACACCGCTGGCGGCGCTCTCTAAAGGCGATGTCATCGAAGGCATCAAGTACTTCCGCAACGCGGATTACATCGAGTGGATCGCCTTTCGCCACGAGGGCCAGATCGCATACGCCCCGTTCGCCTGGTTGACGCATGTTCCCGATTCGAACAAGGCCGAGGGCGATTTGCCCATCGGCGGCGAGATCGTCGACCGCTGGAACAGCCTCCCGGACACGTACGAACCGGGCGACCTTGTTTCGCTGCCCGCATCGTATTGCTACACGCAGAATGAATTTCGTCTGCGCCGCGAAGCATGGGAGGCGCTGAAAGTCATGCTCGATGACGCGCGCGCGGATGGATGCAAAATCTGGGTCGCGTCGGCGTATCGAAGTTACAGTTGGCAAAGCGGCAAATTCCTCCAAAAGGTCGAAAAGGAGGGACTCGGCCAGCGCGTGTCGGCCAAGCCGGGCCACTCGGAGCATCAGCTCGGAGTCACTGTCGATCTTGTAGGGCCTGATCCGAAGCTTGCGCTGGAGCAGGAATTTGGCGAGACCAAGGAAGGCCAATGGATCGAGACACACTGCGGCCGTTATGGTTTTCGTCTGACATATACGGAAGACAATGAAACCGAGACCGGATACATCGCGGAGCCTTGGCATTTGCGTTATCTGGGCAAACCGATGGAAGAATGATATAAAACCACAGAGCCTACAGAGGATCACAGAGATTTTTTTTTATGAACGAATAGAAACCGGATGCGTGAATTGCCTTTATGTTCTGCCGTTATCCGGTGTTGGATCAATCCGGGCGTCATCGCTAAGCAAAAGCAATCATATTGATTCCATGCAAAAGCGCAAAATAGCCCTGTTGAGATCACGCAATTGTTACTCTGTGTCTCTCTGTGTGCTCTGTGGTATAAAAAAATTGGACGGGCGACATGAAATACCTCATCACCGGCGGCGCGGGATTCATCGGTTCGCATCTCGCTGAGGAACTGCTCCAGGATGGATGCCAGGTCAGCGTGCTGGACGATCTTTCCACTGGCTCGATCCGCAATATTCAGCAGCTGAAAGCCGATTCGAATTTCAGCTACACCATCGGCAGCATCATGGATCTCCCGCTATTGGCGGAGCTGATCGACGACGCCGACGCCGTGTTTCATCTTGCCGCGGCCGTGGGCGTGCGCCGCATCGTGGATGATCCCGTGCAGACCATCGTGACAAACATTCGCGGCACGGAGAACGTGCTGGAGCAGGCGGACAAGAAAAAAAAGAAAGTGCTGCTGGCTTCGACTTCGGAGGTCTACGGCAAGAGCGCGCAGCTGCCGTTTCATGAGGACGGCGACATCGTGATCGGCCCGACATGCCGTCCGCGCTGGAGCTACGCCTGTTCCAAGGCGATCGATGAGTTTCTGGCGCTGGCTTATGATAAATCGCGCGATTTGCCCACGGTCATTGTGCGGCTTTTCAATACCGTCGGTCCGCGCCAGACGGGTCGTTATGGCATGGTGATTCCGCGATTCGTGCGGCAGGCGCTGGCGGATGAGGAACTCACGGTTTACGGCGACGGAGAACAAACGCGCTGTTTTGCACACGTGAGCGACATTGTCGAGGCGTTGCGCAAATTGATGCAGCATCCCCAGGGCCGGGGCAAGGTGATCAACATCGGCAGTCAGGAAGAGGTGACGATCAACCAACTGGCCGAACGTGTGATCGCCCGCACAGGCAGCCAATCGGTGATCAAGCGCATCCCGTTCGATGTGGCGTACAGCGCGGATTTCGAGGACATGGAACGCCGCAAACCTTGCCTGGAGGCCGCCCGGCAAATTATTGATTATGCCCCGCGGCGGAATTTGGATGTGATTATCGACGATATGGCAGCGTACTGCCGGGAAAATCCGGAGTGATTCGCGCCCGCGATAGAAATCGGCCTGACGGCGCTCGCCGTCAGGCCTGAATTTTCTGCTAAATTATTGGTGCTTGTTGACGCGCCGTTTCTATTATTCCTTGCCGGATTCCGGCGCTTTCTTGGGGTGTTTCTTCATCGATTCCTTCGTCTTCTGATTGGCCTCGATCTCCGCTTTTTGACTGACCAGGATGCCGAGAGCCTTGTTCATGTAAATGAAAACCTCGTGCCAGCGTTGAATCAAACGGCTGTACTCGGATACGGAGAGATTCTTGACGTGCGAGAGGCTGATGCAGTCGCAAAGAATGTCAAAGATGGCCTTTTTGTACTTCGGTTCGAGATGATTGTTGATGAGTTCAGTGTAAACGTAATGTTTGTTCGCCAAGTCCACCAGCAGAACGTGAAACTTTTCTTCTTCTTGCTGCGTGATTCGCCGCCCTTCAAAACCTTCGCCGAAAAAGTCGAAGAATTGCCGCCAGTCGTTGGTGTATGCAGTACAGAGCTGGATGCGGTAATCCAGATTGCGAAAATTAACGCCTGCTTTTTTTCCACCGCCTTTGGCTTTGCCGAACATGCCGCCGGATTGTTTCGATGATTTTTTTTCGTCGGCTGGCGGTGTTTCTCCAGCGACAGGCTTTGCTTGCGCCGGACCTGCCGGCTTAGGCGCTTCTTGCGGCCTTGGACCCGCGGGCCGGGCTGGACGAGGCCGCTGCGGAGCGCTGGGTTGCCGGCCCATGCCGGGTTGTTGAACAGCTGGACGCGCCGGACGCGGAGGCTGCTGCGGGGAGCCTGCGGAAGATGGATTTGTGTTAAGATTGTCTGCCATATGTACGCTCAAATTCCTTATTAATCAGGGCTGAACAGGTCAAAGGTGTAAAGGATGTAAGCGGCGGCGACAATGACGGCGACAATAACCAGGACTTCTGCGCTATATACGATGTTCATGGCGATAGGCGTCCGTTTCGTGTTGATTTGTTCGCGGCCGCGGTCCGAATACGGAAGACCGGTTGCAGCGCGCAGCCCGCGGGCTTGTCCTTCGATCAAATGCTATGCGTGCTCGTGCCTTTATGCAGCAATTGTTCCGCCAGTCCGGCGTGAGCTTTGTTTACTTTTGCCATCAGATCATACGCGCGATCAATGATCGAGCCGATGGTCTGGTTGTCGTATTCTTCGACAATCATCAATTTTTCGAAATTCATCGCGGCGCGCCGCGCATCCGTCAGCATAATAACCAGCTCATCTTGGACGATGTCAAGCCCCGAACCCGCCGGCGGAGCCAGGATGCTGGCGCGCGTGAAGAGCTCGTCCATCTTCGCGCGGAACTCGTACGGCGAAAGACGGCCGACGATGGCGACATATTGGTTCTGCCCGCCGTGTCCCTGGGTGAACGATTTCAGCGTCTTGCGATTCATGCTCAGAATGTCGGAGAATTTGCTCTTGGCGGTGGACAGCTCCGTGAGGATTTCGCGCACATCGTCGAGGTAGATGTCTTGCTCTAAACCCTTTTCGATTTTATTCAGGCGGCCGTCCGCCTTGCGCAGACTGTCGTAGGATTGAAAGTAGTTTTGTTTGAGATTGAACTCGACATGCGCGATGTTCAGGAGCGAATTGATTTCGTCGAGTTCGGTTCGTAAGAACACGGATTCATCCATCCCCTCGATGCGCTCAACGCGTTGTTTCTCCTTGTTGATATACGCCTCCAGCACATCGCCGGTCATCGCCAACGTGTCGGTCAGATCCTTATAGAGCGCCTGCATGCGGTTGAAATATTCATCGAAGTTTTCCGCGAAATCATCCGCCTGGAAAGCCCGGCGAAGCGCGTCGGATTCCTGCATCATTTTCTCGATTTGATCTTTCTGATAGTACTTGGCGCCGGAGCCCATCAGGATCTTGATGGTCTCCTGAATTTTAACCAGTTCCTCCTGATAGGCTTTGCGTTTGGATAAATCGAGGGTCTGGCCGGCGAGCGCGATGGCCTCGCGCGCCAATTGATTGGCGGTTTCGTAGTCCTGACGTTCCATCATTTCACGCGACACTTTGTTGTTGCGAATGGCCTCGGTCATCGTCGGACGGTCGTAACTCCATCCGCCGTATTGGCGGGCGATGTCCGTGCGGTCTTCGGCTTGATCGATCAAGTAATAACGTGAACGGCTGGCGTCTTCCTGCACCTGGCTGGCGACCAGGCGGGCCGTGTTGTATTTCTTTTCATCCAGCAGTTTGCGCGCCGCGGCGAGCTCGTTTTCCGCTTTGTCCAGCAGTTCGCCCGAGTATTGAGCGGCGCCGGCGTCCTGGGACATGCGGACTTGCATCACGGCCTGCTGGATTTCATCACGGGTCCAGAGTTCCGTGGAGGTCTCGCGAGCGCGATCGGCAATGTCCTGGGCCTGCTGCGCTTGCAGCACGGCGTCTTTAAGGTGCTCCTGCTCCATTTGGTTTTGCGCGTCTTGATAGAGCGCCTCGGCTTCTTTGATTTCATCAGTGGTGAAAACCAGCGCTTTTTCATCCAGCGCTTGTTGAATTTTCCGCTGGGCGCTTTGCACTTCCGCTACGGCTTTCTGTTCGATTTTTTGGATGGCGAAATCAAGTTTCCAGCGCGCTTCCGCCGACTTGCGAATCGATTCCTCGTATTGCTCCAGATCGCGCAGGGTGATGGCTTCGTCGATGGAGGATTGACAGGCGAAAATCTGCTCGTCGGCCCATTCCTTGCCGCCGTCGCGCTCCCAGCGGCTGAGCTGGTCGGCGACTTCATTGATGGCGTTGTGCGCCACGACATTATAGGTCTGCGCCAGCGCCTCATTGGAGCGTTCGCCGCTTTCACGGGCGAGTTTGATGGCGTTGTGATACTTTTGCTCTTCGATGCGCAGCTGATCGGCTCGTTCGATGTCCCGGTCGACTTGACTGAGGGTGGCGTCCAGCGTTGTCTGCAAGGTTTGCTTGTTGTTTTCAAATTCCAGATCGATGCGTTTGATGTATTCATTTTCCTTGGGCCAAAAGACCTTTTGCATCTTATCAAACACTTCGCGCGCCACGTCGTGGCGGCTGCGGGCCTGTTGAATTTCTTCGACGGTGTACGAATCGAAACTCCGCCAGAGCGACTCGCATTCCAGCAGGCCTTGTTCAGCGATGTTTTTCACACGCTCGTATTCGTTGCTGAAGTAATTTGCATCAGCCTGTTTGTCGTAAAGATCCTGTGTCGCCTTTAAAATGCCGTCGAGGGAGTTCACATCCGACTCAAGGTACAGTTTGGCGTTTTCATTGACGATGCGTGTGAATTCAGCGTTGAGCTTGGCGATCGCATCCGAGGCGATCTCTCGGCGGGTGTCGACGATCATTTGTTCGCAGAATGATTTCAGTTGGATCGCCATGTCGCGAGAGCGGACGTAATCCTGTTTTTGATCGTAGACGTCCTTCATCGTCTCATAATCTTGCTGGGCTTTCTTCCACTCCTCGGGCACCCATTTCTCCGCGTCCAGGCCGATGGCGATGCCTTGCAGCGTTTCGACTTCGCTGATCTCGTTCAGGGCGATGACGCGTTGCGCTTCAGTGATGCCTTCTCCGGCGCGCCGGATCGCTTCATCGGCGCGGTCGATGGTGTTTTTATAATGGCGAACTTCGAACGAGGCCTGCGCTTCGGCCTCCTGAATCAGACGCTCGACGTCCTGAACGAACTCCGGGGCGTATCGCGAGCATTCGTGCGCCTCCATCGATTCACGCTGACTCTTCGCGGCCTGAATTTTGCTCTCGGCCTGGTTCTTGAGTTTGAGCAGGAGCTGACGCACGTCTTCGATGATGATCTTGGAGTTCTCAATCACATCGTCGTATTTGCCGTTGTCGTACAGCTCCTTGGTCTCATCGTGCATGCTGATGATTTTCTGGTAATCTTCCGGCCCTTCGCCCAAGGTGGCGCCGTCGTTTTTCTCGGCGATTCTGCGTTCCACGGTGGCTTCGTCGAATTGCTCCTTGGCTTCCTTGCGCCGCGATTCATCCAGCACTTCGCGCTGAATGTTCACGGCTTCATTGAAGCGGTTGAGCGCCGTTTCAAAATCAGCCCCGCTGAACGCCTGTTGTCCGGCGTCATACTGTTGCTGGGCCTGCTCCGCCCGATCCTTCTCATGATGGAAGGGGCGGTAAGGCTCCGCTTGGGTTTGCAGTTTTTCGAATTTGTTGCGCTTCATGTTGCTCTGGATTTTCTTGCAGCCGAAGCCGCCGGCCGTCAGAGCCAGGGCCATGGTCAACAGCAGGAAGCGTCGCGTCCAGTTTTCCATTTGAGCGTTCATGCCAAGTTCCTCCGCAGTAATAAGCGTCAACCGTTCTCGATCGTTTTTTATGATCTATTTAGAGCTGGATCGTATTCCTATTCATTAACCGATATTCAGCGCCGCCCAGATGAGCAGGGCTGTGAGCGCCAGTCCGGTCACGATCATAATGATCGTTTTCACCGGGCTTTCTTCAGCCGTTTCTCCCGATGCGCTGATGCGATGGCCGAACATGCCGCTCATGCTCTGCGCGGCTTTCTCGAACGACGATCTTTTCTTCACTTCGCGCTTCGGACGGTAGCCATCGGCAAAGACATCGAGCGCGCCGATAGTGCGATGCATTTGCAGGTATGCAATATGCCAGTTTGAGTATAATCCCTTTTTCGCGATGGTGTTCATTTCGCTGAGGATCTTGAGATTCACCGCGGCTTTCATGATTTTATTAATTTGGTCGTTGCCGACTTCAAGGTAGCTCGGCGTTTGCATGTCCAGCCGTTTGCCCATCCGGATCAGCTGCGTCTTTTGTGTGAGGAATTTCTCCTCTTCCGCGTCGCTGATCGGCTCTTTGGCCATGAAGGCTTTGAGCAGCATCCCCTTGGTCTCTTTCCAGATCTCGAGGAATTCAACCATGCTGGCGCGAATGTCCTGTATTTTCTGCTCGTCGGTTTTCTTTTTCGGCTTGCCATCCGCGCTCGCCGCCGCCGCTTTTTCCGAAGTTTCTTCTGGGGGGGCGCTTGCCGGCGGGGCTTGTCGCGGCGCCTTGCGCGGGGCCGCAGCTGGCCGACCGGGCGCGCCCTTTTGCGCCGGAGCGGGACGTGGTTGTCCGCCGGCGGGGCGCCGTTGTCCAGGTCTAGGCGCTGGTTTGATGCCTTGCGATTCTGGCGTTCGAGTTTCTTCCGCTGCCAACTTTGTTTACACGTCCTTTATGAAATTCATGGTCACCGGCTGTAATAGCTCGTTGTGACGGTTCCGCCGGGGCCTGAGATCAGCGTGTCGCCCGTGGTCGGGATCGGCTGGCCGGAAGGTCCGATGACGGTGCGCCCTTGCGGACCTTGCTGTTGGGCCTCGGTCATTTCCTGTTGACTCTCCTCGGAACGGTCCAGATAGAGCGCATCGAACGATTCCGGCGCGGCCATATACGGCTTGCGCGGCGGTTCTGGCACATAAAGCGGCCAAAAATCCGTGCTGTCCGGATTGTCCGGCTCACGGCGATAGTCTTTCAAAAATTGATCCACCCATTCGCGGATTTTCTTGTCGCGATTCTCTTCCTCCACGTAGTAATTCGGCAGCGTGGAAAAAGGATCCGTCGCCGCGGCATGCACGCCATAGAAATCCAACGGCCCCAGATTTTCAGCCAGTTCGATCATGCGGATCACACGCAGCTTGAGCTGGTTGGACTCCGGACTGAGATATTTGTCGGTCTGGTCGAAATTGCTGTAGATTTTATCATTAGCAGTCAGATCGGGCCACTCGCCGTCGTCCGAGGGCAGCGGAACCATCTGATTAAATTCGTCATCCGTCACCCGGATGTAATACACGTCGTCCAGCAATTTATGCGTGATGCGGTCTTGCACGCGGGCCCCGGTGAGCACGGTTTTACGCGTGGAGAGCATCGCCCGCCAGTCTTCACGGCCGAGGCGGGGCTCGTTGTTGACGCTCACCTGTCCGTTATTCACAGTAATGTCCGATCCCGGTGAAACCTGGCCGTAATCCATGTTTGCCACTCGCAAACGGTTGGTTGCGATTTGCACGGTGACTCCGCCTGCTTCCCATTGGAATGTGGGGCGATTGTCCAACACGAGTTGATTGGCAAAGCCATTGCCATACGAGGGCGTGATGCTGACAGTGTAACCGCCCAGCGATTCCGTGTAGGTGTCGCTGACGCCGACGCCTCCTGGGGTTCCAAGATTAAAAGCATTCCCGCCCGGAGCCGGCGCGCCGAAGGCCGGCGGCGCTGGAGGTTGTTGATCGAATAGAGGGGTGAATCCCTGAGACCATCCCGAAGTCGCAAGGAAACAGGACGCAGCAAGCATCCCGTTCAGCATCCAAATTTTACGTTTGGTCATCTTCATCCGCTCCCGCGAGAAGCACTCCGCATCTTCTTGCGAAGAAGGCATGCTGCTCGCATGATAGACAGATGTGGTCTCTGTCTAAACATGATAATAGCTCTAATTATGCCACGCAGAGCTTTGCTGTCAAACAAATAATCCTCAGAGGGCCGTCCTATTCCACACGGATGCAAGGCTCAAGTTTCTCCAATTTCTTCTCACCGATGCCGGAAACCTTCCGCAAATCCCGCGTCGACTGGAATGGACCATGCGCCTGGCGATATTGGATTATTTTTTCCGCGATCGCCGGTCCGATGCCCGGAAGGCTTTCAAAATCCGCTTGTGTGGCTGTATTTATATTGATAATTAGACCCGTTTCACCGGTTGAAGGATAGGTCGTCACCGGCGCGTTCAGCGAAGTTTCCGGCCCTGTGGATGCCTTGGTTGCTTGGGATTGCGGCATGGGACGCGCACCGTCGCCGCCGGCAGTGATTAATTCCCTGAAGCCATCGAAGGTCTTGGGGCCGATGCCGGGAACCTTCATGATGTCTTCGATTTGGTGAAAATCGCCGTTCGCCTGGCGCCAGGCGATGATTTGAGCGGCGGTTTTGGGGCCGATGCGCGGCAATTGCGTCAGTTGCGCTTCTTCGGCGCTGTTGATGTCGATCAGAGAATCGCCAGGCTCGCGATTCGGCGCCTTCATTCCTTCCAGCTGAGCGCGCTGTTGCGGTTGCGACAGTTGTTGAAAGCCCGCTGCGTCCCCTTCCAGCAATCGAAAACCGTCTTCCGCGGATAGCGTCGAATAATGCCTCAGCGCCATTCCTGCCGTCAAGAACGCCAACAAGACCAGCAAAGTCCGTTGTTCACGAATCGTCAGTCCGGTGAGCATAGATTCTCATCGCCACTTGAAATGCTGTGAATCCCCACGTTTCCCGATGGATACATTGGGATTATGGCATGGCATACTCACCAAGGTCAACAGTACGTTGCATTGTGATGGATCATTTCGTGCATTCAGGGCAAAAAAAATCCCGATACGCTGGATCGGGATTTTTTTAACTCATCATTTCGTAACGTTTGATTTTACAACGTTGGCATCCATTGTGTCTTGGAGGTTAGTTGTAATGGACTATCGCGTAGTCCGTTTTACCGCTGTCGATTTCACGCACTGATACTGATATAGTCACTGCGTATAATGCAACGCTTAAAGGCTTGTGTTGCGTTAATATATGTGAATGCTGCGATTTTGTTGCGTTATCCGACCACGTTGACCAGTTTTCCTGGAACGACGATCACTTTTTTCGGTGCGCGGCCTTCCAGGCTGCGATGAATCGCTTCGTGTTCGACGGCCAACTGCTGAATCGTCTCCTGATCGGCGTCGGCCGGGACTTCGATGCGGGCGCGGACTTTACCGTTGTGCTGCGCCACGATGGTGATCGTCTCGACGGTCAGCCATTGCTCGTCGTATTCCGGCCATGCCTCTTGAAAGATGCTCTCGGTGTTCCCCAGCATCTCCCAGAGCTCCTCGGCCAGGTGCGGCGCAAAGGGCGCCAGCGTCAGCAGGATCGTCCGCATCGCCGTATACACCGCCGCGGCCGATGCGTCGTCATCGCGTTCCTTGTATTTGCCCACGGCGTTGAGCAGCTCATCGATGGCGGAGATCGCCGTATTGAACTGCTGCCGTTCGGCGAGGTCGTGAGTGATGCGCTGGATCGTGGCGTGCGTCTGGCGCAGCAGGACGCGATCGCCCTCGGCCGCCTCGTCGTAGGTCATCTTGAAGCGTTTTTCCACGAGCTCCATGCCCTGCAGGATCGCCTCCTTGCGCATGTGGAAGTAGCGCCAGATCCGGTTCAGGAAACGATAGCGTCCTTCGATGCTGTCGTCGTTCCAGGGGAGCTCCTTGGTCGGCGGCGAGGCGAAAAGGATGTACATGCGCGCGGTGTCGGCGCCGTATTTTTCGATGATCTCCTGCGGATCGACGCCGTTATGCAGCGACTTCGACATCTTGAGCCACTTTTCCTTGCCGTCCTTGGGATCGACGGCCTTGTTGGTCACCATGCCTTGCGCGAGCAGCCGCTGGAACGGCTCGCTGGCCGATGTCAGGCCGCAGTCGCGCAATGCCTTGGTGAAGAAGCGGGCGTAAAGCAAATGCAGAATCGCGTGTTCAATGCCGCCGATGTATTGATCGACGTCCATCCAGTAATCCGCCGCCGCCTTGGCGAACGGCAGTTTGTCGTTTTGCGCGTCGCAATAGCGCAGGAAGTACCATGACGAATCGAAGAAGGTGTCCATCGTGTCGGTTTCGCGCCGCGCTGGTTTGCCGCATTTCGGGCAAACGCATTTTAGCCATTCCGCGTCGGTGGCGAGCGGATTGCCTTCGCCGAACTTGACGTTCCTGGGCAGGACGACCGGAAGGTGATCCGACGGAACGGGTTGCGGTCCGCAGGTTTCGCACCAGACAAACGGGATCGGCGTGCCCCAATAGCGCTGGCGTGAGATCAGCCAGTCGCGCAGGCGGTATTGCACCGTGCCGGAACCAAAGCCTTTTTCCGCGAGGTATTCGATGACCTTTGGAATACCCTTGTCCGACGGCACGCCGTTGAACGGGCCGGAATTCACCATCACGCCGATTTCGACGAAGGCCGCTGCCATTTGATCCGCGTCGAGCTCTTCGTCCTTCGGCTGAATCACGACCTTGATCGGAATGTCGTATTTCTTGGCGAACTCAAAGTCGCGCTGATCGTGCGCCGGGACGCTCATGATGCAGCCTGTGCCGTATTCCATCAGCACGAAGTTGGCGATGTAGATCGGAATTTTGCCGCCTGTCAGCGGATTGATCGCATAACGTCCTGTGAACATGCCCTCTTTTTCGCGATCCTCGGCCGTGCGCAAATGGCGATCTTCCAGGCAGATGCGGTCGACGAACTGCTTCACCGTTTCTTCCTGTTCCGTCCCTTCGACGAGTTCCATCACCTTCGGATGCTCCGGCGCCATCACCATGTACGTCACGCCCCAGAGCGTGTCCGGGCGCGTGGTGAAAATCGGAAAATCCTCGCCCGCCTCGCCGGTTTCACGGTCCACTAATTTGAAGTTGACCATCGCGCCTTCGCTGCGGCCGATCCAGTTGCGCTGCTGCGCCTTCACCCCCTCCGGCCAGTCGGTCAGCGTGTCGAGCGACGAGAGGAGTTCCTCGGCGTAGTCCGTGATTTTCAGGTACCACTGCGGCATCTGTTTGATGCGCACCGGCGTGTCTTCGTGCCGCCAGCAATTGCCGTTGACCACCTGCTCATTCGCCAGCACGGTCTGGCACTTGTCGCACCAGTTGACCGCCGACGTGCGGCGTTCGACGAGGCCGCGTTTATGAAATTCAAGAAAGATAAACTGGTTCCAGCGATAATAATCCTCGCGGCAGGTCCAGACTTCGCGGTCCCAATCGTAGGAGAGCCCCAGGCGCTTCTGCTGGCCCTTCATGATGCCGATGCAGCGCTGCGTCCATTCGTCCGGCATCGTGTCATGCTTGATCGCCGCGTTTTCCGCCGGCAGGCCGAAGGCGTCATAGCCCATCGGATGCAGCACGTTGCAGCCCTTCATGCGGAAGAAGCGCGCCAGCGCGTCGCCGATGCTGTAGACCCGCACGTGCCCCATGTGCAGCGGCCCCGAGGGATAAGGAAACATTTCCAGCACGTAGTACTTCGGCTTCGTATCGTCTTCGACGACCTTGTCCGTCTTCCGCGTCTCCCAGTGCTTTTGCCACTTCACCTCGATTTCGCCGTGCGGATAGTACGTTTCCATCTGCTCCTGCGCCTGACCAGCCATATTCTCAATCTCCTGCATATAATCGTTTTCGCTTTTTTGAAATTTGAGTTTGAGAGAAAATCGTCATTTGAAATAAAAAAACCTCGCGGAACTCCTTCCGCGAGGCAAAAGTATGGCCAACTTGAAACATCAAAGTCAAGCAGGCATCCTTCTTCACTTCACAGTCGGTATTAACCTGTATTTTGGTGTGGAAATATCCGATGCCGGATGTATGCTATTCTCATAAGAGAGCGTGATTGCCAAGGGCATCGTGATGGTTTGGTCGACTGTTTCCGGATCGAATGAATCCGGAATATTCCCTCCAGTCACTTCAATATCAGCATATCCGTTGCGATATGCGGTTAAGTTGCCGCTAGTCGGTAACATAGCAATAGGCTTATTCGCGCCATACGCTGTATAGCACATGGAATTTGGCCGGAGAAAACCCGATACGTTTGCTTCGACCAGCCCTTGGAATCCGTCGGGGATGTTAACCAAGCCTGAATGGGCGATAATATCCCCCTCCTCATTATATACACCAAAGGAAATCGTGGCCGCGCCATATTCAGGCAGACTCCCCACGTAGGCGTAGATCTTATTGAAGCGCACTCCACCCGCCGGCGTCCAAAATGGAGATACGGGCAGCCGTGTCTCTGAAGACCAATCGGGAGTTTCGCCGACTAATGCTGGAAGATGAGGGGAGAACAAGCAACTGGGTTTAGTCGAATGCGCAAAAGGCACGGAGGTCAGCTCAAAAAAATCATTGAAATAATCGCTTTCTGAAATTCCATTAAGGTCATTGTCGACCGCCAACCTGTAATATACATGATCTAAATCCTGTATCTCCTCTGGAGGAGTCAAAGTGATACTGAAAATACCATCAGTGATTTCAGCTTCTCCCTGAATTTTTTCTCCTATCTGCGATGTGGTCGTCTGCTCATCATGAAAAGCAATTTCCCATTCAAAAGAGCCATTGAGCGGCAAAGTTGTGCCTGAGTCTTTGGATTCAATCATTGCGCTGATGGATATCTCCGATGGGATGCTAGGCGCAAGGATCGGGATGAAAACAAATACGGTCGCTAATAAGTATTTCCTATACATGATGAGTCCTTTCAGTAATGCAGCCAATTGGAGGATTTGCAGTTTGTATAATTGGAATCGAATTGTTTGTTGAAAGGAAGAAAACCGACGCAAATTTTCACGTTATTCTTCTTTGAGACCTTTGGTTTGACAAAATCAACGACGACAATTGCATTCGAATTTGGTTTCTGAGCTCTCTGGACAGATGGGCGTGACGTACTCACCATGTAAATCTGTAACTCTTTTTGCGTGGATGGCGCTGCAGGGCAGAGATCAAGCGTCAGTATCAACGATATTAAAATTAGGATCATCAATTTCAACGCGTTTGTCTCCTTAAAAAAATTACTTAATCAATCTAAATTGTATGAAAATTGTAGGATGCTGTGCAGCGTATTGGCAAGCTCAATTCCCAAAGTCAAGCGGGCAGTATCGTCCATGATGCCGGCAAAAGTATCGCCGGTATTTTCAGAGCGGCAATCCGAATTTATTTCTCGTGTTGAAACCAGCCCTGAGTGCGCAGGCAGATGCGCACGAGCATCAGCATCACCGGCACTTCGATCAGCACGCCGACAACCGTGGCCAGTGCGGCGCCGCTGGATAGACCGAACAGCATCACTGCTGTGGCGATGGCGACTTCGAAGTGGTTCGATGCGCCGATCATCGCTGAAGGCGCGGCGTCGGCATAGGATAATCCCATGATTTTCGCGAATCCATAGCCCAGGCCGAAGATCGTGACTGTCTGGATGAACAGCGGAACGGCGATCCACAGGATCGTTAGTGGATTGCCCAGAATGACTTCGCCTTTGAATGAGAAGAGCAACACCAGCGTCAATAGCAGCGCCGAGATCGTGACCGGCGTAAGCACGTGCAGAAACTTTTCTTTGAACCAGAGTTCGCCCTTGGCGGCGATGATCCATTTGCGCGTGAAGAATCCGGCGGCCAGGGGCAGGGCGACATAAATCGAAATCGACAAGAGCAGCGCCTGCCACGGCACAGGCAGCCGGCCGACGCCAAGCAGGAATCCGCCCAGCACGCCGTAAAGCAGCAGCATGGTCAGCGAATTGACCGCCACCATCACCAGCGTATGGCCGTCATTGCCGCGCGCCAGATAGCCCCATACCAGCACCATCGCCGTGCAAGGCGCGATCCCCAGCAGAATGCATCCGGCGAGGTAACTGCGCCACAACGGAACTTGCAGCATTTTCAAGCCATCCTGCAAGATGACTGTTCCCGCGCCGTAATGCGCTCCGATCGCCAGGTCGAGTCCGAACGGCATTTTAACCAAGTCCATGGCGTCGCTGCCGATTAGTCCACGGAATAATGTTCCGAGAAAAAGCAACGCGATGCCGTACATGGTGAATGGTTTGATCGCCCAGTTGATGAAAAGGGTCAGTCCGACCGGTTTAACGCTTTTGCCAGCCTTGATCACCTCGGCGAAGTCGATTTTAACCATGATCGGGTACATCATAAAGAACAGGCAGACGGCGATAGGGATCGATACGATTGGCGCTCCGTTGATCGATAACGCCATGCCGTCGAGGCTGCGGGCAAATCCCGGCGCGATCTTGCCCAGCGCAATGCCCCCAGCGATACAAAGCCCCACCCAGACAGTCAGGTAGCGTTCAAAAACGCCCATCGCTTCAGTGGTTTTCGGAGCGCAGGATTGCGCTCCAGGAGAAGTGCAACTCATAAAATATTCAGCCTTTTTTAAAATTCGTCAAAGCGTCCTGGAAGAGCTTCGATGAACTTTCGGATCTCATCCCGCACACGGCGGTAATGGCTCAGCGCTTCCTCTTCCGTTTCAGCCTCGCGCGCCAGTTGCGGGGGATCGTCGAAACCCACGTGCACTACTTTTGCGCCGGCAGGAAACACCGGGCATGTTTCGTGCGCATGGCCGCAGACCGTGACCACGTAATCGAACGGAATGCTCAGCAGTTCGCGCACGTTTTTCGACCGATGCCCGGAGATATCAACGCCTGCTTCGGCCATCACACGCACCGCCAGGGGATTCAGACCATGCGTCTCGATTCCCGCGCTCCAGGCCTCGATTTCGTCGCCCTTCAGCGCGTGCGCCCATCCCTCGGCCATCTGACTGCGGCACGAATTGCCCGTGCAGAGAAACAGGATTTTCATTTTTTGTTCAGGCGTTGCTGTCATTGTTTCATGCGCCTCCGCTTCAACGCGCGTCACACGGTTATGGCGCGGTATATATCAGATAAAATCCGCCGAGGAGTATGAGAGCGCCGCAAATCTTCCGCAGGATCACCGCGCCCCGGGAGGACTCGTTCCAATCAAGGTATTGCTGCACGGCTTCGGTGAACGTTCCCGCGAAGATGATCACGGAGCAATGCCCCACGCCATACATCAACAGCAGCGACGCGGCATAAACGGGTTGCTCTCCGCCCAGTTGAAGCGTGACGCCCAGCAGCGGCGCCATGAAGGCGAAGGTGCACGGTCCGAGCGCCGCGCCGAAGATCAAACCAAGCAGGAATGCCGCCAGCAAGCCCTTTCGCTTCCAGCCCAATTGCCCGGGGCCGCTCCAGGGCAGCGGAATGACTCCGAGCAGATGCAATCCCATGACAAGGAAAATGACGGCGACGAAATAATTCCCCCAATGGCCTGCGTCGCCCAGCATGCGTCCGGCGGCGGCGGTGATCGCTCCGATCGCCGCGATCGTCAGCAAGATCCCCACGGCGAACAGCGAGGAAACGAGCATCGCACGCCGCATGGACGTGCGCCCCTGTTCATCGATGAAACCTACGATCAGCGGGATGCTGGCGAGATGGCATGGACTCAGCACGACGCTCAGCACGCCCCAAACAGCCGCGGCTCCCAAGGCCACGAGCGCCGATCCCTCCACGGCGCGCGACAACGCTTCGAACACTCCTTCCATCGCTAGTGTTCCCCGTTCTTCCGGTCCCGCTTGGGCTCAGATTCAGGCTCGACCAAGCCGAAACCCAACTCCCTGCATTTCGCCAGGATTTGCTCTCGTGAAAAGAAGCCATAATGCCTGAAGAGTTCCTTGCCATCGGCATTGTAGAAGATCTGGGCTGGAATGCCTCTGATAGCATATTTCTCGCCCTCATCGGGATTTTCCCAAACGTCGATGAACGTCACTTCCAACTGACCGGCGTACGTTTCGCGCAGTTCATCCAGAATCGGCGCCATCATTTTACACGGGATGCATTTTCTCGCGCCAAGATCGATCATTTGAGGCAAGGATTGCATTGCCACGGGCTTCGTAGGAGGAGCGTCCACTTCATCAGTAGATGAGACCGCTGGATCGCTGGAGTTGCTCGTTGTACCGCTTGAAGCGGCCACTGGATCGCTTGCGACGGTTGTCGGTTTGTCCGACGGGGCCGCTGGATTGTCTTGCGCGGATTTTAGCGCAACAAGAGCCGCTGCCGTGGACATCACAATCACAACAATGGCTATCTTTGCATAGATATGCATCGGATACATACCTCCGGCATATAGTTTAGATTTTTTTATGCTAATTTCGCCACGGCGGCCGCTACGACTTTGTTGATGTTTTCCGTATTGGCTTCGGTTTTGCCCTTGGGCATGTCCAGTTCTGTCAGGCTGAGATGCTCAAACTGCGTGAAGCCGGCCTGTAATAGGCACTCCTTCACGCAATGCGTGGAGCAGCCGTCAATGGCCAGGATTGTTTTGGCGCTGCGCGTCGTATCCATAATCCCAGGCACGCGTCCGCCGACGCCGGCCAAACAGAACATTTTGCCCGCGCCTTGCCGCGTTAATTCGCGTCCGGCCTGATCGCTCACGCCGCCGACGTCCGCCGCTCCGCTGCATGTGAAAATCAATTTCAGGTCTCCGCCGTACGCGCATTCATGTTTTGGGGATTCGCTCATTTTATGATTCCTTTCTTCCGGACGTCGCCGGAATTCATTGTAATAGCGCCTTGAGTTGTTCCACGCTCGGTACTTTACCCGCCACTTTCACGTCGCCGTCCACCGCCAGCGCTGGCGTCATCATAATGCCCATCGCCGTGATGTCCGCGATTTTCGTCACCTTTTCCAACTCATAATCCAGCTCCAGCTCATCCGCCGCCGCCTGCGCCGCCTGGGCCAGTTGATTGCATTTCGGGCATCCCGTCCCGAAAATCTGAATTTTCATCGTTCCGCTCCTTATGTGTGAATTTTTTTTATCCAAAAAAGAATCCATAGATCATCCCGCTGATCGTGGACATCGCCGCCACCAGCGTGACATAGACGATCGTTTTTTTCGTTCCCATCACGCCGCGAATCACCAGCATGTTCGGCAGAGAGAGCGCCGGACCGGCCAGCAGCAGGGCCAGCGCCGGACCTTTGCCCATGCCTGCGCTGAGCAAGCCTTCCAGCACCGGCACTTCGGTCAGCGTGGCGAAATACATCAGCGCGCCGGCCACCGAGGCGAACAGATTCGCGCTGAGTGAATTGCCGCCCACCATGCGTCCGACCCACTCGCGGGGAATCCATCCCTCGCCGCCGGGCGCGCCGAAGAGCAGTCCGGCTGCCAAGACGCCCCAAAAGAGCAACGGCAGAATCTGTTTGGCGAAGCCCCAGGATTGCTGGAACCAATCGCTCAGCTCGCCGTCGCTCAGACTAGTGAGCAATGATAGTCCAACCAACGCGGTGAAGAACGCCGCACCGGGACGATGGGGGAGCAGGATCGCCACCAGCGCCGTCGCAGCGGCGATGAGTCCGATCTGCCAGAGCCGCGCGCCAAACCAGCGGATCAGGCAAAAGCCCAGCGCCGCGCCAAAGAGCGCAGTCAGAATCCACTTGGCGCTCCATACGGCATGCCATACGCCCGAAGCGTCTTCCGGCCGCGCCCAATTGGCGAACACCAGCACGCCGACCATGGTCATAAAGAACGCCGCGTTCTGCCCGAGCGAGCGCGGCGCGTCTGTCGCATCCGACGCCGTTTGCGCTTTGATCCGCTCGATATCCTCGTTGCGGAAAATCCATTGCATCGCCAATCCGATGACTACGCTGAAACCTATGGCGCACACCGCGCGCGCCACGCCCATTTCAAAGCCTAACACTCGCGCCGTCAGGATGATCGCCAGCACATTGACCGCCGGCCCGGCGTACAGGAACGCCGAGGCCGGACCGATCCCGGCGCCCATGCGATAAATTCCTGCGAACAGCGGCAGCACCGTGCAGGAGCATACGGCCAGCAGTGAACCGGAGACGGAAGCGACGCCGTAAGCGACGACTTTGTTCGCGCCGGCGCCGAGGTGTTTCATTACGGCGCCCTGGCTGACGAACACGCCGATCGCGCCGGCGATGAAAAACGCCGGCAGCAGGCAAAGCAGCACGTGCTCGCGCGCATACCAGCGAACCAGTTTCAGCGATTCCAGCGCGGCGTTATTGAAACGCGCATTATCGACCGGCGCATAAAAGCACGCCAGAAACACCGCCGCGATTACAGCCAGAACCTTCCACTCGCCCGTCCAGAATTCCTGCCAGCGGCGTTGCAGCGTTTGCGCCCATTGATGGGCAATTGGCCAATTTGCCAAGGAGCGGCCAGAAAAAAAAGAGCGCCCGGAGTTCGCAATTTCGTCTTTCGACGGTCTCATTGCAACGCCTCCAGCTTCTCCTGCGCGTCCGTGCGCATCACCGCCTCCACGCAGCCGAAAAAATTCATGATGCACGGCACGCGCAACCGGTAGAACACCTGCGTGCCGCGCTTTTCGTCAGCCACCAGTCCCGCGTTTCTCAATTGCGCCAGATGCTTCGACACAGTGGAGAGGTCCGCTCCGATCATCTCCTGCAATTCGCATACGCAGCGCTCGCCCAGGGCGAGCTGATCGACGATGAACAGCCGCGTCGGATGCCCCATCGCCTTCAGCACGGCCGCCCGCTGCTCATAGCGCGCCAGAGTCGCCCTTTTTTTCAAATCCGCCATGTTTGTTCTCCATAATTTCTTATTTGACCATATCGCCAAGTTTTTCGGGCGTCAATATCTTTTTTGCCAATCCGCCGCATATTCTATAGCTCTTATTCGAAAAAAATGTTGCGAAAGACCGGCGGTGGAGCAAACTGTCTTCAACATTCACACGAGCGGAACGCCGGAAAAATATTGCACACCAGCAATCGCAGAAGTTGCGTTGTCTTCCATGCATGTTTTTTACGCCGGAATGGTTGCGCGGTATATTTCAATGCTAAATAAAGCGAACTTCTGACAATTTTCCACGGCTGCACGACAAAGCGATGTAATGTATTTATGAAATACCTAATTTCATCTCGTTGTGCCGTTGCGGAGAAGAGTGTCTAATTGATTCAGGGGTCGCCTCAACGCTATCAAGATTTGGAGGCCTGCCATGAGCACAAAGGTTGCGCGGTTGCATGCAATGGAGAGTATTGCCAATACGGAACAGCCAGTATCTACATTCGATTATGTTAATCTCCCGACAGGCAAGGTCTGGGCGGAGAATGTGTTCTGCGTGAAGAAGATGCAGGAACGGCTGCCGGACAAGGCGTACAAGGCTTTGAAGCGATGCATCGACACCGGCTGTCCGCTGAACAAGGAAGTGGCGGACGCCGTGGCTGAGGCGATGAAACTCTGGGCGCTGGAGAAGGGCGCGACGCACTACGCCCACGTTTTTTATCCCTTGACGGGGCTGACCGCCGAGAAGCACGACAGTTTTTTTCAACCGGATGGCGCGGGCGGCATGCTGGCTCAGTTTGAAGGCAAGATGCTGATTCAAGGCGAGCCGGACGGCTCGTCATTCCCCTCCGGCGGCATCCGCCAGACGTTCGAGGCGCGTGGCTATACGATCTGGGATGCGACCAGCCCGGCGTATATCATGGAAAGCCCCAACGGCGCGACGCTTTGCATCCCGACGGCGTTCGTTTCATGGACCGGCGAGGCGCTGGACAAGAAAACCCCGTTGTTGCGCTCGATGCAGGCGCTCAACAAGGAATGCCAGCGCGTGCTGAAGTTCTTCGGCACGGATGGCGCTTATGTTCGTCCCACGGCTGGCGCGGAGCAGGAATATTTCCTGGTGGATAAGAATTTCTATCACGCCCGTCCGGATCTGATGGCGGCGGGACGCACGCTCTTCGGCGCGAATCCGCCCAAGGGCCAGGAACTCGAAGACCACTATTTCGGCGTGATCCAGCCGCGCGTGATGGCCTTTATGTTCGAAGTCGAGCGGGAATTATTCAAACTGGGCATTCCCGTGAAAACCCGCCACAACGAGGTGGCGCCGGCGCAGTTTGAAGTCGCCCCGTTGCATGAATGCGCCAATGTCGCCACGGATCATCAGCAGCAGATCATGGTCACGCTGAAGAAAGTCGCGGAAAAATTCGGCATGGTCTGCCTGCTGCACGAAAAGCCCTTTGCCGGGATCAACGGCAGCGGCAAGCACTTGAACTACTCGCTGGCTTCGCCGGTTGCGGGGAATTTGTTCGATCCCGGCGATACGCCGGAGCAAAATGCGCAGTTTCTGCTGTTTTGCGCTGCGATGATCCAGGCTGTGCGCCGTTGGGCCAAACTGCTGCGCGCCGTCGTGGCTTCGGCGTCGAATGACCATCGCCTGGGCGCGAATGAAGCGCCCCCGGCTGTGATTTCCATCTTTCTGGGCGATGAACTGACCGAAATCATCGAAGGCATCGCGAAAGGCGCGCCGATCACCTCGAGGAAATCAGAACTGCATATCGGCGTCGATGTGATTCCTCCGATACCGATGCACTCCGGCGATCGCAACCGCACAAGCCCGATGGCCTTCACCGGAAACCGTTTTGAGTTCCGCGCTGTCGGCTCCAGCCAATCCATCGGCGGCCCGTTGGTGGCGCTCAATACGATCCTGGCGGAATCCCTGGGCGAATTCGCCCAGGAACTGGAGAACGCAAATCCCCAAACACCGGAGCAGCTCGGCCAGGTTGTGGAGCAGCTCGTGAAATCAGTCTGGGAATCATGCTCCAATGTCGTCTTTAATGGCGACGGTTATTCACTTGAATGGCATGCGGAGGCGGCGCGGCGAGGGCTGCCTAATCTGAAGACGGCCGCTGATGCGCTTCCCGCGATCAAGTCCAAGGAGACCATCGCGTTGTTCAAAAAATTCGGCGTCCTCAGCGAACGCGAGACACAATCCCGTTATGATGTCTACGCCGAGCAGTATATTGCCTCGATCAACGTGGAATCCAACTTGGTGGTGAAAATGGTGCGGACCATCTTTTTCCCTGCGGCGATTCGCTACCAGAGCGAGTTGGCGCTGTCGCTGGCCAACCTGAAGGCCGTCGGCATCGAGCCGGATCACAAGACGATTGACAAGATGACGGAGTTGATCCGTAAATTGCAGGACAGCGTGTCCGAACTGGAGGCGCAAAAGCAGCGGGAGCACAACTGCGAGGACATTGAATCTCACTGCCAATATGTGCGCGACGCGATTTTACCGAAAATAGAAGAAATCCGCGGATATGTGGATACGCTGGAAGGGATGATTCCCGACGACCTCTGGGCCTTGCCTACCTATCAGGAGATGTTATTTGTTCGCTAAATCCGGAGGACGTATCACAAAATGTAATCACGTACAGACTGTTTTACGGCGGCGCATCGCGCCGCCGTTTTACTTTTCATATTTCCATTTTTGCGAGGAAATCCAGCTTGTCGAAATGCCCTGTTTGTCTGTCAAAACCCGGAAAATTCTATATAAAAAAAGCACTTTCTGCATCAAATATATCAGGGAAGTGTGTGTGAAAAGCCGATACTTCTTATTGTATTGTGAGAGTTTGTGAAGGGGAGAGGCGATTTGGGGGAGTTAAATACGATAAGTAAAGGCTTTTCACCGCTCTTCACCTGTGTTTGATAAAGCAGATGAATTCAGCATTGAAGGGGCTTATTATCAGTATTGTGGAAGTATTTTTATAGTGAATTTGGATGATATAAAACGTTATCAGGCTGGCGACGTGGAAGCGTTCGAACTTCTCATGCGCGAAGAAAAAGGGCGCGTGATGAATATGATCCTGCGCTATATCCGCTTGCATGACGCCGCCGAGGATGTCTTTCAGGATGCCTGGCTGCAGATCTGGCATAAACGCGGCCAATTGCGCAATCCCGCCCAGTTTCGTGCATGGATGTATCGAATCGTCCGCAATAAGATTTTTGAGACGTTGCGCAGTCAAAACTGGAAAAATGAAGTGATGTTATTCGGCTCAGGCCACGAGGAATGGGACGCTGTCGATCCCGCGCAGAATGCGCGGGAGGCGTTACATAACATGCAGATGATGCGTCGGGTGAACGAGGAAATGGAATTGCTTGAAGAAACAGAACGGGAGGCGCTGGCGCTACGCTTCGGCAGCGGATTGAAGTTCCGCGAGATCGCCGAAGTGCTGAATATGCCGATCGGCACGGTGACCGTAAGGACCTATCAGGCCTTGGCGTTGCTCGCCGAAAGATTGCGACGCTTCGAACAAACTCCACCAGTGACTCAGGACAGCAAAGCGCAGGCAAGGGAGAGGCGATGAAACCCGAAGATCTGGAAAGATTAACCAGCGAAAGAGACGACGTTTCACCACAGGATGCGGCGGCGCTGTCGAGTGCTGCTCATCTGTCCAAGGATGAGGCGATCCGGGCGCTCTCTGCGCATTGGAACGCTTATGAAGAGCGCCGGCTCGACCAACTGGACGCCCAAACGGATCGGCTTGTGGATTATGTCATCCACAAGGTGCGGATCGACGCCTTCCGGGATGACGCGAGTCATGAACAGGATAAGCAGGATGAGGGATTCAAGGACCGCTTCTGGAGCTGGGTGATCAGCCGCTTTCGCATGCTTCCGGCAAGCGACGACGCTGTTTTCGGGCGTCAGATTCCGCTGGAACTCAAGCCGGTTTTCGGCACGCTTCTCGCCGCTTCGATCGTATTCGTGCTGTCGCTGGCGCTGATTGTCATGCTGTGGAACACAGGACAACCAGCGCAAATCACCCTTCCGGCCAAGCAGGTTTATCCCAAAATCGCCACTCAAGACACTCCCCGGATTGTCGCCTTCAATCAAACCGTGCAACTGGCTATGGCCGCGCATTCGGATGTCCAGAAGATCAACGAAAGCAAAATCCAATTTAATCGTGGAAAAGTATGGCTCGATGTCGAAAAAGGCGGCGAGGGCTTCGAAGTCGTCTCCGATTGGGGCTTGGTGCACGTAACGGGAACCAGTTTCGGCGTCACGCATCTCGATGAGGGAATCCGCGTGGACGTGGCGGAGGGCTCTGTCGACGTCGAGGATTTTTCCATCATGCGCTCCATCACTGCGGGTCAGTTTATCATCATTAGCGATTCCGGGCTTGGCCCGGCGCAATCCCGCTCTGAAGGTCAGGAAAAGGCCTTTTGGGTGCGGAATTTGGATGAAGACCGTTGGATCGGCCAAGTGCCGGGCTTGCTGGCCTATTGGCCCATGGAAACCGAATTGGATGAGAATGGCCGATTGGTGCTGATCGACCGTGGACCGTATCAGCTTCACGGATATGAAGAAGGCGGTCAGTCGCTTCAGCCCGGCGTGGAGTCGATTTCAAACGTGCTGTTTGGCTCTTGTGTCGAGTTCGATCCTCAGGATCCAGCCTGGTTTCGCATTACTCAGCCCTATCCGCTAAATGAGATGAAAGATAACTTCACGGTGATGGCGTGGGTCAAACTGAACAACGCTAATTCCTATAACCGCATTCTCGCTTCTTACAATTTGAAATACGGCATTCATTTCGGTTTTCACGAAACCTTGGCGGATTTTTGTTATGGCGACGGCGGAGGCGGGCTCGATACAGGCGGCCTGACTGACGATATCGAAGTCCCGCTGGACGACTCCATCACTGGTCATTGGCTGCATTACACCGTGACCTTCTCGAATAACGGCCGCGATGTGCGGCAATATATTAACGGAAAGCTTATGCAGAGCGCGGCTGTGCCGTTCAGCCATAGCATCAAAGCAGATGTGGATTGGTTCATCGGCCGCAACCGGATGCCGGGGGATGAAAATATCGAACATTTCCCCTTCTATTTTAACGGCAAGATTGACGATCTGCGCGTCTATAGCCGTCCGCTGTCCCAGCCCGAGATCAATCGAATCAGTAAAATCGACTTGATTCATCAATCCGCAGCGAATGCGGCGTTATACCAAATTAAACAAAAGGAGGAAACCAGATAGTCATCCTGGAGTTGATTTTCCGGCGAACCAGGCAGCCTTCGCGATTAAATCAACGAAATGGATGCAAGCAAGGCGATTCGCAGGAATGAAGGCATGTAATGAGATACAATTTATTGTCTTTTTGCATGTGGCAGTTCATGCACGAGTGTTGATGCTTCTTTTTTTTTAGCAAAATGAACATGTGCGTGATCGACAGGTTAACGCGCCGGACGCCGCGCCAAGCGGCGCCTTAAAAAACATTTAATGCAATTTTTTCGGAGGATAGTATCTAATGAAATCTTTATTCGACCTAAGGAAATCTTTGCCGGGATCAAAGGAAAGAGGATTTACTCTAATCGAGCTTTTGATCGTCGTTTTAATCATTGCCATTCTGGCGGCGATCGCCGTCCCCAACTTTCTCGAGTTTCAAACCCGCGCGAAAGTCAGCCGCGTCAAGGCAGATATGCGCGCGGCCATCACAGCGTTAGAAGCGTATTTTGTTGATAACAATGTTTACCCCAATATGACGCTATATGCGGAAGCCGGGGATTGGCAAAGTGATCGCGGCGGCATTTATAACGCCACCTGTTTGAGCAGCCCCATCGCCTACCTTTCAAACACATTGCTGCTCGACCCATTTGCGCCGGTAGCCCCGGGCGCAGAAGACGAATTTATGGATATGACGTTCATGGGGGGATGGGAAGTCAGCAGAACATTCAATTACATGAATATCGAGATGCTGCTGGCACAAGGCTGGTTTACGCCATCAGCAGAGGGATCCTACAAGTATGTATTGGTGTCATACGGTCCGGATCAAGCACGCGGTCCGATTCCAGGAATTGCTGATCCAGGATTGTATCACTATGCGGACGATCCGGATGGCGTCATCAGCGGCAATCCTCTTTATGACGTGGCTCAATACGATCCTACTAACGGCACAGTTTCCGGCGGCGACATCATTCGCTACCAGGGGCGTTCATCGGATTAAGCGAGCATCTACTCGCGGGGCAATGCCATTTCTTTGATGTAAAATTCAGCTCAGCTGCACCCATTGGCGCGCAAGAAATGAAAGCGCTTACAATGAAGGCGTTATCAAGACAGATGCGGCGAGGACTGTATCGAAGTTGAGGGGCGGGAAAGCACTGCGGCGCGGCCGAGGCCGCGCCGCATCCAAAACATAAAAGGAGGTGGTGCACGGAACTAATGATAGCGGGACGTCGGAGCGTGTAGTTTATACGATCCGGAGGCGCGGACGCCGCGCAAAGGGCTCCTGCCGGAATTTTGCCGGCATTGACCGGCGACCGGCATGCAGGAGCCGCATCAGAAAACTATCTTGAAGCAAGAAAGGACGCAAGACGATGTCAAAACCAATTCGGAGCTTGCTTGTATTAATCGTTGCGATCCTGATCGCATCGAACTTTCAAGCGCAGGCCGATGTGCTGGCCTATTGGGATTTTGAAGACGGCACAGTCGGCGCGGCGCCTGATTCGGCCGCTTTTACGACGGATACCGTCGCCACAGTGGATGCATCCGGCAACGGCAATGATCTTTATCTGTCGGCGGCCACAACCAGTTTTACAACAAATGTGCTCACAGGATCGCCCACGAGCAGTACATTGAGTCTGCAGAATACGGCGAACACAGATTTACGCACTCAGTCCAGATACAGCGCTCCTACGCTGGATTTGGAGACAGTGGCGCTGGATGAATTCTTTATTGAAGCCTTTATCAATGAAACGAGCATGGGCGACAATAAAACTTTTGTCGGCCGTGACGGATCTGGCGGCGCTTCTCAGCTTTATTTAAAAACATCGGGCGCCAGCGGCAGCGGCTATCCGAAAGTCGAATATCAATGCGAGAGCGGCACTTGGTATACGCTGGCAGCGGCTAGCCAAGGCATGGTCACCAACCATTGGTATTATGTCGCCGTGCGCATGGATGGTGAGAAGGTGCAACTTTGGTATGCGGATCCATCAGTCGATGACCACGCCAGAGTCGTTGCTGAAGCGGATGCAAACAGCAATCCGAGATTGTTAGCGGACACTACCGCCACACCGTCGGGCTATCCCGGATACCCGTCGACGATTTGGAACTGGTCGGTCGGGCGAGGATTTTACAATAACGGCCCAACCGATTATTTCCTCGGTTATCTCGATGATGTTCGGATTCAAGACGCAACAGTTGGTGACACGCTGTTCCCTCGTTGCAACGTGGAGATGAGAATTGATCTTCCGTTAGGCACCCAGACGACCGGTTATGAATTCACGATGACCAGAACGGTGACGTTGAAGAATATTGGCGACACCGCTCTGACGCTGAATAGCTTGACGCCGGATAAGGGCAGCTATACCACGGATACTCTGACGCTGGACACCACTGGCATCACATTGCCGGGCGAAGTGTTGAACGCCGGAGAGTCCGTGCAGTTCACCGTGACGTGGACGCCTGAAGCCGGGCGCACGGGCGCGCGTGATTTCAGCATTATTCCGGACACCAGCGATTCGTATGATGATGCCTTTGAGAGTTTGGGAGCGTCGGTTTCCGACGCATTGCAAACGAGTCTGGTGGTTTACTATG
>JAFGJS010000070.1 GCA_016928995.1 Candidatus Sumerlaeota bacterium | reverse complement strand
CTCCTTTTCGTTCCTCTGAATTTTCGAACGAAAACCGGAGAAAAATCCACCTTAATGGCTGTCCAGTTTTTGGGGACAATTATAGTCTACTGAAGATTTTAGCAGTCAGTTTGATTTTTCTACTGAAGAATCCATGCGAATGTATCGCGATGCTTTCTTTGGCAAAGATGATCTCATTAAAAATCGTTTGAGAAAAATTCCTTTAAAGTCTGGCTTGCGAGATCGTTTAGGTCGTATAGCATCGACTGTACTTCTGTGTGGAAAAACTTATGTGACTATAGGTGAGGGTTATTATTTACAAATAGAGAATAAAGGACAAAAAAGACAGCTGACGGTCGAATATCGTAATATTGATAATTGGCATGCATACTGTCATCATATTGGTTTTTCAATTCGCTTTTCGAATGCGATTAAAAGATCAGATGGCACTTGTGAACATGAAGGAGAAATAGTAATTGACCCAAATGTGACGTTTGCAGATATATGGTCCAGCGATTTAGATGAGTTTTTTAGATATTGTGATCATAATTCTCTTCTATACTTACCTGGCAGCACTCAAGGTTTACCGTTAACTGAAGATGTATTGCTTCCTTTATATGCAAAAGCACTCGCATGTAACACTGTTAAAAAGTTGAAGGAATCTGATATTATTGATTTGTCTCTCCGTCCAGTCCAATCTTTATCTGAAACTGAATTTGGACTCCTTCAGGTACTATGGGATACCACGAAAAATTTTGGATTTATAACTGGATATGGGATAGTGGTCGGTAAAACACCAATTAATGAGCTAAAAGAGACATCTGTAATTTTGCATTTGCCTGTTTGCGGTAATATTGATGGAAGAGGAATGGTTCTTTGGATCGAGGCGCAAGGGATAATCTTCTCAGAACCTGATTCTGAAGAAATCAATGGTTTTAGAGTCGATAAAGTTATAAATATGGGTATTGAATTAAAGGATCATGTATTTAGAATTATAGGATTTCCAGAACTAAAAATATGTCCTGAATGGGCTGGAATCCCATTGGACACTCATGTAGATCAAGATATTAGTATCACTCCTCCTGATGATTGGGGAGTTCGGATGACATATAGAGCAATCAAAAACTCGAGCGACAACTCTGAAAATTTTGATCATTAGTATTATCTGTTCACCTATACTTATCATCTCTTCGAATTCAATTTATTGGTCATAATTTTTGCTATTCCTACGCGGTTTGGACTGGGGTGTTGAGGCGTTCGAGGAGCTGTTCGCCGACTTTCCAGATGTCGCCGGCGCCGAGGGTCATGACGAGGTCGCCTGCTTCGACGCGGCCGGCGACGTAGTCCGAGATTTCCGCCTTGCTGGGGATGTACTTCACGTTGGGATGTCCGGCGCGAAGCACGCATTGATAAACCAACTCGCCGTTCACGCCTTCGATGGGCAGCTCTCCGGCGGCGTAAACGTCCGTGATAATCACCTCGGCGGCGTCGCTGAAAACCGGGCCGAAGTCCGCGCTAAGCGCCTGGGTGCGCGAATAGCGATGCGGCTGGAAGATGCCCACGATGCGGCGGCCCTGATGCACGGCCTGCCAGTTGCGCGCGGAACCGAGTGTGGCCTTGACCTCGGTCGGATGGTGCGCGTAGTCGTCCACGATGGTGACGCCGTGCGTGCGGCCCTTGATCTGAAAACGGCGCTGAGCGCCATGATAGCGCGCCAGTCCCTGTGCGGCCGTCGTTAAATCCGCGCCGATCTCACGGCAGATCGCCAGCGTCGCCAGCGAGTTCGCAACGTTATGCACGCCCGGCACGCCGAGCTGCACGTTCATGATTTCCTCGCCGTCGATATGCAGATCGTAAGCCACGCCGGCGCCGCTCCACTCAATGTCACGGGCGTAAAAATCCGCTTCCGGCGAGTGGATGCTGTAGGTGATCGCCGCCGCTCCAGTGCGCTCGATGGCTTTTCGCGCGCGCGGATCGTCCACGCACAACGCCACGCGATTGCGCGTCTGGCTGATGAAACGCTCGTAAGCCTCGACCACCGCCTCGGGCGTTTTGTAATGATCCAGATGATCGGCTTCCATGTTCGTCACGACAGCCCAGTCGGGCGCATACTTGAGGAACGATCCGTCGCTTTCGTCCGCCTCGGCGATGACCAAATCCGACCGTCCCGCCTTGGCGTTGCCGCCGATGTCGTGCAGTTCGCCGCCGATCAGCGCCGTGGGATCGAGTCCGCAGCACTCCGCCGCCAGCACGAGCATGGAGGTCGTGGTGGTTTTGCCGTGCGTCCCGGCCACGGCCACGGAACGGCCGTCGCGCAAAATCTGATCGAGCGCGTCGGCGCGATGAACGATCTGCAAACCGCGCTCCCGGGCCGCCATCAGTTCTGGATTGTCTTCGCGGATGGCGGAGCTGATCACGAGCGTCTCGGCGTCGCCCACGTTTTCCGCGCGATGACCCAGGGCGATGCGCGCACCGTTCGCCGCGAGACGCCGCGTCATCGCGTTCTCGCTCAGGTCGCTGCCGCTGATGGAGTAGCCTTTATTCAGCAGCACCCAGGCGATGCCGCTCATGCCGCAGCCGCCAATGCCGACAAAATGCAGTTTTTTCGAATCTTTCGGGAGCACGTTTCACCTCAATACGAATTTACCACATAGGCACGAAGGCACAAAGTTAATTTAGATTTTAGATTTTTGACTGGACTGTTGAATTCTTTCCGTATGCGTTGCGATCCGAATCAATCAAAATTCTAAAATCAAAAATCTAAAATATCTCTTCTACGCCTTCGTGATTTTTATTCTCTTACATATCGTAATAAAATTTTTGCCAGCGTTTCGGCGGCGTCCGGGCGGCCGATGTTGCGGCTGGCGGTCGCCATCGCGGCAAGCCGTTCGTCGTCGCTCAAAATCGCGCCGATCGTGCCGGCCAGTTCTTCTGGACTCGCGCTCTCCTCACGTATCAGCAGCGCGGCGCCGGCGTCCACGGCAGCCTTGGCGTTTAAAGTCTGGTGATCCTCTTTCGCCGTGGGCAGCGGAAAGAAAATCGCCGGTTTGCCGCACACTGTGATTTCGGCGAGGCTGCTGGCGCCTGCGCGCGCAAGAATCAAATCCGCCGCGGCGTAAGCCAGTTCCATCCGCTGAATGAACGGCAACAGGCGCACGTCGATGCGGCTGAGCGATAGTTCGCGAAGCGCCTCGCGCAAATCGTCCTCCGCTCCGGAGCCGCATTGCCAAAGAATCGTCAGGCGCAGATCACTCTTTTCGGCATTGCGGTCCAAAGACTTAAAGGCCTTTAAGATCAGGCGATTCACTCCGCGCGCGCCCTGACTGCCTCCACAAATTAGAACACATCGCGAGCATCCGCTTATTGCGCCGGATTGCGCTAAATCGAACTCCCGAATAGCCTCGTCGCGCGATCCAGCGGCAATCCCCTCACGCACGGGATTTCCCGTGCGCTCCGTTGGGATGCCGCGGCCCTGATCCATGGTTTCAAGATACGAGCACGCCAATAAATCGGCCCAGCGCCGCGACATGCGGTGCGCCTGACCCAGCAGGGCGTTCTGCTCATGCAGCACGATGGGAACGCTCAGTTTTCTCGCCGCCAGCACCGTGGCGAAGGAGACATACCCCCCCATGCTGAGCAGGCAATCCGGCGGCTCCGGCTTCATCGCGCGCAAGGCGATTGCTCGCGCCTGCCAGAGTTCCCGCGCCAGCCGCAACTTGCCGCGAATCCCGTAGCCGAACCGGCCGACCGGCAGAACGAGCGGCTCAATCTGCTGACTGTGATAGAAGGCGAGTTCGTTCTCGCGGCAGCCGCTGAAGAAACGCGTCTCGACATCCGGCCGCAAGCGGCGCACAGCCTGAGCCGTGGCGATGGCCGGAGCGATATGTCCGCCTGTTCCGCCGGCGGCGAAAGCCAAGATAGGCTGTCGCGGCTTCATGATTCATCCTTAGCGCTCATCATTTCAGCAGGCTATCACTTATCGCCGAATGGCTTAAAACAAATACCCGAAAAAAAACTTAACGCAACACAGCCTCCGCCTCCGTCAGCCATTTCGTGGCATAACCACCGAGCATCTCGCTGAGTTGTTTCAGGCTATCAAGGTAGTCTTTCGCCAACAACGTTTCGAGTTCACGCGGCATTTCATGAGCGGGCGCCACATTGACTTTTTCACGCGCGTAGGACAACCCCTGTTCATCGTCTTCCGGCACGCCCAGAAATTGATAGATCCGTTTTAACAGTCCTTCAGGATTTTCCGAGATTTCATCAAAAAAACCGATGAAGATTTGTTCCTCGGAAAAATAAGCGCGCCAATGTGCCAGCGTGCTGAGGAAGTCGTCGCGCGTATCCTTGCCGGAGTAAAATATTCGCATAATCCTGTCTGGAGGCAATTGGGCGCATCCTTTTTTCCGCAGCAAGGACCATGTTCGCTGAATCGGATTCCGCAGCAACAATATGATCTTCGTTTGAGGCATGATCGAGTGGATCTGCGCAACAATGCTCTCATCCAGGATGGAATACTGCGGAGTGATTTCTCCGGTGACTTTGCCTTTTCCCTGAGCGAACAACGAACGGTACCACTCGTCGCTGCATCGCCCAAAGAAGTATCTCATGTTCCAGAGAAACCAGTTCGGCCTGCAATACACAAGACTTTTACCCATCGCATGCGTCAAGTCGGCTCGAAATTGCCGATGATGCTTCTCTCGGCCGAATAAGCGCCGAATCAGTTTATCTTCAGCCAGGAGGCTGGGCGAGGGATAAACGGGCGAACGGTCAAAATAATGCAGTTCCTTCCTCGGCGGCATCCAAATTTCGGGATGTCGCCGAAAGTTAATGAACAGCCAGGTCGTTCCGCATCCCCACCCGCCGATCCCAAGAAAATTTGGCATGCCTTCATTGTTATTTGAAGTCTGTTGCATCATCAGGCCCAAGCCGCTCTTTTTTCACGGTCACGCCGTCCTGATTCCCGCCGCAATAACTTGCGCCGTCGCGCCACGACGGCTCTTTTGCTGGTGGTTTCATCGACGTTGCGCGCCACATTCATCAAAATCCCGATCGCGGCCATATTGATCAGCATGGACGTGCCGCCATAGCTCACAAACGGCAACGCCAGCCCTTTGGGCGGAACCAGGCCGATAGTCACCGCGATGTGCAGCAACGCCGGGATGCCCAACATGCAGGAAATGCCGCTCGCCAAAAGCGCGCCTTGAAAATCCGTCGTGCGGTAAGCCACCCATAAGCACCAAGTCACAAGAGCGCATACAATCAACAAGGTCAAGATTGTGCCCCAAAGCCCGAGTTCCTCGCCGATCATCGCGAAAATAAAATCCGTATGCGCCTCGGCCAGAAAGCGATATTTCTGCAAGCCCATGCCGAGTCCTTTGCCTTCGATTCCGCCAGAACCGACGGAAATCAACGACTGTTTCAAGTGCCAGTTCGACAAAGGATCCAGCACCGCGAACACGCGCTCGACCCGATAAGGCCAAAGAATGATCAAGATCGCGAGCACAACCAGCAGAAACGGCAGCGGAGCGGCAAGATATCGCAAGCGCACGCCGCCGAAAAAGAGCATGGCCATGGTCAAAGCGCAGACAACCGCCATCGCGCCAAAATCACGTTCCGCCACGATCAGCGCCATAATGATCGTGGAGAAAAACAGACAGGGCAAAAACACCTTGAATGGATCGTTGACCTGATTGGCGCGATCAAAAATGTATTTACTGAGAAAAATAATCAACGCGAGTTTGGCGAATTCGGACGGCTGAAAGCTCAACGGTCCGAGCGCAAGCCAGCGCCGGGCGCCATAGACTTTGACGCCGATTCCTGGAATCAACACTAAAATCAAAAAAACAATCGCCAGGCCGTAAATCAGCCAATAATGACTGGCGATCCACTCGTAATTGATCGAGTAAAACAGACACAAGACCATCACCCCCAGCGCAATCCAAAGGAGCTGCTTGATTGAAGTGGATTTGCTGTGAAACGACGTAAAGACTGCGTCTTCGGCTTGATATTGCTTTTGGATGAGTTGATTCGAACGGGTGGCGTCCCAGACCGCGCTGGAACTATAGACCATCGTGAAACCGAGTCCGACAAGCAGCAGGACAAGGAAGAAGATGACTGAAGTATAGCGGCAATTTCGCCACAATTCCAACATAATCGCGCTCCGCGGGAACAGGATCAACAGCTGAAAACAACGATCGCGAGCATTGAGCGCTATGCCAAAGGCACGACCTTTGGCGCACGATGTCTGTTAATAATTAACTTAAGATGCAGCGGTTGAGTGAGATTTGTCAAACGAAAAATGCATAAAACCCTACAAAAACAGGTTTTTTTCGATCTTTTTTTCACAAACTCGATACGAAATATATGGACTTGATGCTAAGATAAAATTTCATCATTCCGCCACACGGGTTGTCGCGGGAACTGATTGATTGATGACCGAGAAGATTTCCTCCATGGGGATGATGACGGCGAAGCCCTGCGCAATCGCGACGCAGACTCCAGCCAGGCGTCCATGACGATCCACTACGGGTCCGCCGCTATTGCCAAAGTATGCGATGGAGCCTTCGGCGAGAATCAAACGATCATACATCAGAACTCCCTTGCTGGTTTCATCGAACTTGCCCAGCGCTTTACAGATTCCATATATCGTCTGAAAGCCATCATGCGTGTTTTTATCCAGCAATGAGACAACACGGCCCGATGAGAAATTCCACCCCATCCCGAGCCGGTTTCCCAGTGTGTATAGCTCCTCGCCAACAGAAAGCGCATCGAAATTCACAAATGCATCAATGCCGAAATCGCTTGGTATCGGCTCTTCAGGATCATTCAGGAAACGCGTCTTCGTTTCAAAAACAGCCAAGTCTGCGTTCCATGAGCGAAAATTCGTGATCGGATCTTTCACTCCAATGTATCCGAATTTAGCGATAAAGCGAATGTCAGGCCGCATCTGCTTCCGGTTGCGGGGATAAATTTGATTCGCCACGTGCGTATTCGTGACCAGCGCCTTGTTCTTTTTGAGAATGAATCCTGAACCGGCGAAATTTCCCATGTAGATCAAAATCGAACAGTCACGCAAGGCGTCATAAGCCTTCTCGTGAGTGGCTTGATCCTCTCCGGCGTCAGTATCGGCGGTGGTCAGCCGGTTAAGCAATTCCTGCCAGCGTTTGAGCAGGTTCGCATGGCGCTCTTCCTTGGCGCGTTCTCCTTCGATGACCGGTTGGATCGCGCGATATGCCTCAAGTTTTTGCCGCGCCTCCTGCGCATGGCGTCCTTCGGGGAATTTTTCCAGATAGATTTCAAACCGTTCAAGGATGCCATATTCGCCATGTTCGGTTTGTTCAATGCCGTCGCAAGCCAATTCATAGCTGAGATCGTCGATTTTGCTTTCGATTTCCGCACGATGCGGCGTTTCCGGAAAATAGGAAAGGAACACCTCATGATCCGAGAGCGAATTCAATCCCGCGTATAATGTGTCATGGACCGGGGAACGAAGCCGTTCCGCATCCAGCACAGGGCATTCCTTGCAAGCCCATTCAATGCGATCCAAGGAACGATAGGACAACGGAGGCGCTAAAAGCAGCCGCTCCAAATCCGACACGCACTGCTTATATTGCGGGCTTTGCGGATATTTCTGAATAAACTGGATGAAGCGCTCGATCGATCCGGCTTGAACCAATTTTTTATAAAGCAAGGGATGCACCCGCTGATAATATGCCTCGCGTAAAGCGGCATCCTGTGGGACTGGGAAGAAATCGCCGAAGGCGAAAGTGTCCAGATAACTCTGCGGGGGCATCCAGTCGAAATAGAGCTCGGCGTTGACCATGCGCGCCTCGAAGGCGCTGGGAGTTTCCGGATATTCCCTGATGAATGCCTCATACATCAGCCATTTTCGTTGGCGATAATTATCCCACTTCGGCTGGTTGCGGATACGCTCGAATTCTCGAGCGGCCTTCGCTTCGAGAGACGTTGGCTGCGTCGCGCGATGGCAGGCGCTCCAGCACAGCGCCAGCATCATGAAAGCCAAAAACTGAATGATGGAAGCGCGCATCGATACATCCCCGAACAATAAAAAAATAATCCAGCATCCACTCTTTTTTCGTCAAAAAAACACTCGGAATCAAGAATGATTTTCCATATGAAATTGCGGAACAGGGATGATCAGGATGCTCCCATTTCATCCATCACCGGCGCATGCACGGAATTGAGAATCTTGATCAGCACGTCGTCGGCCTTGACGCCGCTGAGCCGGGCTTGCGGCGTGAGCAGCACGCGATGGCGTAAAACGGGCAAGAAGAGTTTTTTCACGACGTCCGGCAGGACAAATCTTTCTTCGTGGATCAGCGTCCAGGCCTGGGACATCCGCCGCAGAGCCAGCGAGGCGCGCGGACTGCCGCCAAGAGTCAGGTCGGGGTGCTCGCGCGTGGCGCGGCAAAGCCGGACGATGTACTCCTGCACAGACTCCTCGACGTAGATTTCGCGCACAGCGTCCGACGCCTCGAGCAATTCCTCCGCCTGGCACACAGGCTCCAGCGCATCCAGCGGATGCGATTTTTTCTGACGGCTGAGCACGTCCATCTCTTCCTGCAGCGAGGGATATCCAAGTGAGATCTGAATGAGAAACCGGTCGAGCTGAGCCTCAGGCAAGTGATACACGCCGTGTTGCTCGATGGGGTTTTGCGTGGCGATGACGAAAAACGGCCGCGGCAACGGATGCGTCTCGCCGTCCATCGTCACCTGCCCCTCTTCCATGCTCTCCAGCAGCGCCGATTGCGAACGCGGAGTGGCGCGATTCAGTTCATCCGCCAGTAGAATCTGCGTAAACACCGGACCTGGCCGGAATTCAAATTCACGTTTGGCCGGATCGAACACCGGAACGCCGGTGATGTCCGACGGAAGAAGATCCGGAGTCATTTGCAGCCGGGTGAATTTAGCCTCGATGGACTTGGCCAGCGCCCGGGCCAGGACAGTCTTGCCCACGCCCGGCACGTCTTCCAGCAGCGCATGCCCCCGGCAAAGCATAGCCGCCACAATCTGCGTCACAGCCTCCCGCTTGCCGATCAGGCATTGCTCCATGTTGTCGATGATTTTCCGCGCCGCTTGTGTTTGCATCCAGTCGCCCGTTTATTGCGTCTTAGTCTATATATCGTAAAACTCAACTCTGCGCGCCGCAATACTTTTCATGCATCACACCATCCGGTTCAACTGCGATGGCCGGCTCGAACGGTTTGCCTCGGAGTGTCAAAACGATCAATAGAAACACGAATGAAATCAGTTCAACTCCAGCGAATGCAGGGTTCGAGAAATCCTTGCAAAAGGCATTGATCTATGAATAGATATCCTTGATTTATTTGAGATGCTGCGTTTTTGTTCGATATTTGGTTCGCATGGTGGATCGGGGGCGCAGGATGTACTGGCGGAAAGGATATATTGGATGAGCAGTCTTCTATACGCCTTGAAACGACGGCCTTTGCTCAGTGATGGCGCCCTTGGCACACAGTTACTGCTGGCAGGCCTTAAAAAAGATGAATGCGGTGAGAGTTGGAATCTTGAGCGCCGCGAAAGCGTTCTCAATGTTCAACGCCAATATGTTCAAGCGGGCGCCGATTGCCTCACGACCAACACCTTCGGCGGATGCCGGCTTGCGCTGGCTCGCCATGGCCTTGAGGATAAAACAATGGAACTGAACCAAGCCGCCGTCCAGATCGCGCGCGAGGCTTTCGAATCCGAAAAAAAAGAAGGATTCGTTCTGGGCAGCATCGGCCCTCTTCCGGAAGGAATTGAGCCGCGCGGCTCCGCTAAAAAAGCCGATGCGGCTTCCGCTTTGCGTGAACAAGCCGAGATTCTCACAGCCTCCAGCGTGGACGCGATCATCCTTGAAACGCAAGTGACGCTCGACGAGCTCGAGATCGGCGTTGAAGCCGCCCGGCAAGCCGGAGCTCCATGCATCATCGGCTCAATCGCATTCGAATTCACCGATGGCGCCGTTCGAACGGCCGATGGCGCCACGCCGGACGACGCCGCTCAATTCATGGTTGAACGCAAAGTGGATATCATCGGCATGAACTGCGGACGGAATATCGATATCGAGCAGGCTCAGGCCATCATTGAGCAATTTGCCGCGTCCTGCAAAAAGCCGCTGATGGCTCGTCCCAACGCCGGTCAGCCCAAAGTCGGCAGGGGGGGGAAATTAAACTATCCGCTTAGTCCGCGCGACATGGCTGATGGAATCTCATTTTTAATCCACATGGGGGCGCGCATTGTCGGCGGTTGCTGCGGCACAACCCCGGAATATATTCATGCCTTCCGTAAAGCCGTTGATCGCTGGCAGGCAGAACAAACGATCTGAAAATTTTCGGAGCGCTCGAAAAATATACAGCGCTGTGTGCGGTGGAAATTGAAGGGAAGATAGAATTTATAGAGCAAAAGAGAAGAAAGGATGTTTGTATCATGCGTAGAATGATTGCGGCCGGTCTGATGGGACTGTGCTCCTTGTTTGTGCTGAGAGCGGAAACTCCACCCGAACCCATGCCGGAATGGCGAACATCGCTCGCGCCTGTCGTTCCGCTGGAAGAAGGCTTTCAACAACAGCCCAATGAGTCGCATACTCGCGTTTGGTGGTGGTGGCTGAACGGCAACGTCGACCGGGAATCGATCGCCCGCGACTTGCGTGAAATGAAAGACAAAGGCATCGGCGGCTACAACCTGATCGACGCCGGCGGCGCGGATCAGCGCGGCAACCGGCGCGTTCCCGCAGGACCGCGTTTCGGATCGCCAGAGTGGATCGATTTATTCCGCTATACGCTGGATGAATCGGAGCGCCTGGGCCTTGAATGCGGCCTCATGATCCAAAGCGGCTGGAACTTGGGCGGCCCGATGGTCACGCCCGAGGAAGCTGCTAAAAAAATAACTTGGAGTGAGTCGCAAGTCCAGAGCCTGGGCAATATCGACATGACTTTGCCACAGCCTCCGAACCGCGACAATTTTTACCGGGATTTCGCGGTTGTCGCCTTTCCCCTGAATGCCGATTCCGGCAACGCGGCCGTCCACCGGCCCGAAATTCGATCATCCTCAGCTCAACCGTCCTATCCGCCTGATATGATTCTTGACGGCAATTCCGATACGATGTGGGTTTCGGGCAGTGAGGAACCAGGCCAAGGACCATCCGCCGGCCATCCGGAATGGATCGAATTGGTGTTTCCAACCATGCAGGCGATGGACGCCGTTTCAATCACAGGCCGTCCGGGCTATAGTCCCAAAAGAATCGAAGTGCAAACGGAACAGAACGGCGTATATCAAACGGCTGCTCACGCCGACATTCCCGATGGACAAACACAACGCGTATCTTTCCCCAATACAAGCTCGCAAAAATTACGAATCTTAATCACGGACGCATATGACCAGCGCTTCCCCGACCAGCCGCGCAATGCGCAAGTTACGGAACTCGACATTTTATCCGGCGGCCAATCGCTGCTGGGATACAGCGCGCCGGGGCAAGCCAAGCAAAAAATCAACAATTTTGAGAAAAAAGCCTATTATGAATATCCTGGCGGATTCACCGCTATCGACGCTTCCTTCTTGCAGAATTATGAATCGGACGACATGAACGGAACGCCCTGCAATTCGGATGACATCGTCGATCTTACCGGCGCTTTCAATGTGGATTCGGGACGGTTAACTTGCGAATTGCCCGCCGGTTCATGGCTGATTCTACGCTTTGGTTATACCATAACCGGCTCGCGCGTCTCCACGTCCAGCGACAGCTGGCAGGGGCTTAGCATCGATTATCTGGATCGTTCCGCGCTGGAAAGTTATTGGTACAAGGTGATGCAGCCGATCCTGGACGCCGCTGGCGATCATAAAGGCCACACATGGAAATACTGCCATACTGATAGTTGGGAACTCGGACCGGTCAACTGGACGCCTGCGTTCCCATCGGAATTCAACGCCCGGCGCGGCTATGACATGATGAAATACATGCCTGCGCTGGCGGGTTATGTCATCGACAGCCGTGACGTCACCAATCGCTTCCTGAACGATTTTCGCCGCACGATCGCCGACTGCATCGCGGACAATCATTATCTCGTGTTCGCTCAGCTGGCCAACGAGTATGGCATGGGCATCCATCCTGAATCGGGCGGTCCGCATTGCGCGCCGCTGGACGCATTGAAAAACCTTGGGCGCAGCGCCGTCCCGATGGGTGAATTCTGGGCGCGGAACAATGAGCATCGAGTCGCGGATGATTCCCGCCTGTTCATCAAGCAATCCGCCAGCGCCGCGCATATCTACGGTTTGCGCATCAATCAAGCGGAAGCCTTCACGACCATCGGTCCGCACTGGGAGCGTTCGCCGCGCGATCTGAAAAACGTGCTCGACCGCGTCTATTGCGAAGGCCTGAATCGCGTGGTGCTGCACACCTTCACATGCTCTCCGGCGAGCATGGGCTTGCCGGGACAGGAGTATTTCGCCGGCACGCATTTCAATCCCAACGTCACATGGTGGGATTTATCCGGGTGGTTCATTGGATATATGAATCGCTGTCAGTACATCCTGCAACAAGGCCTGCCGGTTTCCGATGTGCTTTATTTTTACGGCGATAACGTCCCCAGTTTCGTCCGCTTGAAACGCGACGACCCGGCCGGAGCGCTGCCCGGTTTCGACTACGACGTATGCAATGAGGAAGTGCTGCTCACGCGCACACGGGTCGAAAACGGCCGCATCGCACTGCCGGATGGCGCCTCGTACCTGATGCTGGCGCTGCCCAAATATGGAACGCTTTCGCTGACGGCGCTGAAACATGTCGCCCAATTAATCGATAATGGAGCGCTCGTGCTGGGCGCAAAACCGCGCCGTTCGGATCTATGCGGCGGACCGCAAGCCGATGAAGAATTCCGTCAACTGGCGGATCGGATCTGGGGCGAGCAACCAGCGGCGGAAGGACGCTATAACATCGGCAAGGGCTATATCGCTTGGGGCACGAGCGCGAATCAGCTCTTGAACGCCGCAGGAGTCGCGCCGGACTTCACCTACACCTACACCCAGCCGAACACTCTGCTGGATTTCATCCATCGCCGCACCGATGAAGCGGAGATCTATTTCGTCATTAACCGCTGGGCATATAAGAACATCCAGGATGACACCTACCGCCCGCGGATCACTCCTCCCGACCGCTATGACGATGTCGTGGCCAAATTCCGGATCAACGGAAAAGTCCCGGAACTCTGGGATCCCAAGACGGGAAAAATCAGTTCCGTAGGCATCTGGTGGGAAGAAGGCGGTCAAACCAACATCCCGATGCATCTGGGACCGGAAGAATCCGTGTTCGTCGTTTTCCGCAATCCAGCCTCCGGCGCTGCGGCGCATGGCTATGCATTATCGCTGAACGGGCAACAGGTCATCCCAGCGCAAGATCAGTCGACGATTGCCGGCGGCTGGGAAGAAGCTCAAGTGCTTCAAGAAAACGGCCAATTAAAACTCGCCGCATTGTCTCCCGGAAAATGGGAACTGAGTGTTAACGGGAAACAATTGACCGCAACGGTTGACCAAGTCAGCGAGCCAATGCAAATCAACGGTCCGTGGACCGTGACATTCCCGGAGAAATGGGGCTGGCCGAACCCGCAAACCTATACTGAGCTGATGTCCTGGTCGTTATCCGAGATCGAAGAAATCCGGTACTATTCGGGAATCGCGATATATGAAACGAACTTCACCGTGGACGGCGGTTTCCTGGAAAATCGCCGCATCGTGCTGGACCTGGGCGACGTGCGTGAGATCGCCGATGTGGAAATCAACGGGACGGCGATCGGCGGCGCATGGCACGAGCCTTTCCGGCTGGAAGTGACCGGAGCCCTGCAAACCGGTGAAAACACCATACGCATTCGCGTGGCTAATTTATGGGTGAATCGTCTGCTCGGAGACCTGAAACTTCCGCCAATCGAACGCTTCACCAAAACCAACATCACGAAATTCGAAAACGGCCATCATTCCCTGCAAGTCTCAGGATTGCTCGGTCCCGTTATGCTGAAGCCATATAGTCTGGCGGCATTCAGCGAATAACCGCGCATCAGCAGGAATTCCGTAAACAACAACAGGGCGGAGGCAAATGCTTCCGCCCTGTTCTTTTTTTGGCGCCGGTGAACAGGGTCTGATGCTTTGACGCTTGATTGACCATGAATTGTCTGGCATAGTTGAAATGAGTATGGACGGCGGGAAAATTTGCCCGGGCAACCGGAGCCGCACTGCCGCAAATGCAGATGCATCGCATCACCGGAAAGAGGCGCAACGGTGGATCGAATCCCCAACCTGCCCTTTGAACTCGACGAGCCTTTGCGCCTGATGCGAGCCGTGCTGGAAAATCCATGGCGGCGGCGGATCGCGAAACTCAATCGCCCGGATCTGCCGTTCCAACTGATTCGATGCGGTTTGCTCGCTCTCTACTTTGCCCTGCTGGTCTGCGGCGTGCTGATCGCTTATCACCTCTGGGGATTCCTGGGATTCCTGCTGGCGTTTCTTATCTCGCGTATATTCGACGGACTATTCCTCTATCAAGCCGCGACGATCTCCCGCCGGATGACGCTGGATTGGCAACGCGGTCCGCTGCAGGAAATTTATCTGACGAACATCGCGCCGGGCGACATCATCTGGGCCTATGCCGGCGATTCCTTATTGAACCTTGCCCGCTCCTGCCTGCTCTTTTTGGGCGTATGCTGTTGCGGCGTCCTATCCGGATTAGTCCTCTCTTTCTTCTCTGGACTTATTTCGCCCTTCCAATCTGCCGCGCCGGGTTTCCATTTTTTTTCATCAATCCTGCTCCATATCAATTCCCTGATCGCGATCGGCTTCTGCTGCCTGGTCTATTTCATGCTCGCGTATTATTTGATCATCATCACCGTGGAAGCGCAAGCGGAGCATATGAGCAAGCCTTGGCTCAAACGGCAATCGCTGACGCATAGCGCGCAATTGGGCAATCTGATTTTTTTCGTCTGGGGCGTGCTCTTCATGCTCAGTTTCATCGCCTGGCTGGAAATGCTGCAATACATCCTATCCGCCGTCAGCCCCTTGCGTTTGCCAGCGACGATCTCAACAATCCTGTATGGCGTTTTTTGCACCTTCCTGACTTACCGGCTGTGCTTCGGCATCGCGCCGGATGTCGTGGACCGCATCAACGGCTTTGCGGCGGATGCTTTTCGCGCAATCGGCAATGACGGCTACGATGATCCACGTTCGCTGGAGCTCTTCCCCAATAAAGAACAGCAGGAAAAACAACCATGGGACGATTCTCTTCATATCGATAAAGGACCGGTATTATATACCAGCCGCGAGGATTTATGGCAGGATCGCTATCCCTCCAGTGAAAACGCGCAGCCAGACCTAAACTCCGAAACCACAGAGGAATCATCGCCGCCGGCATGATCGATTCCTCCAACGCCAAACACCGTATGAAAATCAAATCTCCAACACAACGCACATGAAGAGCCCTCTTTTATCCGGCGCACATCATTCAATGGACTGATTTTGATTGCTCTTTCGCAGCGTTATTGAATAGAATGTGAATCGTTGCATGTTCTATGCGGTAAGGTTCTCACTGCGAGAAGGTTCTCACCATGCGCCTTTCATTCCGCCAGAAGATTACTTTCGGCGCCGCGCTGCCAATCGCGGCCGTTTACTTTCTGATTTTGGGCTTAGGCCTGTTGAGACTGCAGAATGAAGCTCAACGCAATCTCGAAAGTCAAATGACTGACAAAGCGCTGTATTACGCCACGCTGCTCGACAGTCAATTCCGGGAAGCGGCTCAGATTGCGAAAAACACCGCGTCGTTCCTGGAAAACAATCCCAACATCTGGAGCGATTCAATCTATCAGATGCTTCGCTCGAACATCGAAAAAAACGAATCCATCTATGGCTCAGCCGTGGCTTTCGAGCCCTATTCGTATCGCTCCGACAGACGTTTGTTCTGCCCATACGTTTACCGCAAAGGAGATGGTTTGGCGCAAATGGACATCGGCGCGGATGCGTATGATTATACTTTGCTGGAATGGGAATGGTACTCCGCACCGCGCTCCACGCTTGATTCCATCTGGACAGATCCCTACTTCGATGAAGGCGCCGGCAATATCCTGATGTGCACGTATTCCGTGCCGTTCCTGAAAGATAAAAAACTTTGGGGCGTGACGACCGTCGATATCGAATTGGAGCCGCTGCAGCAAATTCTGAGTTCCAAGATGGATGCAAAGCTTGATTTTGTCATCGTCACATCGGAGGGGCAGTACGTCTATCACCCCGACGCTTCACGAATCATGAAAGCCTCTATTCTCACGGAAGCCGTGGACTCCGGCGATCCCGCTTTTGCTGCGCTTGCGCAACAATTGACTTCCGGAGCTTCGGGAGTGAAGGAAGTGCCGGGGTGGGGCACGGATGAAATCCAATGGGTTTATTATGCGCCGATTCCATCGACAGGCTGGGGATTCGCCGCACGCCTATCCCGAACCAAGGCGCTTGCCCCGGTGCACTCGCTGATGTTCCGAGCCGCCGGAATCCTGACTCTCTCGCTGATTCTCATCATCGGCGTCGTCTGGCGTTTATCCGGACGCATTTCACGCAGCTTGCCGGATCAAGATATCGAAAAAATGGGCTTAAGCATGGATTTCACGCCGCATAAAAAATCCATGCATAATCGCCGGAAAATACTCATCTATTCCATCATGACAATGACCTTTATCGCGTTGTCGGTCATCATGGCGGCGAATTACATCCTCTATAAAACAGCCTTTGAACAAAAACGGCAGAGCCTGATTGAGACCGCCGGCATTCAAGCGCGATTAATCGAAGCAATGGCGCGCTTCAACCGCGCAAACACCCGGCAGACGAACAACCAGAACAACCGAAATTCCGATGCGGAAGCAGCCACAATCAGCCAGGTGATCGACGCGAATCAGTATTTCTCCGGTCTGGGCGACACCGGCGAATTCACGCTCGCTCAACTCAAAGACGACCAAATGGTTTTTATCCTGAAACGCCGCCACCAAAGCGCAGACATGCCTGACAGCATCCCGTTCAAGGACAGTCCGTTGGCCGAGCCGATGCGCAACGCTCTATCCGGAAAAGCCGGCACAATCGTCGGCCTGGATTACCGCGGAGCTGAAGTGCTCGCCGCTTATGAACCGATCAAAGAGTTGAAACTCGGAATCGTCGCTAAAGTGGACATCCAGGAAATTAAAAAGCCGTTCCTGTATGCCGGTGGCATCGCCGTTTTCATCGCCGCGATTTTGAATCTCATCGGTGGATTCTTTCTCGTGTGGGTCACGAATCCATTAATCAAGCGCGTCGAGGAAAGCGAGCAGCAGTTCCGCACGCTGGTCTCCAATATCCCGGGTGTCACCTATCGCTGCCTGCTGGATGAAAACTGGACCATGTTGTATATCAGCGAAGCGATTGAAACTTTGACGGGCTATCCTCCTTCCGATTTCATCAACAACCGCGTGCGCACGTTCGACAGCGTCATCCATCCTCGCGACCGCAAAATGGTCGCAGATAAAGTCCAAAAGGCCGTTCGCGCCAAGCAGCCTTACACCATGGAATATCGCCTGCTGCATCGCGACGGGCATGAAGTCTGGGTTCATGAAAAAGGCCAACTCAGCACTGCGGGCGCAGGAAGGGCCGATTGGCTGGATGGCGCCATCTTCGACATCAGCGAACAACGCCATGCCGAGGCGGAATTGCGGCAGCTTTCCCGCGCAGTCGAGCAAAGTTCAAGTTCCGTGGTTATCACGGATCTATCCGGCCGCATCGAATATGTTAATCCATGCTTCACGCAATTGACGGGGTACACCACGAAAGAAGCCATAGGCAAGAACCCACGCATTCTCAAATCTGGCGAGCATAACGCCGAATTCTATGAGAATTTATGGAAGACGATTCGTTCCGGGAATGAATGGCGCGGCGAATTCTGCAACCGGCGCAAGGATGGATCGCTCTATTGGGAAATGGCGACGATTTCCCCCGTGCGCAATGAAGATGGCGAAATCACTCACTTCGTGGCGGTCAAGGAAGACATCACACAACAGAAAAATGCGGAAGCGGAACTGCACGAGGCGCGCCATCAAGCCGAAGTGGCGAACCAGGCCAAGAGCGAATTTCTCGCGAACATGAGCCATGAAATCCGCACGCCGATGAACGCCATCCTTGGTTTCAGCGATCTGCTGAAGAGCAGTCAATTATCTCCCAAGGAGCAATCGTACCTCGATGCGATCCGATCCAGCGGCAACGCGCTGCTGACCTTGATCAATGACATCCTGGATCTTTCAAAAGTCGAAGCGGGGAAATTAGAGCTGCAATACGAGTCATTCTCGCTGTCGCAATTGCTCGCGGAAATACAAACCGTCTTCACGCCAAAAGCCAAAGAGAAAGCCTTGCGACTCGAACTGGAAATCGATCCGGACATGCCGGATTATATCTATCTGGACGAAGTGCGGCTGCGACAGATCCTGTTCAACATCGTCGGCAATGCGCTGAAATTCACCCACGCGGGATCCGTGACTCTTCGCGCCGGCGGCCACGTCGATTTAGACCAGTCCGACCGCATGCATCTCGTCATCGAAGTGGAAGACACGGGCATTGGCATCCCCCAAAGCCAACAGGAGAAAATTTTTGACTCCTTTATCCAAGCGAGCGGTCAAAGCACCCGCAAGTACGGCGGCAGCGGCCTGGGACTCGCCATCACCAAACGGCTGACGGAAATGATGCACGGCAAAGTCACATTGGAAAGCGAACACGGAAAAGGCAGCTGCTTCCGGTTCGAATTCCCTGAAGTTCTATTGACGGCGGCGCCGGATGAACAGCAGGGAATGGACGAATTCCACAGCCTCGAACAAATTGAGCCGTCGACGATTCTATACGCTGACGACGAAGAACTGAATCGGACGTTGCTCCAAGGTTATTTTGACGGAACGGGACACACGCTATTGCTGGCGGAAAACGGCAAACACGCCATCGAAATGTATGCGGACCACCGGCCGGATCTGGTGTTGATGGACATCCGGATGCCGGTGATGGGCGGGATCGATGCCGCGGAAGCGATCAAGGCGATTTCCACCGTTCCGGTTCTGGCGCTGACAGCGTCATCGATGAAAGACGAGCAAAAACGCTTCTCGGAAATCTGCGACATGCATTTGAGCAAACCCGTGTCAAGAAGCGCCTTGGCTCGCGCGCTGAAACAATTCCTTCCGCTCAAAGCATCCAAGCCGGAAAAAACCTCCGCCAGAGACTTGTCGAATGTGACCACATTATTCGACCATGAAGAAACCGGGAAGCCCATCCTGAAATCATCGGAAAAATGGAGCCAATTGCTTGAACAGCTCAATGGCGAAAGCTATCATCAATGGCAAGTCTTGTGCGAAGCTCCGAATATGGATGAAGCTGAAAAATTCGCCGCCCAACTTGAGGATTGGGCCCGATCTTACCATGCCGGCCCGCTCTTGAAATTCGCACAGAGTTTAGAGCGTCAAATTGATAGTTTCGACATCGAAGGTCTGACCGCCTCCATGAAATCATACCCCAAGGTCATCGAATATATCGAGAGCAAGGTGATGAAATCATGAGCGAGGACAAGCAAAAACCGGCTTCCGGACTTGAAAAATTCAAAGTGCTCATCGTGGACGACGCGCCGAAAAACATCCAGCTGCTGGGCTCCAATCTGCGCGCCGAAGGCTATCAGGTGATCCCCGCCACCAGCGGCGCTCAAGCGCTCCGTGCGGTCGAACTGCATGCTCCGGACATCATCCTGCTCGATGTCATGATGCCGGAGATGAACGGCTACGAAGTGCTCGCAAAGTTGCGGGAAAACGGCGATTGGAAGGACATCCCCGTGATTTTCGTCACGGCGCTGACCGACGAAACGGATGAGGCCAAAGGATTGGATCTGGGCGCCGTCGATTATATCACCAAGCCGATCAAGATGCCCATTGCGCTGGCCCGGATCCGCACTCACCTGCAATTAAAACACGCCCGGCAGCAACTTGCCGATCAGAACAAAAAACTATTGGAGGCGGCGCAGCTCAAGGAAGATGTGGATCGAATCACGCAGCACGACATGAAAACGCCGCTCACATCGATGCTGTTCGTCCCGCAATTCCTGAAATCGCAGGACAACATCACTGATCAGCAAATCAAGATGCTCAATATCGCGGAGAATGCGTGTTACCAACTGCTGAATATGGTCAACCTGTCGCTGGATTTATATAAAATGGAGCGCAAGACATATATCCTGGATCCGCAACCGGTGAATATCATCCCAATCTTTCATAAAATCTTTATGGAATTGGAATCGCTGACGAGCGCCAAAACAGCAACAATGAAAATCCTGATCCAAGGCGAACCGGCGAGTGACAATGATGAATTCTATGCGCTGGCGGAAGAGCTGCTTTGCTATTCGATGTTTTCCAATCTGATCAAAAACGCCATCGAAGCGGCGCCGAACAATTCAGCGGTCACCATCGAATGCGAAACGGATCCGCCGTCTTGCACGATCAAAATCCACAACCAGGGCGCTGTGCCCGAAAATATCCGCGATCATTTTTTCGAAAAGTATGTCACCTCCGGCAAACAAGGCGGCACTGGATTAGGCACGTATTCCGCGCGCCTCATGGCCGAAACGCAGAACGGCGGCATCGCCTTCGAATCCGATGAATCATCAGGCACGACAATCTCAATCCAGCTTCCCGTCTAAAATTAAGCTGATCTCAATCTCCGAATCTTCCCATTCATTGCCGCCAATCATCGCGTCAGTATTGAAAAAGGCCGCGCACACTCAGCGCACGCATCAGGATTGTGATGCGCTTAAAATAGCTTGCCATGTTATTTGATCCGGGTACAATCACGGCGATCCTGCAAGCTGGGCCATTCTATTCATTATAGGAGGCGTATTTAAAACATGTCAAATGCAGCAGAAGAACAAAAAACAATGAACCGTTGGATCGTGGTTGTGGGGGCGATACTCATCCAACTGTGCCTGGGCGCGATTTACGCGTGGAGCGTGTTCACGGTGGACCTGAAAACTGCCGTGGAAAAGGGAGGGTATGGTTTTACCGCAGCGCAAACTCAATGGATTTTTTCCATCGGTCTGGCGACGTTCGCCGTAGTGATGGTGATGGCGGGAAAATGGCAGGCTAAAATCGGTCCGCGACCGGTGGCCATGCTCGGCGGCATTGTTTTGGGCGCAGGGTATATCTTGGGCGGATTTCTAGGCGGTTCTTTCATTATGCAATTTCTTTGCATCGGAATCCTGGGCGGCGCCGGCATCGGTCTGGCTTACGTCGTGCCCATCGCCGTGTGCGTTAAGTGGTTCCCTGATAAAAAAGGCATGATCACTGGCTTTGCCGTCGCCGGCTTTGGTTTTGGTGCAACGCTCTGGGTGAAATTGGCGGGAAGCTGGGGCGACTTACTGAATACACATCTTTTCGGACTGCCGGGCGTACAGAGCGTATTTATCATATACGGCATCGTCTTCCTTGTTTGCGTGCTGCTAGGCAGCATCGTGATGGTGAATCCACCGCAGGGTTATAAGCCCGCTGGCTGGAATCCACCGGCGCCCAAAGCTGGCGCTGCAGCATCGGGTTCAATTGAGATGAACGACCGGCAGATGCTGGCAACCCTGCAATTCTATGAACTGTTTGCGATCTTTGCTTGTTCCGCAATGGCCGGTCTGATGGTGATTGGCTGTATTAAGCTATTCGGCGTCGATGCATTGGTGGCTAGCGGCGCTTTCAGCAACGTAGAAGAAGCGGGTTTCAAAGCTGGAACGGCCATGGCGCTCTATGCGATCCTGAATGGATTGGGCCGCATCGCCTGGGGCACGATCTCCGACAAGCTTGGACGCAAGCTATCCATCGCTGCGATGTGCCTGTTTCAAGGCGTAATGATGCTGTTATTTTTCAAACTCGGCGCAACGCCAATCGGCTTGATTCTTTGCGCCTGCATCATCGGCTTTAACTTCGGCGGCAACTTCGCGCTGTTCCCCGCGGCCACCGCGGATTACTTCGGCAACAAAAACGTCGGCACGAACTACGGCTGGGTGTTTCTCGCCTACGGCGTGGCCGGCATCATCGGACCGCAGATTGCCGGATACTACAAGGACGCCGCGAACATGACCAAACTCATCGAAGAATATGGCAAAGAGGTGGTCTTGGCAAAAGCTTCGGAGTTGACGGTTCCCCCCGTCGCTCCTGGCGACGATGTCAGTTACTGGTTGACGCCGTTCATGATCGCCGGCATCGCCTGCATCTTTGCAGGCGTGCTGGCCCTGACGCTTCGCCAACCCGTGGTTCAGGAAGCCGAATCAACAGCAGACGGCGCGTCAACGGCCAGTTCCAGTTGATTGGAACTTCAGATTGCATTTCTTATTGACTGATGTTACGCACTGCGTCAATCCGACCTCCCATTGCCAGCTTTGGCCGGCGTGAAACGAGTTAGACCCCGAATTCATTCGGGGGCAAAACGCCATTGCATTACCAGATTGCCCGCTTCAGCGGGCGTCGGGAACAGGGAAACAGCCGCCGGATAATATCCAAACAACGCCCTGAGTAATATCAGTTATTGATATAATGAGCAACAGACGAACTCTCGTCCGTTGCTTTTTTATTGGCAGAAGATCGAATTTCAGGCTTAATCACTGATGTTGCGCAAGGAACCGCAATATATTTCACCATTACGCCACAACGGCACAACATTATGCTTTGTTTACAGTTGTTTATCTTGTCGTGCCTTCGTGTCGTTGTGGTTCAAAATTATTTAGCGTTTGTCTTGAGTGAATCCTGAGAAAACCTGGACGGAAAACCATGAAAAATCATTGGACATCACTCGGCATGTTTCTCCTTATATTTTGCCTGGCGGTTCAGGCGTCGTGGACGGAGTACGAATTTCGCGGCGAGGTGGTGGATGAAGCGACCAGCGAGCCAATTGATGAATTCCGGCTGGCCTATGGGCAGCTGCCGCCGTTTGAATTGCGCGACGAATCCGGCCGCACGGTGAATGTGACCAAGGGGCGCTTTCGTGTGCGGCTGCCTGAGTCTGGGCTGGTCAGTGTTAAGGTGGAGGCCGAAGGTTATGCGCCTGCAACTGCGGCGCATGTCTTTCAGCCGGATGATCAAGCGTCTGCTCTGCATGTGTTCCGGCTGCATCGCGGCGAACCATTAACACTGCGTATTATGGATGCGCTGAGCGACAAACCATTGGAAGGCGTGCCGATTGTGTGGACACGATATATGCCTGGACCGAATGACCGTCCAATTTTGAAGCGTGATCTGCATCGGCTGGAGTCGCATCCGAGAATGAACGGATTTCAGTATGTATTAAGCGACGCCAACGGAGAAGCGCAATTCATCGAGTCAATACTTGCGCCCGGTTGTCTTGCCTTCCGTTACGATGGCTCGCTGCAAACGCATGAACGGCGATGGATCCAACCTAAGGAACGCAATGCATTCATCACTGATGATCAAGGACGACTGGTGATTTCATTGAAACCTTGCGGCATGCTGGACGGCGAGTTCTTCCCGGAATCCGCGCAAGCCAAAACCGTCGTTGTGTTCCGCCGCTTGGATGCTCTACCCGGTGAGGAAAGCGCCATTGTTGCGGAACATCCGGGAAAATTGGAAAACGTGATGCTCGATCCGGGATACTATGTGGCGATTGTGCCTGTGCCGGATGTGACAACCGGCAAGTGCGATGTGGAATGGCCCTTCGAACTCAAACCGGGCGAACGCAAAACCGGCGTCATTATCGGCGAAGGTATGGGCGAACGAACCTTGCACGGCAGAACGCTCCTGGAAGGAGAACCACTACCGGATTTCCGTTTCGTATTGCGCCCGCAATTCGAGTGGAAGTACATGCGGATCTGCTATCGCAGCGACGCCGACGGCGAATTCGAGTTCCGGCGCATGCCTGAGGGGATGTGGACGCTGGACAAAGACGCGCGGCTGGAACGCCATGTGTTGCTGTTCGAACGCAGACAAGACGGCGCAATACAATCGCGCATGGAAAAACGATCTTTGCTTCTGAGCGCCCTGACGCAAGAACAGCCATCGAGCTTGCGCCTGGAAGACGGCGTGTCGCTGAAACCAGCCGGCGGATGCGGCGAACCGCGCGACTTTCTTGAAAACTGCGCGATGCTGTTGATCGACCGCCGCAAGGAATTGTTTTGCCCTTTGAGAATCGAACAATCCGAGCCGATTCAGTTAAAAGAAGACATGCAATGGGATGTCAATCTGATTATTGATACGAGAACGCAATGACGCAAAAACTTACCGATGATTTTTTACGGGCGATCCCGAAGACGGATCTGCACGTGCATATTGACGGTTCGCTGCGGCCATCCACGCTGATCGAATTGGCCAAGGAACGCAATGTGGAACTGCCGTCGTACACCGGCGACGGCCTGCGCGAGTTGGTGTTTAAAGAACACTACAATAACCTGGCGGAGTATCTTCACGGTTTTAAATACACCTGCGCAGTGCTGCAGGATCCTGAAGCGCTGGAGCGCGTCTCCTATGAATTGGCTGTGGATTCCTTCAGCGAAGGCGTACGTTACATCGAACCGCGATTCGCGCCGCAGTTGCATGTCAGCCGCGAGCTGCAAATGCCGGCGATCCTGATGGCGGTAGATCGCGGACTGAAACGGGCATGCGATGAGTTCAACGCGACAGAGCCGGTGCAGTCAGGCCGCGAGCCGCGCTTTTTATACGGCATCATTGTCTGCGCCATGCGCTTTTGCTCCGGCAGTTTTTCGCGCTATTACGACAGCCTGTTCCGCGCGCACAGTTACTCGCCGGAGCGCCATGTCATCGCAATGGCCTCGATGGAACTCGCCCGGGCGGCGGTGCAGATCCGCGACAACAACGGCGTGCCGGTTGTGGGCTTTGATCTGGCCGGACGCGAAGACGGCTATCCGGCGCACGATCACCGGAAGGCTTACGATTTCGCGCATCAGAATTTCATGCATAAAACCGTGCATGCCGGCGAGGCGTACGGGCCGGAAAGCATCTTCGAGGCGATCACGCTGCTGCACGCCGACCGCATCGGCCACGGCCTGTTTCTGTTTCATGTGGACAAGCTGGAGTCGCCGCGCATCACGGACCCGGAGCGCTACGTCAAGGCGCTGGCGGATTACGTTGCGGACCGCCGCGTCACGCTGGAAATTTGCCTGACGAGCAACCTGCAAACGAATCCGGCGATCCCGGAACTCACCAACCACCCCGTGCGGAAAATGCTCGACGCAAAACTCAGCACGACCTTTTGCACGGACAACCGGCTGGTCTCCAGCACCAGCGTCAGCCGCGAGCTGCGCCTGGCCATTGACCATGTCGGCCTCACGCAGGAGCAGCTGCGGCATTGCATCATATACGGCTTCAAGCGCTCCTTCATGCCGTTGAAATATACGGAAAAACGCGCCTATGTGCGACAGATCATCGATTTCTATGAAGCTATGGAGCGCTGTTCCGGCTTGGAGCCGGCCACAGGCTCCACGTCTTATGCGGATTGAGCATTCGGCCTGTCATGCTGCATCAAGGAGCATCGGACTCTGTGGCGGCAGGTTTATATTGATCGAGGATTTCATCGTCAATCCAAACGTCATCATCTTCCGCAGGCTGCTTGGCATCACTCCCCTTTTGCCCACGGTCTTCGATCTTTTTCTTGAGATTCGCCACATACGCCTCGCGCACGGCGATGTATGGTTCCAGCGAAATATTACGCAGTTGTTCATAGGGATTGTCACCCAGCGAGGTTTCATTGATTACAACCAGCATGCCCAGACCAGGGACGAATGTGGTCGGATTCATCGCGGCGTCGAGCAAAAGCCCAATCGTCCCGCGCGGCGAAGACGGACCGTAAAGCGGCCAGGTCAAATAGCACCCCATGCCAATGCGCCAGACTCCCAGCGTTTGATCGAAATCCTCTTCCTGCTGGGGCAGTCCCCATTTTGTGGCAGGATCCCAGAGCCCCAGCACGCCGACCGTGCTGTTGAGCACGAATCGCACGACTTCCTTGCCGCTGTTACGCAGTTGCCCTTGCAACAGGCAATTCACACAACGGCGTAAAAAGCCCAGGTTGTCGAAAAAATTCGAGATCCCCACGCGGACAAAGCGTGGATAGAGAATAAAGCCATAAACCTTGGACGCCGGTTTGAACAGCCAGAAATAAAGTTTGTCATTCACGACAAACCAGCCGCGGTTCCAGAGCTGCAACGGATCGGCGATGGATGTTTCGGACGAATCGCCATCCTCATCGGCAAATTCGCCTTCGAGTCCGGCCAACAGTGGATCATCCGCAAAATGGGCGTTTTCCGCTTGTGCTTCCATTGAGACGCGTGGTTTGGCGCGCGAACAACCCGAAAGCAGCACGATAGCGATCAAGGCTAGCATAATCGCAAATAAACGGACGTCTATCGCCGCCGGCGCAGGAATGTATTGGCGATTAATCATGACAACTGGCGCTGCTGTAATCACTCGGATTCTTCCGGATGAGCCCCGGCTGCGGAATCCTTCCCGCCGCTATCCTTTTGATCGGACTGCGCTTGCTCCTGGACCTTCTGACGCAGTTCCTGAATGAACTGCTCCGGCTTTTTATTCATCAACATACTCTTGAACTGCGAACGAAAATTCTTGATCAGACTGACGCCTTCGATGGTCACGTCGTATAGTTTCCATTCGCCATCTTCGTTCTTGAACAGGCTGAATTCCACGGGGATTTCCGCATCGCCGGAAACGGTCTTCGTGGCGACTTTAGCCCGGCCGTTCTCCTGTTCTTCGGCTTTATCAATCACGACCTTCTCGTTGCTGTATTTCTCCAGATGCGCAATGTAAGTCCTGAAGAGCAGTTGAGAAAGCAGCTCAGTGAATTCCTTGAATTGCTCATCGTTGAAATCGCGCCGGTGTTGCGCCAGCGTCAGCGCGCCGATGCGATCCATGTCCACAATATCCAGCAGAATCGCAAGCACCTGATTATGCTTTTCGCCTGCGGCGCCTTCGGTTTTGAAGTCGGGTTCAGCGATAACCTTCAGCACTTTGTCGATGGTTTGCTCCACCACTAGTTTCGCGGATCCCTCAGCGGACCCATCATCGGCGAACGAGGGCTTTATTGAAGCAAGCATCAATGTCGCGATGACGATAATGACCGTATTTCGTATCATCTTACATTCTCCTTCGTGAATGCTCTTTGTTTTTATACCGCTGCTCGACATATAATTTTCAATTCGCAATTTGTTTATTCCGCGCTGCCGAAAATATATTTCGAAACCAGATCCTCCAAATCCATGGCTGGTTGCGTTTCGATGATCATGTCTCCGTTCTTCAGCATCTCATCCGAGCCGCCCGGATCAATCCTCAGGTAACGATCGCCAATCAAGCCAGCGGTTTTAATCGAGGCGATGGCGTCGATGTCCACTGGGATGTCGTTTTCGATTTTCATCGTCACCAGCGCCGTTAAATCGCGCGTATCGAGTCTGATCGACTCCACCGTGCCGACCTGCACGCCAGCGATGTCCACCACCGCGCCTTTCTTCAATCCTGAAACATGGGCGAAGCGCGCCTGAAGCAGATAGTAGTCGCTTCCCAGCATCTCCATTTTGCCCAGTTTGATCGTCAAGTATCCGATGCAGATGAGACCGATCAGCACAAAGACGCCCACGGATGTTTCCAGTGATCGTTTATTCATGACTCAGGTTCCTCGTATCTCCAGACTCATTGTTTTCATGGATTGAACAAAACTCATCCAGCGGCATGGACCGGCGATTCCTCACGGCCGTTAATAAAGCGGCAAACGACTTCATTCTCGCAGCTCATAATTTCCTCCGGCGTGCCGGAGAAGACAATCCGGCCATTTTCCAGCAGCGCCACCTTGTTCGAAACCTCAAAGACCTCCGGGATGTCGTGGCTCACCATCACAGCGGTGAATTGAAACATCTTCTGGTAACGCGCGATCATATGGTGCACCGTGGATTTGCGGATCGGATCGAGACCGGTGGTCGGCTCGTCGAAGAACACCACCTCGGGTTCGTCGATCAGCGCCCGCGCCAGCGCCACGCGTTTGCTCATGCCGCCGGAAAGCTGCGAGGGATACATCTCCGCCACATCGCCGATATCCAGTTTGTCAATGATATCCATCACACGCTGATGAATTTGATCTCTCTTGAGTTTCGTGCCTTCCACCAGCGGCAACGCGATGTTTTCATACGTGGTCATGGAACTGAACAGCGCCATTTGCTGGAACATGTAACTGAATTTTTTCTTCAATTCCTTCCGTTCGGCTTGATGCAGTTCCAGCATATTGCGCCCCTCGAATCGGATCTCGCCGCGATCCGGTTGAAGCAGCCCCACGGCGTGCTTGAGCAGCACGCTTTTGCCGATGCCGCTGCGGCCGATGATCGTGGTCACGGATCCGCGCTCCACGGTCAAATCCACGCCGCGCAGCACGTGATTGTCCCCGAAGGACTTATAGACATCGATATATTCCAGCAACGGCTGTTCGCTCATACGCGCTCCGCCTTCAAATCAAAAACGACGTCATGATGTAATCGGTGACGAGAATCAAAACGCTCGATACCACCACGGCGGAAGTCGTGGCGGCGCTCACGCCCTTGGCGCCGAATCCGCGTTTATGTGCATAAAAACCCTGATAGCAACTGATTGTGGTCACGATCAGGGCAAAGACAAAGGCTTTGAGGAAACCGCTGGTCACGTCGTTCATCACCACGCCGCTGACCATGTGATTCATATACGTGCCCGCGTTGATCTGCATCAGGATCACGCCGGAAATGTATCCGCCCATGATGCCGATGCAGTCAAAAATCGCCGTCAGCAGCGGGAAGCTGATCAAGGCCGCGATATAGCGCGGCACGATCAGAAAATGAACCGGATCGATGTCCATCGTGTCGAGCGCGTCGATCTGCTCCGAGATGCGCATGATGCCGATCTCCGCCGCCATCGAAGAGCCCGTGCGGCCGGTGATCATCAACGCCGTCAGCACCGGACCCAGTTCGCGCAGCAGAGAAAGCGTCACCGCCGCGCCAAGCACGGATTCCGAGCCGTATTGGACCAGCGTGTAATAGCCCTGCAATCCCAGCACCATGCCCGTGAAAAGCCCGGTTAATCCGACAACGAACAGCGATTTCATACCGATGAAATGAATTTGCTGCAAGATGTAATAGAACCGGAACGGCGGCACAAAGATTTTCGCCAGAGCCTCAAACATAAATAAAAACACAGCGCCCAGCGCCTGCGTCACATTAACGGCGGAGCGACCCAGCACCGTTAAAGGTTCATTCCAGATTTCCGATCGGAGCGACATAGGATGACGGCCAACTCTTTGGGGAACATCAATTCGTAGATTTAAGAAATAGCAACGCGACACGAATGACTCAAGGGTTTTTTATAGAATTCCATGAGCCGAACGATTTCAGAATTTTCATGATTGCACCACGGTTGGATGATCAGCGAAAATTCACCATGAACGTGATCGCTTCCTGGGAGCATCGAATGGGTGGGGAAAAGCCGCGGCGCATGTCGATCTGGAAAAATCCGCCAGTGTTTTTCTTCGGCGCATGGACCATGATGGCCGCATTGCATCAATTTGCGCCGGAAACGCCCCGGCTGCCAAGCCCCTTGAACTGGCTGGGATTGGCGTTCTTGGCGATCGGCTCCGCGCTCGATCTGCAGAGCGTGCTGCGGCTGCTGCTGGCGCGGACGACGGTCTTTCCTTATCGCGATTCGCAGACGCTGATCACCACCGGCGTCTATCGCTTCACACGCAATCCGATTTACCTCGGCATGGCCCTGATCCTGCTGGGCGCCGCGCTCATGCTGGGGACGCTGACGCCGCTCTTGGCAATTCCAATGTTCGTCTGGTTGATGGACCGGTTCGTGATCCGCATGGAAGAAGGCATGCTCGAAGAGCGATTTGGCGACGCCTACCGGACCTACTGCCGCCAGACGCGCCGCTGGCTGATGTTCTTCTTCATCGTGGCCGCATCCGCCGCTCAAGCGCGGGAATACACATCCTTCGATGTCGTAGGCGACAGCATCAGCGAAGGGGGCAATCCGGAGTTCTATCCCGACACGGGTCCGGGCTGGGTGCATATACTGTTTGGCGAATATCAATCAGAACCGGCCATTCAGCGCCTCTGGCCTAGAATCGTCACCAACAATTATGCCGTTTCCGGAACCACGACAAGCGATTGGGCGACGACGGGATCTGCGCCGATGGATGATTTGCTCTCGGGAGAACCGGATTTGGTGGCGGTCTTGCTGGGCTTCAACGATTTATCCGATTTTCTGACCGATGACATTGTCACGACATCAGAACAGGCTTTGTACCGGCAGAATCTCAACACGATCATCGACCGCCTGCAGGCGATGCCATCCTCGCCGGATATCTTGGTCATCAACCTGTACGACATGGCGGACGGTCTCAGCGAATCCATCCCCGCCACCAGTTCATTTTACTATTATCACTTATGGTCCCCTGAGATACTGGCCATGAACTCGATCATCGAGGATGTGGCGGCGCAACAAGGATGCATGTTCATTGATCTTTTTCAGGTCTTTTTTCACCACTGCTATGGACGCGACATCGGAGATTACGAACCGCTTGACTCGTTATATATTATGCCTGACCTGTATGATGTCCATCCCGTCACGGAAGGCCATCTCGCGATTTATCGCACAGTATATGAACGGCTCTTGAGTCTGAAATACGAAAAACAGATGGCATGGTGGTATTTTTTCTAATGCGATATACGCTGATGATCTTGCTCATCCTCTCATCGCTGCCCCTGGGCGCCAGAGGATTCACCTCCATCGATATCGTGGGCGACAGCATCAGCGATGGGGCGAATCCGCAGATTCCGGCGATTCAAGACAAAGGCTGGGTGGCGATGCTGTACGGCGATTTTGAGGAGGAGCCGGCGATTCAAAACCTTTGGCCGGGAATTGCGCGGCACAACCATGCCGTGCCTGGCTCCAAAGCCTCGGAATGGGCGGACGCTGCTTATCCCGCGATGCAACAAGTGCTGCAAGAAATTCCGGATCTCGCTGTCGTCTATTTGGGAATCAATGATCTCTATGCTTACATACAAGACGCGGATGAAGTCTTTTCAACATCCGATCAGGAAGCCTTCCGCCAGGATCTTAGCACGATCATCGACCTTCTCCAAGCCTTGCCAGCGACGCCGGAAATCCTGGTGCTGAACCAGTATGACCTGCTGGATGGCGTGAGCGAGTCGATTCCTCCAGGACATCCGCTGTATTTTCTCCGCCATTATTCTTCCGGAGTCCAAACGATGAATGCCATCGTAGCGGAGGTGGCGGCGCTGAAGGAATGTCATCTGCTGGACATTCATCCGGAATGGTTCCATCACGCATATGGAAAGGATTTCGGCGACGCTCCGTTGGATCCGCCATATGTACACATGGATTATTATGACGTCCATCCCAATACGGAAGGCCACCGCGTAATTTACCGCAAGGTATATGCGGCATTGCGGTCGATAAAGGAATCAGAAGCGAACGAGGGCCAGTTGCGCATCAACGATTGGCAGTTCTATGAATGACGCTTCGCGCTCTTTTTTCACAAGTTACGCCGTTGAAGGGCGCAATCCGCGACCACTGTCACGCTTCGAAACAGCTGCCTGATTTTAGAAGGCTTGAGGTTGAAATAAAGCTTGACCATATCCCTTGGCGCATTTTTAATTCAACACCTTAAGAATTGATGCGCCAAGCAGAAGCCAAAACAGCCGCTTCTCACCCCAGCGAGATTTCAGATCATCGGCTCGGGGTTGCTCAATCGCATACCGCAAACGCCGGGCCTCGCGCTCTGCCTTGCGGATCAGGTGAATGCAATTGAGAATCGGCAGGGCGGCTTCGCATAAGCGCGCCCTGCTTTTGTTTTTACGCGCCCGGCGCGCCGAATTGAAAACGGAGGTAAATACAGATTAATCGACAACAACGAGTCCGCATCAATGATATGATTCGCGCTCGCGATATTCGCCTGATCGAAGCGGATGGCTCGCAAGCTGGCGTGATGCCGCTAGAACAGGCGCTGCAACGCGCGCAGGAGCTCGAACTGGATTTGGTGGAGGTCGCGCCAAACAGCAATCCGCCAGTCTGCCGGATTCAGGACTACAAAAAATTTCTCTATGAGCAGCGCAAGAAATTGCGCGACCAGCGCAAAAAGAACAAACAGCAGGAGCTCAAAGAGATCAAAATGCGCCCGCGCATCGACGATCATGATTTCGAATTCAAAGCCGATCTCATGAAGAAGTTCCTGAAGCAAGGCCACAAGTGCAAATTGACGATCCAATTCCGCGGCCGCGAGAATCAATACCGCGAAATCGGACGCGAGATCGCGGAGCGCGTGACGGAATACATCGAAGGAACCGGTCAGCCGGAGACGCGGCTGAGCACCATCGGCCAGTTCATGAATCAGATCTTCGCGCCCACAAAGGAAATTATGGCGCTGGTGCAGAAAGACCGCAGCAAGAAACCGGCGCAGGTGGATCATCGCCATAAGCATGACATCAAGGCCGAACAGCAGGACGAGACAAATGATGCTCATGACGACGAGGACGAGAACAGCGGCACGGAAGAAGAATAAAAGAGAATAAGCAGATCATCATAATTAAGGAAGAAGGGGCGGCAATCATGCCAAAGATCAGAACCAATCGCGCCGCGGCCAAGCGTTTCCGCCGCACAGGCTCCGGCAAACTGAGGCGCAACAAGGCGTATCATCGTCACATCTTGACCAAGAAAGACGCCAAGCGCAAACGCAACCTGGGCAAACCCACGCTCCTTGATCCATCGGATCAGAAGCGCATCGAAAAACTTTTGCCCAATCTGTAAACCACGGCCTGAGCCGGAATGGAATGAAGAATCAAGGAGACACTGAACCATGCCACGAGCAACAAACGGCCCGGCGACTCGCCGTCGCAGGAAAAAAATTCTGGAAGCCGCCAGCGGCGCATACGGCGCAAGGCGCCGCCTGTATAAAACCGCGAAAGAAACCGTGAAACGAGGCTTGCGATACGCCTATCGCGACCGCCGTCAGCGAAAACGCCATTTCCGCCAGCTGTGGATCGCGCGCATCAACGCCGCATCCCGCATGCGCGGCATGTCTTACAATCGGCTGATTAACGGATTGAAACAGGCCGGCGTCGAAGTCGACCGCAAACTCCTGGCGGAACTGGCCGTCAACGACAGCGAGGCCTTTGGCGAGTTTATCAACGTCGCCAAAGAGGCCCTGGCTGAAGCGAGCTAAATTTTGCTAGCGAGATAATTCAATTAAAGATTGATTAAAGCAGCCGCAAGCCTCTTGATTTTTCTTCTCGAGACTTGCGGCTGTTTTTATGAGCAGACTTTTCAGAATCGATCATAACGGCGGGACCAAACGATGACCACAAGCATAGCTGAACTTAAAAGCCAGCTGGATCAAATCCGCGAAGCCGCGTTGCGCGACATCGAACAGGCGGCCACGGCCGAAGCGGCTCAGGATATCCATCAAAAATACATGGGCAAGAAGGGCGCGATCAGTCAGATTCTGCGGCAGCTGGGTCAGCTCGACGCCAAAGACCGGCCGATACTCGGCGCGGCGGCCAACGAAGTCAAAGCCGCCGTGGTCCAGGCGCTTCAGCAGCGCCAGGGCCAGGTCGGCGCCGCCGAATTGAACCAGCAACTCGAGCAGGAACGGTTGGACATTACGCTGCCCGGAGAAAAAATCAACGCCGGCCGGTTGCATCCCCTGACGCAAGTGGCGCGCGAAATCCGCGACATCTTCATCAGCATGGGCTTCGAAGTGGCGCGAGGACCGGACATCGAAACCGATTTTCATAACTTCACCGCGCTGAACATCCCCCCGCACCACCCGGCGCGCGACATGCACGACACGTTCTATCTGCCGGGGCAGATGCTGCTGCGCACGCACACCTCGCCGGTGCAAATCCGCACGATGCTGAATCAGCAGCCGCCCGTGGCCATCATCGCCCCAGGCGCCGTGTATCGCGTGGACGCCGACGTGACGCATAGCCCGATGTTCCATCAGATCGAGGGACTGCTGGTCAGCGAATACATCAGTTTCGGCGATCTTAAAGGGACGCTCGAAGCCCTGATTCACCGCTTTTTCGGTCCGGAGATTCCCTTGCGCTTCCGTCCGTCGTTCTTCCCATTCACCGAGCCCAGCGCCGAGGTGGACATGGGCTGCCCCTTCTGCAAAACGCAGGGCTGCCGCATCTGCTCACAGTCGGGATACATCGAAGTGATGGGATGCGGCATGGTGCATCCGAACGTGCTGAAGAACGTGAACTATGATCCGGAGAAATACTGCGGCTACGCCTTCGGTCTCGGCATCGAGCGTTTCGCCATGATCAAGTACCAGATCAACGACATCCGGCTGTTTTACGACAACGACATCCGGTTTCTGCAGCAGTTTTAATGTAATCTGCGATTGAGAGCAGGTTTCATATTTTGGCGCAAGGCGTGAACAATAGAAATTTCATCTCGTGAGAAAGCAATATCATGATCATCAGCATCCGATGGCTTAAACAGTACTTGAACTTCCCGATCGAGATTCCGGACATCATCGACACGCTCACCTTCGGCGGCATCGAGATCGAGCAGGCGTGGGATTTGGGCATGCTGAACGGCAAGATCGTCGTAGGGCAACTGAAATCCACATCGCCGCATCCTGACGCGGACAAGCTCACCGTCTGCCAGGTGGATGTCGGCCAAGGCGATCCGCTGCAAATCGTCTGCGGCGCGAAGAACATGCACCCCAGAGACAAAGTCGCCGTGGCGCTGGACGGCGCCGTGCTGCCGAACGGCATGGCGATCAAGAACGCTCAGCTACGCGGCGTGGAATCGAAGGGCATGCTCTGCTCCGGCCCTGAACTCAATTACGGCCACGACGCCTCCGGTATTCTGATTCTGCCGGAGGAGTGGAAAGTCGGCGAAGGCGTGGATTACATGCTGGACGCCAAGATCACGCCCAACCGCCCGGATTGCCTGAGCATCTTCGGCGTCGCGCGCGACCTTGCCGCGCTCAAGGGGCACAAAGTCGCTCCCCTGCAGCCTCGCGTGCCGGAGACGATGGAGCGCATCGAGCAGGAAGTCAACATCATGGTGCTGAACAAGGAAGCCTGTCCGCGCTACACCGCCCGGCTGATCCGCAACGTGAAGGTCGCTTCCAGCCCGGCCTGGCTGCGCATGGCCGTGGAGGCCGTGGGCATCCGCTCGATCAATAATGTCGTGGATGTGACGAATTACGTGATGATGGAACTCGGTCATCCGCTGCACGCCTTTGACCTGGACAAACTGCCGAACCAGAAAATCATCGTGCGCATGGCGGAAGAGGGCGAACGCTTCACCACGCTGGACGACGTGGAGCGGACGCTATCCAATGAAGACATCTTGATTTGCACGCCTCAGGGACCGGTCGCGCTGGGCGGCGTCATGGGCGGCAAAAACAGCGAAATTTCCAACGCCACGACCAATGTGCTGCTGGAGAGCGCTTACTTCACGCCGACATTCATTCGAAAAACTTCCAAGCGCCTGGAGCTGCAAACCGAATCCTCCTATCGTTTCGAACGCGGCACGGATCGCGAGAAAATCACGCTGGCGCTGAATCGCGCGACGCAGCTGATCCGGGAAATCTGCGGCTCCGAAGTGGCGCGCGGCTATCTCGACGTCTCTGCCACCACCTTCGATGACCGGTCGATCATCACGTTGAAAATCGACCATGTCAACTCGCTCCTCGGCCTGAAACTCAAGTCGCGTGAAATCGCCGACATCCTCATGCTGCTGGGCTGCGAAATCCGTCGCGCGGATCAAACGCAACTGATGGTGCAAGCGCCGAGCTTCCGCGTGGATATCGAAGGCGAGCACGACCTGATCGAGGAAATCGCGCGCATCTATGGCTATAACAAGATTCCTGTCAGCCTGCCGTTGCTGGAGTGCAGTCCTTACCTCGAAACCGTCGATGTCCGGACGGCGGACCATATCCGCGACTTGCTGTGCGACTGCGGCTTCTACGAGGCGATAAACTATTCCTTCATCTCTGAAAACGACGTAGAGAAAACCGGCGGCACGAAGAGACCGCTGATCAAAATTCTCAATCCGCTCTCCGTGGAACAGGCCGTGATGCGGCCTAGCCTGCTGCCAGGCATGCTGAAAAACATCCAACGCAACCATCATCACGGTCAGTATGACTTCAGCATCTTCGAAATCGGCAAGGTATTCTGGCAAGGGCCGGACGGCGATCAGGACCCGCAAGAGGAATGGCGGCTGATCGCGGCGCTGAGCGGCAAAGCGACGACATACTGGAAACGCCCGGAGCGGGAGTTTGATTTCTACGCCATTAAGGGCATCGCGGAGCACCTGTTGGAAGACTTGGGATTGCCGACGCATAACATCCGCCCGGCTCAGGCTGGACATCTGCATCCGGGACAGTCGGCGGAAATCTATGACAACGGCGAAACGCTCTGCACCTTCGGCCAGCTGCATCCGGCCATGGCTGAGGAATGGGATCTGCGCCGCGTAGTGTTCATCCTGCAAGCGAAAATCGAATTGCTCGCGAAGTTGACGGATCGCCGCGTGATCTTCGAGGAATTCGGCCGTTTTCCCTCAATTGAACGCGACTTCGCGCTGCTGCTGGACCATGCCACGCCCGCGGGCGAAGCGAGCCGCATCATGCGCGAGGCGGCCGGCGAGCTGCTGGAGAACCTGGAGACCTTCGATGTTTACGAAGGCAAAGGCGTGCCGCAGGGCAAAAAAAGCGTGGCCATGCGCCTGGTGCTGCGCTCCCCTCAGCGCACGTTGACCGACGAAGAAGCCAACGCGATCCAGGCGACGATCATCGAACGCCTCGAAAAAGAAATTGGCGCCGCTCTCCGGCAGGCGTAGCATCACGGATAGCGCAGCCCAGAATCCAGGTTTGATTGTGACTTGACAGAAAATTCGTCGATACCACAAGATCCATTCTAACGATGGAATCCGTTTTATTGGCATAGCGGGGCGGCAGCGGGATACTTGTGTGTGGGCCGGATCTATATCTTGAAATGTTTAGTTTGTGTCTGTCTTATAGGAAGAGCTCCATCCGAAATCACACTTAGCCGCGTCATCCGGCGATCCAGTTTTACCGCGTCAAATTGAAATCTTCGTGAATGGCCATGCTTAGCGAGCTGAACGGCTCGGTGCTTTTTTGCCATTGAAGCAGCTCGGCCTTAAGCAAAAAGCAGTCATGCCAGTCAGCGGCAAATCGCCAAGGAGCAAAAAAGAATGCAGCGTGCGCTGCGAGAAATGTGCCGCCGAACCAGTCGGGCGATCCCCAGCCTGTTCTTCTGGGCGCTGTTCTTCCTTTTTGGCTGCCTCTATCTCGATCCCAAGTTGATCCATTACAGCCTTTTTCCTTATTGGCGATTGCCCCCGTACGTTCCCGGCGTGGACACCTTTGGCATCCTGCCGGATTTCCCCGGCAAGGCGATCACGCGCCTCGCGGCCTTTCTGCTCCATGCCTATAGCGATTCATGGGCGGGAGCGCTGATCATCACTGCGACGGCATGGCTGCTGTGTTGGGGCGCCGGCCAGTTTATCAGCGTGATGAGCGGCGGACGATTGCGAATTCTTCGTTTTATTCCGGCGATTGTCGTGCTGCTGCAATACAGCCGTTGCGACCATTACCTGATGGAGAACCTATCCATCGCGTCGGCGCTGCTGCTGTTGTTTTGTTATACCCGCGCGCCGATTCAGCGCAGGGCGTATCGCATCATCATATTCTTGTCGCTATCCGTTGTGATTTATTATGCCGCGGTCTTTGCGTATTTGCTGTTCGTAGCGCTTTTCGTGATCTACGAAGCGCTCCGCCGGCGTGATTGGATAAACTCCGTTGCGCAGTTGGCGGCAGGGCTGCTGATCCCAGCCGCGGCCGGCGTGTTGATCTTCGATCTCGCTTTCATCGAGGCTTATCGTTGTGTGCTGCCGTATAATCCAACCATCGCCAACACGCACACGATCGTCCTGTCAATCATCGGCTATGACGGTCTCGTTTTGTATCTATTCCTGTATGCTTATCTTCCTCTCGCTGGATTGAGCGGCGCATTATGGCGCATCAACCGGGATAAAACCAAACCTCAACCGGAAGACGAAGAGGACGCCGATCAAAATCCTACAGACACAAGCCAACCATGGCTCATGCTGATCGCTCCGCTTCTACTGATCATTGTTTTCGGCGGCGCCCTGTTCGCGACTGATCAAACCGAGCGTAAACGTCTGCGCATCAGCTATTATGCTCAGCATGAAATGTGGCCCGAGCTGCTGCACGAAGCGCGCGATGTCGCCTCGAAAGACGTCGATGCCTCTTACTGTCATAATGTCGACCGCGCGCTCCATCACAGCGGGCGATTGCTCGACGACATGTTCGCCTTTCCTCAGAAGGCTGGCTGGGAACTCTATGACACCGATATGACGCCCAGCCCTTATCGTCCTCTCGGCAAAATCGAACGAAATACGGAACTCAGCGAATGTTACTATGAACTGGGCCGCGTCAATGACGCCGAGCACTGCGCCCTGGACGCCTTGAGCGCGTTACAATACAATCCAAGGGGCATAATGCGATTGGCGCTGATCAATATCGTCAAGAAACGCCCGGACGCCGCGCGCACGTTCCTGCGCACGCTGCGCAAGGATCGTTTATACCGGGATGAGGCGCAAGCGTTGCTGGATCAGCTGGAGCAAGATCCTGATTTCACCACGGACCAGCAGATTCAACAGACGCGCGCATTATTGCTCGATGATGACAGCATCGGCGAATGTTCCCTGGAGGCGTTGCTCCAGAAAAACAAGCATAACCGCATGGCGTTTGAATATCTTATGGCGCATTACCTGCTGACCAACCAGACGGATGCGATCGCCAGGAACATCAGGCGCTTGGCGGATTTCGATTATCCGGCGATTCCGCGCGCGTTGGAGGAAGCGTTGGTCATCCATGCCTTCAAAACCAATTCAAAGCCGGTCGTGCAGGGCTATACGATTTCACAGGAATCCATCGCGCAATTTCAGGCGTGCAACGAGATCTTCGCCCGCAACGGCTATAATCCACAGGCGGCCTATCATGAATTCGCGGAAAAATTCGGCGATAGCTATTTCTTTTATAGCATCTACGGCATCTCGGGTGTGAAGCAATGAGCAAATCCATCAAATATCTCGCTCTCGTCATCCTCTCGCTCGCCGCGTTGCCGCTATCGGCGTGGATTTACGCCCAGCGCGAGAGCGAAACGCAATCCATCGGCCGGCCCGCGAAGATCCGCCCAGACTACTGCGACGTCGTCATCCCGCCGAACATCGCGCCGCTGAATTTCTTCATCGAGGAAAGCGGCGTGAAATATGAAGTGAGCATCTCCTCAACAACGGGCGATCCGATTGAAATCCACAGCCGCAAGCCCAGTATCGAAATCCCGTTGCGACGCTGGAAAAAACTGCTGGCGGCCAATCGCGGTGAAAAACTTCAAGTCGATATTCGCGTGAAGGACGAGCAGGGATACTGGACGCAGTTTGATACGATTGAGAACACAATCGCGGAAGAAGCAATCGATAGTTACCTGGCATACCGTCAAATCAGCCTTTGCCTGATCTGGCGGGACATGGGCCTGTATCAACGGAATCTGGAAAACTACGACGAATCGGTCGTCCTGCATAATCGCTCGTTCGGCTATGGATGCATCAATTGCCATACTTTTCTCAACAACGATCCCAACCATATGGTGTTGCAGACGCGCTCCAGCGAATATGGCACACCGATGCTGCTGGCCGAAAACGGCAAAGTCTCCCCGAAGCATCCAAAATCCGCTCAAACCTCCGGCAAAGTCAATTTCGCCGCGTGGCATCCCAGCGGCAAGCTCATCGCCATCACCGACAATAAATACACGATGATGCTGCATACGACCGCTCCGGAAGTCCGCGACGTGTTCGACCAGGCCTGCGATCTGGATCTGTATCGCTTGGACACGGAGGAAGTCATCAGCAACAGTCAGATCAGCCGCCCGGACCGGATGGAGAATTTCCCCGAATGGTCCCGCGACGGCCGCTACCTGTATTTCTGCAGTGCGCCGCAGCTGCCGCCGGAGCGCTATCGCGAAGTGCGATGCGACCTGATGAGAATTGGCTACGATCTCGAAAGCGGCGCCTGGGGCGAGCTGGAGACCGTGCTGACCGCTGACGATGCGGGCGGCAGCATCAACCAGCCGCGCTTCTCGCCCGACGGCCGGTTTCTGCTCTTCAACGTCGTGGAATACAGCGATTTCCCCGTGGACAAGGTCAATTGCGATCTGCACATGCTGGACATCGAAACCGGCGCGCATCGCAGGCTTTCCATCAGCAGCGAACGAAACGATTCGTGGCACAGCTGGAGCAGCAACAGCCGCTGGATCGCATTCAGCAGCCGGCGCATCGACGGACGATTTTCGCGGCCCTTCTTCAGCTATGTCGACGCGATCGGCGAGGCGCATAAGCCATTCGTGCTGCCACAGAAAGATCCGGAATACTACGATACATTGCTCTGGGTATTGCAGGTTCCCGAACTGATCAAGTCGCCCATTCCGGTTAAGGAAAAGCAATTCACTTCAGCCATCGTCTCCTATAAAAAGCAGTTTTTTGGAGCAGACTCGCCGTGGAAATCCGGTTCATCAGAACCGGCGTCCCGCTCTGGAGTGCAATACCAGCAGTAATAATTCCACTGGTTCAGATCGCGCCCAAATTGCTATAAAAGAAAAGATACAGATTCATCCATGTCCTTCAACGGGTACACCCAATCTTAATATTTTCAATATTTTAGATTTATATGAAAGCGCCAGTGGATAATGGCTTTAGTTCTGGATAAAAGGAAGAGCGACAGAGCCATACTCCAAGCTAATAATGAAATATCATTATCGGACTTGAAATGTCCGAATTTTCTTATTGAATATTCTTCCCATACTGCTATAATGCTTACTTAATGTAGTCAACGTTCAGGCCATAATACTTATTTAAATCATCTTGAACGTAAAGAAAGGCAGTTTATGCATACGATCAATCAAATCTTTCTCGAGATCTATTGGATTTGCGCGGCGTCCGGGTGGTATCTGCTGGGCGGCGTAGCCGTGGCGGGTCTGATCCATGTGTTTATCAATCCCAAGCGCATCCGGCGATTTCTCGGAGGCTATTCAATCAGTTCTGTGTTTCGCGCGGCGCTGGTCGGCGTGCCGTTGCCGTTGTGCTCATGTTCAGTGATCCCGGTCGCGGCTGGTTTGCGCAAGGATGGAGCAAGCAAAGGCGCCATCACATCGTTTATGATTTCCACACCGGAAAGCGGTGTCGATTCCATCGCTGTCTCATGGGCGCTGCTGGATCCTGTGCTGACAGTGATGCGCGTTGTGGCGGCGTTTGTCACCGCGCTGACCGGAGGATTGGCGGTTGTTTTTTTCGGCGGAGAATCCAGCGATGAAACGGCGCCAAACGCCGAACCCGCGGATTGTCATGCCCATCAGGAATCCGTTACTCAAGAAAAGGCTTCCTGCTGTGGTGATACCACGAAAAAAGCTGAATCGAAAACCGAGGAAGCTTCCGCGTGTTGCAACAGCAAAGCAGCTCAAGCGCCGAGTCCGGTATCCGATTGTTGCTCCTCAGCTCAACCGAGTCCGGAAAAAACAACATCGTGTTGTGGAGCGCATTCATCAAAACCTGACAAAGCCAACGAGACCATGCTTCGACGCTTATGGAGCAGCCAGCGCTACGCCTTTGGGACGCTGTTGCCGGATTTCGGCAAGTACTTCTTCTGGGGCTTGCTGGCCACGGGCGTGATCGCCGCGTTCATGCCGGACGATTTCTTCGGACGCTTTGCTGGCGGCGGTTTGCCAGGCATGATCGCAGTGATGTTTGTCGGCATACCGATTTATATCTGCGCCACAGCCAGCACGCCGGTCGCGGCGATGTTCATCGCCGGAGGCATGTCGCCCGGCACCGCGCTGGTCATGCTGCTGGCCGGACCGGCGACCAATGTGGCCACGATGAGCGTCGTGCGCAAGATGCTCGGTGGACGCGGACTGGCGATTTACCTCTCCAGCATCGCCTTCTGCTCGCTCGCGCTGGGTCTGCTGACGGACGCCATCTGGCGCTGGTTTTATCCCTTGGCATCGTATGCGGAAAAGGTCAACCTGCACGCAGGCCATGAAGCGCATCTCGGATTCTTCATGCAAGCCGGCGGCGCGCTGCTGATCGCCGTACTGCTCTGGATCATGCTCAAGCCGCTCGCTAAAAAGATCTTCTCCGGCGTTACGGCCAGCAAAGCCTGCTGCGCCGCCGGATCCGGAAAATAAAAGGAAGAAAATCAAACGCATCAATACAAGCGCTGACGGAATGAATTTTCCGCCAGCGTTTTTTTTGATTGTGCCGCACCCACGGCTTTGCGCAAACTAAAACGACTCCTTGATCACAATGAAAGCGAATCAGGCATGGCCGAAGCAAATCCCAACGAACAACAGAATCTCGATCCCGGCCACAGCGCGGAGCAGGCGATGGAGGCCGTGGCGCGCGCACTGGAAGGCGGCCCGGGTGAAACCGGCGAAGAACGCATCCTCCGTCTGGAGCAGGCGTTTGAGGCCTTTACTCAAGCCGCGATGACGTTTCAGGATTATTACGCGCGGCTGGAGGCTCGCATCCAGGAACTCAACCTGGAACTGGAACGGAAAAATCGGGAGTTGCAGGCGAAGATGGAGGAAAAGGAGGCCGTGCGCGACTACCTGGCCATGCTGCTCGAATCGATCAGCGCTGGCGTCATCGCCATGGACCACCTGACGAATTGCCACACGGTCAATCGCGCCGCGCGGGAGATCTTCGGGCTGCCGCAGGAGCTCGAACTGCCGCGCCTGCTGGGATTGCTGATTCCCGAGTTGAGCAAGGCCGAACCGATTGACGCCGCCTTGCGCGAAGGGCTATCGCGCCGCCGCAGTTTCGAACTGATGCTCAAAAACAGCGGCAACCAACTGGCGCTCGACGTGCAGGTGATCCCGTCTAATTTGGGAGGGCTGGAGCCGTTTTCCGGCGCGATCCTGGTGATCCATGACATCACGGAACTCAAGCGTCTGGAAAAACAGGCCCAACTCACGACGCGGCTCAGCGCGATGGGTGAAGTGGCGATCAACGTGGCGCATGAAGTGCGCAATCCGCTGGGCAGCATCGAGTTGTTCTCCTCCATGCTGCGCCGCGAACTGCCCGAAGGCGACTTACGCGATTCCGCCGGGCACATCCTCACCGCCGTGCGTCATATCGACCAGGTCGTCTCGAACATCCTGCTTTTTGCGCGTGGACAGGAAATCGAGGCGCGAGAGATCGACGCCGGACAACTGCTGGATGACGCCATGCTGTTTCTGGAGTCTAACATCAAGGAAAAGAAGATTCGAGTCATCCGCAAAGCGCCCAGAAAGCCGCTGGTTGTGCTGGGCGACCCTGATCTGCTCAAGCAAGTGTTAACGAATTTAGTCCGGAACGCCATCGAAGCGATGCAGCCGGAAGGCCGCTTGGAAGTGACGCTGAGCGCTTGCGAATCCGATGCCATCATCCAAATTCTTGACGATGGCTGCGGCATACCGTCAAATTTACAGCATAAGATCTACGATCCTTTTTTCACTACACGCCCCAAGGGAACCGGCCTCGGACTGGCCATTGTGCACCGTATCGTCACAGCCCACCAGGGACGGATCGAATATAAGCCTCGAAGCACTGGAGGGTCTGAGTTTAAGGTCATTATTCCGGCGAAAAAATAAGCGCCGGACGCCTCCCTCTTTCCTCCCCTTCCTATCGGAAAAATCTCTATTTATCGCAACCGCCAGATCCTTGACGGACTGGATTGGCACGGTCTGTGCTTAATTATTGCATTCAGAAATGGTCGCCGGAAAAATGGCAGCTTGCGAAACAAACCGGCGCCCCGAAATCCAGCAACAAAATGGATGCAATCATGGCGGAACGGATTTTAATCGTAGATGACGAAGAAGGCATGCGGCAGGCGCTCAAACAAGTGCTGACGCGCGCGGGTTATTCTGTGGAACTCGCCGAAGACGGCGCCTCTGCCTGGAAAGCCTTGCAAGATTCCCAGACGGACGGCTGCAAATTCGATCTGGTGATGAGCGACGTGCGGATGCCGGAAATGAACGGCGAGGAATTGCTGCGCCGCACGCGCGAATTGGATAACCCGCCGCCGATGATTATCATGACCGCCTTTGGCGCCATCGAGGATGCCGTGGGGATGATGAAAGCCGGAGCGCGGGATTACTTGCTTAAACCTTTTTCCAGCGAGACCGCCGAACAGGCGGCGCGCTGGGTGCTGGAAGCGGAGCACAGGGGCTTCGCAGAGTCCTCCCTGGAAGGGGCGCACGAAGATCATGCGTACAAGTCCAGGGATTCAAGCGTCTCACGGAAGGCTTCGCTTCCATTACACTTGATCGCGGTCGACTCAAAAATGAAGCGTTTGCTGGCGATCGCGGATGACGTGGCGAACAGCGACGCGACGATCCTGATTCGTGGCGAAAGCGGAGTGGGCAAGGAGATCATTGCCCGCTACCTGCATCTTCACAGCGCCCGGCAGGATCGTCCCTTCGTTGCGATCAACTGCGCCGCTGTTCCGGAAACGCTGCTGGAAAGCGAGCTCTTCGGCCATGTCAAAGGCTCGTTCACCGGCGCCACCATCGACCGGCGCGGCCATTTCGAGCGCGCCAATCACGGCACAATCCTGCTGGATGAAATCAGCGAGATGCCGCTCAGCTTGCAGGCGAAGCTGCTGCGCGTATTGCAGGAGCGCGAAATCATGCCGGTGGGCGGCGAGCAGCCGATGCAACTCGACATCCGCGTGCTGGCCACGACCAACCGCCGGCTGGAGGAGTCGGTGGAACAAGGCGACTTTCGCGAAGACCTGTATTACCGTCTGAACGTCATCACATTGGAAATTCCGGCCTTGCGTCAGCGCAAGGGCGATATTCTGCCGTTGGCGAACTACTTCCTGGAACGGCACTGCAAGCAAAACCGCCGGCCGCTCAAACGGCTGGGCGCGGCGATGGAGCAATATCTGCTCAGTCAAGCCTGGCGCGGCAATGTGCGCGAGTTGGAAAACTTTTTGGAACGCGCCGTGCTACTATGTAAGGATGAGGTCATTGCACCGGAAAAAATTTACCTCGGCTCGACAGGCGTGGAAGACGCGCCAGCGGGCGAAACTGCCGTTGCGTATGCGAGCAACAGCGCGGCCTCGCCAGTGGCGGAAAGTTTCATCCAAGGCCCGTCGATGACGCTGGAGGAAATGGAAAAACAATTGATCTTGGCGACGTTAGAGAAGGTCAACGGCAATCGCACCCGGGCGGCGGACATGCTGGGTGTCAGCGTCCGGACGATTCGCAACAAACTTACACAGTATGGTCTGGCAGGCGCCAACGCCTGATTTCCATCCAACAAGGAGCGCACATCATGGCGATCAGCACGAAAGAACAAACCGGCAAGATTTGCCTGGTTCCCGAAGAACTGCTCGAGGATGAGCTTGAGGAAATCCTGGAAGCTGAGCCGGAGGTAAGCCTCGCAGAACCAGAGGCGCGCATCATCACAAAGCATTCACCGAAAAATTCGCGTCATTTCAGCAAATCGCATGCAATACGCGCTGCGATGCGCAATAACGGCGCGAAAAAGCACAAAATCCAGGCTAAAAAGCCCGATTTGGATGAGTTGCTGAACCTGCTGTAAAGACCACAGGACGATTGAGCATAAAATGGCCGGATTGGCCGAAATTTTGCATCATTCATGTGATCGAGACAAGTTCAGGAAAGAGTTGCCGTAAAATGATCGAGAATGCGCTATTTGGACGAACTTTCGAGGTGCTGGAACGATCGCTGGACGTGCGCCAGATCCGTCACGGCATGATCGCCGCGAATCTGGCGAACAGCGAAACGCCGGGCTATCGCGCTGTGGATGTGGAGTTTGGACAGACCATGCAAAACATCATCCAACGGGTCGAAGACAGCGAGAGCGGCATGGAAATTTTCAATGCGGATGACAGCGCAGCGGAAAAAATCGGCGGCGGTATGAACCTCGACGATTTGGAAATCAAGACGGACGATGCGGAACTGGTTGGACGCGATTCGAACACGGTTTCAATGGAGAATGAAATCGCCAAGATGCAGGAAAACCGCATGATGTACGGCATTGTGGCTCAGTTGCTGGCCCGGCGGTTCAAGGGACTGAGCGATGCGATCACGAGTGGGAGTCAAGGCTGATGGATCTTTTCACGCCGATTGATATTGCCGCGTCTGGATTGAACGCGCAGCGCCTGCGGATGACGGCGATCGCCAGCAATCTGGCCAACGTGGATTCAACGCGTACGGCGGAGGGCGGCCCTTACCGGCGGCGCGAGGTGCTCATGGAGGCCGCCCCTCTGCCGGATTTTAACGCAGTCATGTCTCAAGTCCTGGGCGATGACGCCGATGTAAATGGAGACACGATTCGCGTGGACGGCCTGATGCGCGGCGTCAAAGCGGCTTCCCAGATCGATTACGACACTCAGCCGCGATTCGCGCACATGCCCGGTCATCCGGACGCCGATGTAAACGGCATGGTGGCGCTGCCCAATATCAGCGTGATTCAGGAAATGGCGGATATGACCGCCGCATCGCGCAACTACGAGGCGAATCTGGCGACGATCCAGAGCACGCTGCAGATGATCGAACGGGCGGTGCAAATCGCCCAGGTATAAATAGCCGCTCGGTCCGGCTGACACTTTGACCGCGGAGAACGACAATCATGGCTGAAATACCGATTCAAGGACAATTGCAATCCGTGCTGCGGCCGCTGGGTCCAACCCAGAGCGGCGCGGCAAACCGCGATCTGCAACCGCAAAAGACCGAAGACGGCAAGACATTCGCGGACCTCATGACCGATTCGATCAACGAGGTGAACCGTCTGCAAAACGAGGCGTCTCAGTCGCTGGAGAAACTGGCGACAGGTGAAAGCCGCGATGTTCATAACACGGTGATTCAACTGCAGAAAGCCAGCGTATCGTTCAAGATGATGATGGAAGTCCGCAACAAGCTCGTGGACGCCTACAAGGAAGTCATGCGAACACAACTTTAATAAATAGAGCGATTTGCGAATTTTCATGAAAAAAGAAATTTTTTTACTAAAGTCTGATCGATAAAAACCGATATATAAAGCAGCAAAGCAAGACCATTCCGTAACTCTAACGTTACACTCCTCATTTTCAGGCGCCCCGCATCTTAAATTGCGGGGCCTTTTTTTATCTTGCTCGCCTGAACCGTATAGCAGCATCATGATTCCGGCGCATGGCGCATCAAACACTCAAAAAAAATCGCAATTTTTTATCATGATTTTCCCGCCAGGGCGCTCCTTATATATAGAGATTGAAAAATACCGGCTGACGGGGTACATTCACCCCGATATATCAATGAGGAGAATGGAAAAATGGATGCAAGCATCAAACGGAACGCAAAGGCGCTGTTTTTCATCACGTGGGCGGCGCTGATCCTGCTGCTGGCGAATTTCGCCCAAGCGACGCAGGAGGTGGAGTTCAATTACAACGGCCGGGTGAAGCACGACGGCGCGCCGTTCAATGGCACGGGGTACTTCAAGTTCGCGCTGGTGAACCAGACCGGTCAGACCACATATTGGTCCAACGACAGCGCCAGCGTAGCCGGCAGCGAGCCGACAGGCTACATCGAATCGCAAGTAGTTGACGGTTTTTTTAACGTGGCCATCGGCGACACGCTAATGGGCATGGATCCGCTGCTTCCGACACGATTCGTTGCCCTTTTGCCATGTCTTGATAAGATGGGAGATAACAAAGGTCTATGGTGATGTCGCCATCGCCGATCACGATGGATTCGGTGATGTTTTCAATAATGTGTCGTTTGTCGTCAAAATCAAGGTCTTGCCAATGGGAGTATAAATCGCGGGCTTCGGTCAGGATTTGATCGCTGGATTGGTAGCTGATTCGTAAGCAATCGGCCTCGCCCTGGAGTTTGGCAATCTGGTCGTCAAGTTGGTTGACCTGCTCTTCAAGTGGACGGTAGCGCTGACCAAATCCTTGGCTGCTGATGGTTCCGTCGATGTAAAGTTGGTAAACGCGATCCATCTCTTTGGCGGCGGTTTCACGCTCCTGCTCCAACGCGCGAATCAGTTCCTCTTTCTCCTTGAGCACCTGATCGGCAGACTCCAGATAATCGGCGGTTTCTTCCGGCGAGAGGAAGAACGCTTTGAGTTGTTCGAAGTAGATCGCCTCCAGATCGTCAGCCGGGATTTTGTTGCGGCATTTTTTGCAGATGTATTTCGGACTGTTGGACGGCACGTACATTTTCTGCCCGCAATGGCAGACGGCCATGCCCGCGAACAAGTGAGCAGGCTTTTTGCCAACCGGCCGGCGCTTGACACGTTGGTCGTTCAAAATCTGGTTGCAGACGTTCCACAGTTCCTCGTCCACCACCGGTTCGACATTGACATAGACCCATTCGGATTCCGGCTTGAGTTTCCAATGTCCATCGCCGGAGTTTTTGGTGTAGTTGACCCGGCGCTGGCCCTTGGCGATTGGATCGGTAAGCAGCCGGTGGACGGTCGAATCGGTGAACTTCGCTCCTTGGCGAGTGCGGTAACCCGCCTCGTTGAGCAATTGGGCCACGGTCTTTTTACGGCGGTGCTCCTTATAGAGTTCAAAGATTTTGCGGCGGATCGGAGCCTCGGCCGGATCGGGGATCAGTTGGTTATCTTTCCATTGATAACCGAACGGAGCCTGTCCGCCGGTGGATTTGCCCAGTTGGGCGCGAACCGGAACGGTGGCGGCCACCCGGTCGGCGATCTCCTCGCGCTCCCATTGGGCCATTGCCGCGAACATGGTGTAGAACAGTCGCCCGGCGGGGCTGGAAGTGTCGATGGATTCATGCAGGCTGATCAGGTCGGCATCGTAGCGCTCGAAGACCTCGGCGATTTCCAGCAGTTCCTTGGTATTACGGGCCAAGCGGGCCAATTTCGAAAAGATGAGACCGGAAATGCGCCCTTCTTTGATGTCGGCAAGCATGCGGCGAGCTTCCGGATGCTCCACGACCGACTTGCCGCTGACCGCTTCGAGATGATAGACCGTGACAATCTGCCAGTTTTTCAGCTCGGCGTATTGCCGGGCGCGCGTCTCATGATGTTGCGGACTGTCACCCCGCGCCTGGTCTTCGGTTGAGACGCGAATCCAGATTCCAACCCGCTTGGCATGATTGTCGGGGGGCGGCTGTTGATTTGGCTTTTTCATGAAAGATTCCTTCTCGCTCAATGACCGCTGAAAATCGATTCGAGATTCGGCTGATATACCGCAAAAGCGCATGCCGATCAACCGGATTATGGCCGCATTATTGCCTCAGAGCTGGCGTCGTCATAAATAGCCGTCTTCCCGCCGGTCGCCCACCACCCGGTACACCCGGTGTCCCCGGCTGAACCAGAACCAGCCCTGCCGGACATAAACCCGGCCTTCGCCTCGGTAGTAGTAACAGGAGCCGGTCAGCGGCGGCTGGATGAACAAATCCAAGAAGAGCAGTTTAAAAGGCAGGGAAATCAGAATATTGCCCGGATATGTGAGAATATCGGCGTCGTCCCATGAGCGGCCAATCGCTCGTTGCATTTCAGATTCTCCCATACCGACCCGGATATCGGCCAACCGGGAGTCCGGTGAAACGTTGGCATATCTGGCGCACCCAGCAGGGATCAAGGCGAGAAATAGCAGCAGAATCATGCGGCGGGATTGGACTGCCGTCCAAGCGGTCAAATTATTTTTGCGAATATAAAAACTTGTCGTTTTATTCATGGTCGTTGCTCCGATTAAGTGAAGTGGTTGAAGTGTTGCTATGGTTTGGTCCTGGTTGAAACGCATTATGGCGTTTTCAGTTGAAGAATGTCGGCCATGTCCACCAGGCCATCGCCGTTGGCGTCTGCGTTAATCAGGTCATCACCTGTTAATGTTTTAATACCCAGAATATGATCGCGTACCTTGGCATAGAATGCGCGACTGACGGTAAAATCTTGATCGCTTAAATCAGCCGTAACGTTGGCATAGGAGCGTTGCGTTGGCAAAAAGACATAATCCGGCTTGGACGGAATGATCGTGCCGCTCCAGCCATAAGGGATAAGTTCATATTGATAATCGCCAGCGGTATCGGACCACACTGTCGCCAGACCGCTGAATTCCACGCGAGTTCCACCAACCACTGTATTGCCCGTGATTGTCAGTGAATTCGTCGGCGCATAGCGCAAGACTGTCAACTCATCCCCGGTGAGATATATATCAAGACCAGACATCTTCATGCTTGTTTTATACGGAATATCATAAGATCCGCACAGAACCGGATCATCAGGATTGGATACGTCGATCACTCGCAGACCTCCATACCAACCGCCATCAAGAATAAAGGCTAACGAGCCCAAGATTGCAATCTCTTGCGCTTCTCCAGCAGTGTCATAGATGCCTATAAGCACCGGGCTGATTGGATATGATACATCAATGATTTTCAGTTCATTTCCATCAGCAATATATGCCATTGAATCTTTAAGGGCGATGCCATTGGCGTTGTCAGTAGGATAAGAACCACGCAAAAAAGGATCGGCTGGATTTGAAATGTCGATGATTTTTAATCCGTAAGATGAATCGGCCACATGTGCGTATGAACCGGATATTACCACATCGTTGGCTCTAGTGTCATAAGAACCAAGCAATATTGGATTAGCCGGATTGGCTACATCGAAGATCAACAATCCATAATAATCTGTTGCCAAATAGGCCAGCGCACCGGAAACCACGACTTTCGATGAATCATAGCCGATATACGCGCCACACAATTCAGTATTATAGGGATTGGATATATCGAAAATTTGAAAACCGCCAGAATTGTAGGGATAACGGTAATGGGCAATATAGGCAAGTGTTCCCGATATTTCTACATCTTGCGGCACATAGGGTGTGGGGATAAATCCTGTAGAAACCGGGATTGCTGGATTTGAGATGTCGATTATTTGTATTCCACCAGGGCCTGGACTCGGATTATTGTTTAAGCCTGTTGACACAAAAGCCGATGACCCAGAAATATCGAGACAGTTTGAGTAGTCAAAAGTTTCATATACAGATAGCTGATTTAAGTTGTCTGGATTGGATACATCAATGATCTGCACTCCGAGTTCAACATCCGTTAGAAAAGCCAATGTGCCGGAGTGAGCGACCTTTTGACAGTCGCTCTGAATGGTGTATGATCCGCGCAATACCGGATTGGCCGGATTAGACACATCGACAATCTGCAAGCCGTTTTCATTGTCGGACACATAGGCGAAATGATCGTTTGCCGTAACGGCGATGGCATTGCCGGGTGTTTGGCAAGAGCCTGTCAGCGTTGGATTGGTAATATCGGATACATCAAAAACCTGCAATCCTTCACTGCCATCGGCAATAAAAGCGAGAGAACCGAAAACGGCCACTCCTTGGGCATCGCCAGGAGTGTCGCAATTACCCCAGATTGGCTCATATGGATCGTATACATCCACAATCCGAAGACCGTTTTCACCATCCGCCACAAATGCGACTGAACCCGATGTCGCCACATCATGAGCATCGTCATAGCCATAAGTTCCCTCTTTCCTTGGATGATCAGGCTCCGCCACATTGATAGTTATCAGTCCTTTTACACTATCTGCCACAAGAGCATATGAACCCCAAACCGCCACTCCCAGGACTTGTCCACCAGTGTCGCAAGTGCCCCGGAAAACAGGCCGGTCAGGATTGTATACATCAATGACCTGCAAGCCGCTCCATCGGTCCGCGACATAAGCCATATGCCCGGAAACCGCCACATCCAGCGCAAAACCGGAAGTGTCATATGAACCTCTTAATGCGGGTTGAGCGGGGATTGAAAAATCAACAATCTGAAGACCATTTTCACCGTCCGCAATATACGCTAAAGTTCCCGAGGTATCGACGCCATAAGATTCCCCCGCAGTAGTGCAAGCGCTCATTAAATATGGACTGGCTATTCTGGATACATCGATGATCTCAACCCCATCTTCCCCTTCCGCAACAAAGGCCGTTGCGCCTGAAACCGCAACATCTTGCGCGTCATCGACAGTGCTATATGAGCCTTGTATGGCGGGAGCGGTTGGATTAGATATGTCAATCGTCAAAAAGCCAAATGATCCTACTGCATATGCAATGGAACCAGATGCCGCACAGCCAACAACATTGCCGGGAGCATCGAGTAAGCCAACCGGCAATAGATCGGCTGGATTGGTCACATCAATGATCTGTAAGCCGCCAGTATCGGAATATATATCCCCATATGCCACATAAGCCAGTGAGTTGGCGATCACCACTTCGTGCGCACCGCCAAGAGAGGCGTATAAACCTTGCAGGACCGGATTCTCCGGATCTGATACATCGATGATTCTAAGCCCATATTGAGTTCCGCTGAACGCCATGTAAGCCAGCGAGCCGACAATCGCGACATCTTCAGCCTTCCCATAATATGTACCTTCATAATATGAACCGCGCAAAACGGGATTGTCTGGATTTGATATATCGATAATCAATAATCCGCCGTGGCTTCCGCGATATCTGCTGGTTGACACATACGCAAAGATGCCTGAGACTGCCACTCCCGTTGCAGGAACAGGTTCACTTGAAATATAGGGGATAATATATTCTCCGCGTAAAACCGGGTTGGCAGGATTTGAAATATCGATGATTTGCATGCCGCATTTATCACCTTGGCAAATGGTTCTTTCACCATATGTTAAATATACGAATGAACCGTTTACGGCAATGTCGTTAATGTAGTCAGATGAACTTATGCTTGATAATTGAATCCGGCTCATGACTTGAGGACTGGCGGGATTGGCAATATCAAGGATCGTCAGTTTCACTCCCTCGCCGATATAGGCATAGTCGCCTTGGATTGTGACTGCCGTGCAATCGCCGCCAATTTGACTGACAAATTCGACATTCATGTTTTCCGCAAAGACATTTGCAGAATAATATGCCACGCATAAACACATAAGCATAACGCTGGAAATTGCACACAATTGTGCCCGCATCATTTTATCTCCTTTCACGTGGGAAGATATGTGGTTTAAAATGAAAAAGGGAGCGCATCCGCTCGCGCTCCAACTGCGGGGCACCACACCCCAAGATGCAAGCACAAAGCAGGACGCACTCCCTAGGCGGGAGCAATCCAGCTCTTGTGCGTTCCGCATCTTACAGCCCATACGGGCCGGTGGTGGTGTTTGCAGTTGAGAACGCTCAAGTCTGAACGCAGACTTTTATCGGAAATGTATCAGGTTAATGCCGTTTGCTCGATACGACCGCTCCTTTATCAAATCTAAGATCAGCTTGCCGTCACTAGCCTTGCCGTGTCAAGCGAAAGCAGAGCGTGTCGTGTTTTAGACAGGATAAACAGAATTTACAGGATGTTTTGAACGCATGAATGGGGTGGTGTCATTGATCTTTTGTTATCCCGTCCATCCTGTTGATCCCGTCAAAAAATCGGTTCTTTACGTGCTTCGTGTGAGAATCATCGTTTCTTTTTCATTTTTCCGGCCAACCGCTTGAGGAGAACTTGGCTGATGGCTTCTTTCTTGGCGGCTTTTTCTTGTTCGGTTTGGGGCTGGTAGTTGACTTTGACTTTCCAGCCGCGGACGGTTTGTTCCTTGCTGGCTAGGCGAGCATCGATTTGTTCAAGGCAGGCGATGACTTCCTCGGGGGCGCAGTAGGCGACTTTGGCGAGTTCGGCTTCGGGCAATGCGGCTGCGGCGGCTTGCTTGATTTTGTTAAGGTGTTTAGGCTCATTTGAGACTGCCAGTATATGATCGAAGTCAGCTTTGAGGCACTTCTCGATATTGCCGACTTCGTGTTCGACGGGCGTGGTAACAGAGATTTCGCAGGCGACCATGCAGCCAGTTTTTTCGAGCGCAACATCGACGCTGCCTGCTCCATCGAGCACGGGCTTTTCGAGATCGGCGCGCCAGCCCATGCCTTGAGCCAGTTGGGTGATCAGGTTTTGCAGGTACTTGTGCTGCTGGCCGCCGCGTCCGCCCAGCGCGGGGGCGGGCGGCGCGGTCTTGCGCAAAGCGGCAGGCGGCGTTGGCGGCTTGGCTTCCGGCGTAGCCGCCGTGGCGGGAGCGGATGATGACGGTAGTTGTGATGTAAGAGCGACGGTTTCTTTCAATGCAGTTTCCACTGACGTTGTACTACTGCCCGCTGGGCTTTCTTGTACTGTTTTGAACGTTTTGGACGCATCAGCGGTTTTTTTCTTTGCCTGCTTCTCCTCTTCTGCTTTTCGTTTCTTTTCTTCTTCCTCTGCGGCATACTCTTCCCAGCGATGGTTGAGGGCGGCTTCCACCTCTTCACGTTCGGTGGCGTAATGATCGCGCGAGAGTTCGCGGATGGCGTTCGTGCGTTCTTCGGCCAACTCCGGTTCGATGGGTTCCAGCATCGGCACAGTCAAGTTGAAGTCGTACTCGGCGCGCTCCATGCGCACAATGGCTTGTCCGGTGCTGAGGTTGAGCAGGTCTTTTTCTTCAAAGGCGGAAAATCCGGCGGCTAGTTTGCGGGCGTCGGCGTCGCCCAAGCGAAAACAGATGCGGGTGTAGGGATTGGACAAGACCGAGTTGACTACTTCGGAATCCTGGCCAAGTTGCCGAAGTTCCTGATGCGCGAGAATCAGGCCCATGCGGAACTTGCGCACGCCGGAAAGAATCGAAGACATCGACGGCGTGATGAAGTGGTGAAACTCGTCGATGTACAGCCAAAAATTCTGACGTTGCGCTTCGGCAATGTCTTGACGGCTGAGCGCGGTCTGATGGATTTTGGCGACCAAGAGCGCACCAAGTAAATGGGCATTTTCTTCGCCGATGGCCCCTTGGGCCAGTTTGGCCAGAAAGATGCCTCGCCCATTCATCACCCTGGCGAAATCAAGTTTGGTCTTTTGCTGGCAAACGATATGGCGGATCAGTTTCGGCCGCAGAAAAGTATCGAGCCGCGTGAGTAGCGGGCCTTGCGGCTTGCCCGAAAGCATGGGGAATTCGGTCTGCCAGTAATAGACAATCTCCTTGTCGCTGACGGTTTCCAAAAACTTTTTTCGAAAGGCTGGCTCGACCAGAAAACGCCGCAGATCGGAAAGCGTGCCGCCTTCGCTGCTTTCCAGGAAGGCGACAATGGTGTTGGCCAGTACGGAATTCATCTGGTCGCCCCAGGCCGTGGAGAGCCGCCGGAAGACCGCCACCAGATCCGAAGCGAGCAAGGTCTTTTCCAGTTCGGTGTGGGCTTCGAGGATATTGAAGCCGACCGGGAATTCGCCGTCAGACGGATCGAAGAGCACTACATCATCGAAGCGCTCTTCGGGAATGAATTCGAGTATTCGGTCAATCAGGTCGCCGTGAGGATCAAGCACGGCTAAACCTTCCCCGCCTTCAATATCCTGCCGGATCATGTTGAGCAACAAGGTCGATTTGCCGGTGCCAGATGCACCGACCACATAGACATGCCGCGTGCGTTGATCGGCGCTGAGCGTGACCGTGCGCTCTTGTCCGTTGTGTTGATTGACGCCCAGCGTCAACGCATGATCTAATGCGATCTCTGGAACGGCCTTGCTTCGGCGATCCAGCCGCAGCAGTTTGGCGCTCTTGACGCTCTCGGACGGAAAGTGCAGCAGGGAAAGCAGCTCGCGGACATTGAGCAGCATCCCGCTGCGGCGGCTGCGGCGCTCCAGAAAATCGAGTAGATGATCATGAGCGTCATAACCATCATTGTCCAAGGGGATCAACTCATTGCCAGTGGGATTGCTCAATTGTTCCAGCGGCGCGGCGATGTCCTGAGCGATGCGCCAACAGCGGTTTTCGTCCGGGCTGGAGACGGCTACGCGCAAACAGACGGCGAACAGCGGTGCGCTGATTTTCTGCCGGGCTTGCGAGAGTAACTCCGGCGCATCGAAAAAATTTAACGCATGTAACGCGCTCGCGGCCCAAGGCTGATGAATGGGACTGAACAGAATTTGCAGTGCGCCCCATTCCTCCTCCATTAGGTTTGATAACGCCCCAACCACGCCGACTAGCGGATCGGTTTTAAGGTCGGACCAGATGCGCAAAGGCAATAGGAAGGCGTTGGATAAGCCGAAATCCACCACCAGCGACGGACGCTCATAAGGCGGCGGCCAAGTCACGGGCAAGGGCTGAGGCGGCGGAGACCAGACTGCGCCAGGCGCATGCGCCTTGGCCTGTTGCAATAAACGCGATTCGTCGCTCCGGCGGCAGGCCAGTTGCATCGCGATCTGCTTTTCATTGCCGATGATTTCAAACGCCAGCGGTGCGGAGCAAAAACTCAATCCCAATAGCAGTTGCTCGACCACGGGCAGCGATATGTTTGCGCCGTCAGGCAGCAAGACTTGCCATTCCGTGGCAATGTCATCGTCCGTATCGTAAACCGGCGACGGCACATCCGAGACCGGAATCTCATCACCGTCATCCGGCTCCCTGAAGGATTGCACGCCCCCCAAGTGATCCAGCAGCCGCGTCAGCCACGACGCTTGGCGACCATCGTCAATCATCGCAGGTTGCCGCAACGCTGGATCAAACGGCGCAAACGGCGGTTCCAATTACACCGGATCATTCCACAGCAACCAGCCGCGGCCGCGCGTCTCCCAGACTTGAAACTGCTCGCTGATCTGTTCGGCCAAGTCAGGATGCATGGCGCATTATCTCCGGCGGAAGAAATCGCGCATGATAGGCTTGCGCTGATCGTCCGGCAGCTGCGGCAAGTTGTTCTGGCCGGTCAAATAATCCACAGTTTCCAGCACTGCGGTGTGCACTCCTTTTTGAAACATCGCCTCGGTGTCACAACGGTAGTAGGTGAAAGGCAGCAACAGAAACTTAAGCACCGGACCAATGAGAAAAATCGAACAGATGTAAAGCGCCAGATCGTTATCCGTGCGCACCAAAATAATGGATAAGAGCAGCAGAATCGCCGGAGCGATTGGCAGCGCAAAATAGAGTTTGACTCCACAAAACAACAAGCCCGCCCACGATGCGCCAAGCAAGATCAGAAAGAGCAAAGTGGAAGCGAACATCCCTGGCATTTTGATCCCGAACCACCACGAATAGAATAAGTGATTAGGGCCAAACGGCGCGGCGCAGATGTCAAAAACATAGCGTCCGCGCTGGACTCGCAAGTACTTCCGCTTGGCCGAGGTCCATCCCGCTTCCGGCCAATCCACTGTGCTCAGTTCCACGTTCGGCAACTTCATGTGTTCAATCGTAAGCGTCAAACGCTCATAGAATTCCTCCGCTGTGCCCTGCATCCCCTGGATCATGGTGTTCCAATTGCTGAGCGGTTCAATTAAACTCATGCACTCCCTCCTTCTTGATGCTTAAATGGTTGTTGATGATGGATAGATTATTAACGAAGGTTATGGCAAGGGCAATGTGACCTGCCCTACAGTTTTTTCTTGCGGTGAAATGATTTCATTCGATGGCAAGGCCAGTTGCAAAGGCGGCAGCGTTGCGGCGCTAAACGGCTCGGATATTGCGCCGTCAATCATCAGCTTCAAATAGATGCGATAGTTGGGAAGGTTAGTCAGGTCGCTGATCTTGAACACTGGATAGAATTCCTTGGCCAAGATTTCAGCGTCAGCCACGCCAGTACGAAAGGCGATGAGCGTTCCAGCGTTACCTAGAATCGCATCGCGAAGCGGCAGATCCAATTGCGTGAGATACTGGTGGGCCAATATCAAACCCACGCGGTACTTGCGCAGTTCGGACAGCATCATCGCCAGTTCTAGCGTGGCGTAACTTGGAAATTCGTCTAAGTAGATGTAGAAGTCGCGGCGCTCCACTTCCAGTTGATCGGCGCGGCTCAATCCGGCCAGCGTCAGCCGCGACAACAGTAGCGCGCCCAGCAGGCGTGAGGCGTCATAGCCAATCTTGCCTTTGGCTAGATTGATCAACAGCACTTGTCCCTTATCCATGATATTGCGTGCATGAAAGCCGCTGTGCTGTTGCGTTAATATGCGATTGAGCACCGGATGTGCCAGAAACGCCCCGGCCTTGTTCTGGATCGGGGCGATAGCTTCGGCACGTAACCGTGCGGTATAACCTTCATACTCCCGCAACCAGAAATTCTTCACCTGCGGATTACTCAAAGCCGTCGCGGTCTTCGCGCGAAACGGTTTTTCATTAAACAGACGGGGGATATCCGCCAATGTCGAACCAGGTGTTTCCAGCAACGCCAGAATCGCGTTGCGTAGAATGTGTTCCAAACGCGGCCCCCAGGAATCCAACCAGATCGCTCGGAAAGCCTCCAGCAGTCCCGACGCCGCCAACGCAAACTTGTCCGGCGGCACACGCTCCAATGGATTGAATCCCGGTGCGTTCGCGTCAGCAGCGTTGAAATAAATCACATCCTTCTGGCGCTTGGCTGGAACCAAAGCATAAATTTTCTCACACAAATCCCCATGTGGATCGAGCAACGCAAGCCCACGTCCATTTTCCATATCCTGCCGGATCAAATTCTCCAGCAGCGTGCTCTTGCCCGTGCCGGTCTTCCCAATCATGTACATGTGAGCACGCCGGTCCGTTTGATAAATGCCAAAACGCCGGTTTTCGCCGCGAAAATCAGTCTGGCCAAAAAAGGTGATCGGATTGTTTTGTAGAGAAGCCATTCCTTCAGCATAACGCTTCACAGACAAACAACAAGGCGCTGAAGCATGCTTGCCACGGCACTTCGCGCCGTCTTGGCCGATTTCCTCCACAAGCTAAACTGAAGACAGCCTCGAAGCAATTCTCACACAAAGCCGCAAAGCACACCAAGAATTGATGTTATATGTGCAACACAAAAAAATCGGTTCTCTGTGCCTCCGTGCCTCTGTGTGAGAACCCATTCGAGCCTCGATCTTTCAATACAATCCCAAGGAGGAACAACTCATGAGCACTGCTCAACTGGATCAACCCGTCGAGGAGGCCCGGCCCGATGTGCTGGTCTCTTCGCCCTGTGCGGAAGGCATCCGCGTCTATTCGCCCAGTGCCCCAGACGTGTCCTACATCGTCTCCGGTACGCGTCAGCATCCACGCTGCACCTGCGGTCCGTTTCAGGCGATGAAAAGTCAACTAGGCTTCGCCTGCTACCACATCCGCTCCGTACGCAGTCAGCTGCCGGATGAAGAACAAGAGCCAGCGTTGGATACATCATTTCCGCCCAACGGCAATGAATCGTATCCCGCGCCCGCTTCTTCGCAGTCCATGATGACGCTCAAGCGTAGCGTCAGTCCCGACGGCCGCATCGACTCGTTGTCGGTGGAACTGTCGTTGCCACTAGACGGTCAAATGGACGGCTGGATGATTGATGAGGCTTCCGTTCTTCTAGGCCTGCAAGAGCAGATCGCCCAGGAATTCAAAGGCCGCCAACAGAATGGAAACAGTAATGACAGCAGAAACGATGGCAACGGCAATGGCAACAATGGTCACGCCCATTACAATCGTAATAGAAACGGAAACGGCAGAAACTATCCACAGAATCATGGCAACGACTACAACGGCCAACAACAGCAACGCAGCAACAATGGACATGGCAACGACAACCAGAACGGCCAAGCCGTGGATGCCTATCTGTTCGAAGTCGGCGGAATGCAGACCAGGTTTGGCTGGCGCACATTCATCTCTGTCAGCGCCAACGGCCAAAACTACAAACTGTTCGGCTCGATGAAAAGCCTCGGCGAACAGTTGCAGAACGCGGGCTACGGCCATCTCTCCCGCCAGTTAGAGCAAGGCACTCAACTCAATGTGCCTTGTCGCGTGGTGCTTTCGCGCAATGGCCGCTTCACCAACGTCGATCAGTTGTTGCCGCTCAACGGCAACAATGGGAGGCGGTGATCATGGCCGCAATCGCAATCCAAGAAAAAGAGGAGCGCCTGATCCATTCAGGCGCTCCCAAACTTTCCTATTCGCGCATCAACCGCTACCAACTCTGTCCGGAGCAATACAGGCTCTATTACGAGGAAAAACTGCGACTCAAAATCCCGCCAGCCAATCTGGTCTTCGGCCAATTCATCCATCAAGCATTGGCTAATCTTTTTCTCCACGGAGCCGATCCGGCAAAGCACTTCATCGAACTTTGGGAACAAATCCAAGATGCCGAACTCAAATACTCGGGTCGCGACAGTTGGGATTCGCTCAAGACCAAAGGCGAAAAACTGATGTCCAAATTCATCGACGAAGAACTCACGCACATCGAAAAGGTCGAAGCCGTCGAACAACCCTTCGAACTCATCATCACCAATCTCGAAGCCTCCCTCATCGGCGTCATCGACCTCGTGGCAACAGTAGACGGCAAACGCACCGTCATCGACTTCAAAACCAGCGCCTCTGCCTACGCTGAATCCGACGTGGTCCTCAGCGATCAACTCACCGCCTACCGCCTCGCCCAGCCCGAAGCCGAAAACCTCGCCCTCTGCGTCTTGGTCAAAACCAAGCAGCCATCCATCGAATGGCATTGGACCCAGCGTGATGGCCAGCAACTGACTGAGTTTCTAGAAAAGGCGGCATATATAGGCCAACAGATCACCGAGCGACAATTCCACAAACGCCCCGGCATGTGGTGCAAGTGGTGCGACTATTTGCCTGTGTGTTTGAGGAATCAACAGGAGGTTGAACGATTGTTCGTTCAGGGGTGAACCGCCCAAAGCATCAACTAAAGCCAGCATTTTCGCAATGCTGGCTTTATCTCTTCTGGTAATGTGACAGATGCGATCATTATAAATTCAGTTAATTATTCTTTTTATATTTTGAAATCCCAATTAAAAAAAATACGACAGAAATTGTGGTTGTTACTGCCCATACCGGAAAAGAAATGAAGTATAGATCAAAGCGCCCATCACCAAAGCCAGTACCATAAAATCTTGGGTTAGATACAGTGTCAATAATAGCAATTAAATTTATTGCAGATAGCCATCTCGCTACAAAAGAGATATTAAACATAATGTTATTTAGGCGGCACTTTATAAATCCTATTGCATAAATCATCATATAAAACATAGAAATAACTATTGGAATAGCAACAAAATCTTTTAAAACCCAGAAATAGAAGGACGAGATAATAAATGCAATATAAATCAATGTTAAAACAACAATGTTAAATAAGTATATTGCTGCTTCAAATGTAAATTTATTTTTGTTCATATTTATATTATATATATTGTATATTGAAGTGAACCTCTGAAAATTGAATTTTGTGCTAGGTGATTTCAATTTTGATGATTCGTGGTTCTGCAAAGTTCGTCGTTCTTTGATTTTTCCCCCGTGAATAGAGACGTTTGTGCCGTTTCTTGCATTTTTTTTCGGCGTTAATCTATTTTCCGATGGCTGAGCGGCTTAACCGAGTTTCAGCTGTTTTGCGTCAGCAGAGCGCAGCGGGATAAGTTGTAGGCTAGGTTGCGTAGACCGATGTTGCTGCGCGCCCGCGCAAGGACGATGTTTCGCAAGAGCAGGCTGCCAGTTCGCTACGCCATAACGTCGATGATACGTTCGACGTGCGAGCGAATCCGGCTACGGGCGCGGTTGCCTTCTTATCGCGGACGGTAAGTTGCTTGCGAAGCGAGCCTTTGCGCTACAGATGCTCGCGGTAACCGGGTTCTGCGAGCCACTCCAAACTTTCCACCGAGCGATAGGCGGAATCGGCCCACACGCCTGCGCTGGTGATGATTATATCACCGTCGATTTGGCTGCGGTGGATCATCTTGAAAAACGTGCGTGAAACCTCACCTCTGGAAAAGATCCTACGGTTCATCCACTGGTACAGTGTCGTCCATTGCATGCGCTCGTGAATGCGCGTGGCATTCATGGTTTCCGTCATACACCCCACAGTCAGGCGTACGTGACGATGAAATGCAGAAAGTTCTTCATGCCTGGCCGCGTAAAATAATTGACAAATTTCCCAGTCAGCGCGAGAAGATCACCAGGAGTGCTAATTAACGGGGTCTCTTATTTTGGAAATCCGTAAAATGTCCCTTTGCAGTAGATGACATATTAAAGGCTCCCTTATGTGATTAGGGAAAATCATAATTCTGAGACTTGCGTGTCAGTTCTTTTTGTTCAACTGGAAAATGCGCCGAGAAAAGTTCTAAGATTCATTATATATGATATAGCACGATTCAGCAAAATGCAAGGCCGTAACAGTGTTGTCGATAATATAAGATGTCTCCGATTTAGCGCTTGAAGCAATAATATACAATGACGTACCTTATATCATCATGTACATCATAATATCGAAAAAGACAACGTTGCAATTATGGCACAGTAAACAAATCTTAATTTAGGAATGACCATGAAAACTTCACTCACCGATGGTTTTCAGATTTTTGTTTTCCTAATTCTTTTCCTATGTCCTAGCTTTTCCTATTCTGAAATCACGCAAATATCTTTACCTTGGGTAAATGATGAATTGCCTTATGGATTAGACGATGATTTGTATACCGAAAGATATAACGAAATTGAACGACGTTCAAATGAATACCGGTACTATTATTGCCGAAGGGGAGTATTGCAAGATCATTTTAATGTAGGATGGTTTGATGATGACGCTAATTTATACTACTCTCCTTTAACTGATGACAATCCGATAGACCAAGCAGTAGGTAAATTGGAATCCGAATTATTCTTAATGTGGATTCCATCAACTATATTCATTGATTCATCTTATCCTGAAGAATGTTTTAGAGGTAATGGTCAGTATGTGTCATGGAGAGATGTGAGGATTGACGGAAAGTCTTATTGGCATCCTATTTACGACTACTTGCAAATCACTGATGCGCCGAAAGGATTGAATTATCATCTTTTCCGCCGATTGCATTTTATTAAACCAAAAGATACTGATGGAAATCCTCTCGATGAAAACCATCGAAAATTGATCATTCTTATTCACGGTTGGAATCCCGATAGCTTAGCCGACCCATATAAAGATGGAAAAGAGTTTCAAGATTTGAGTAGAGAAATATCGGATTGGTTAATTCAGAACAACTTAGAAGACGATTGGAAAATTGTGGAATATAATTGGGCGGTTGATGCTGATACAGGTCCTGCATTTGGAGACAATCCAGGTCGATCTCTATCAAGATACTCAATGGATGAATCTCGATCTATCGATACTTGGCCGACAAAAAATGGGACAGAAGCAGCAGAAGTAGCCCATGTTCATGGGCAATATCTTGGTGAATACCTCAAAGAAAACTGTCCGAATCTTAAAAAAGTACAATTTATAGCGCATAGCGCCGGAACTTGGTGCGCTCGTACAGCCGCAAAATATCTGCTGGAAAAGACGGATGATGTTGAGCTTCAAATCACACTTCTTGATCCATATATGCCCAAAGAGGGGCATGCTGATAGCGCTTTAGGTAAATGCATTATTAGCCGTCTTGATACGGAATATGGACGTTATCCTGTTTTACTGGAAAATTATTACTCCCGTTACGACAGAGATTTTTGGGGACTCGCTGAATTTGATGGAACAAGGCAAGAGTTTTGCTGGCGCAATCAAGATATTCAAAGACAGCTGGATGCGTCTGATTCAGATTCATACAGTGATCATTCCGGTCCGATTCGATACTATACTGACACAATTAAAAAAGATGTGAATGTGGAGATATTTTGGCAATTTAACTGGCGAGAAACGGGTTGGTTTGTAAGCCTTCCATATCTTGAATTGCAAGGAATAAGTTGGCATCCCAATGGTTCACTTTTGAATTGTTCTGGGAGAAGTTATATTGTTGAGAATGGTTATCTCCGTCATATTCCAACCGTCGAAATATATTGGGATTGGTATGATTGGGATGGGCACTCGCCTTGGATGGAGAGATGGGGACCACGGCATGAAATCTCAGTAACTCAGCACGAAATTGAAAATTATTCAAGAGGATGGGACTTAGGATATCGATTTCAGGAGGAAGAGGTAGTCAAAACAGCTGATAGCGACCGTATTTGGCTTGTCAAACGTGACAATGTGCCCGGAATACCAGTAGGGTCGCAATATACCAATCCGCCCAATGGTTCCTTTTGGACTCGACACCATATTGTTTCTCCAAATGTTTTGCGAGGAATAATTATAAGTGGTGAGCAAGTGGGCCATAATTACGGCAATCCAAGAATTGTATCGCAAGCCTATTTAAATCAATTCACAGAATCCTTTCCCATTCTTACGCCATATCCAGAAGGATCGTTAATAAAAGTTACAGGCGATCCAGCGGTATTCGTAATATCTAAGGGCGGCAAACGCCTGTTTTTTAACCAAGAACCTTTTGATTTGGGCGGCTGGGATTTTGCAAATGTATCAATAATCTCCCAAGAGGAAATGAATCAAATTCCGCGGACTTATCCTGATATTACCCGTGAGCAAGTGTTAAATGGATATTATCTTGACAGCATTGAACGCGGACCCCTTACCATCCAGTCTTCTCAGCAAGATGGTGAGCCGTACAATCCTCAACAGTCTACAACCATAAAATTCTATTCTGCTCAAGGGAATGACTCGAAGATTGAAGTTGAATATACAACTGATGAATGGAATAGCTGTCATTTGGTGCCGCTTATTCGTGTTCCAGGTAATTCGGGAAATAATAGAGAGTTGAATTGGACAACACCAGATGTCATCTCGCAAAAATGCGCTATCAGGGTAATTTCACGAGATGATAATGGCCATGTTGGGTATGATTCCTCCAAACAGTTTTTTTCGATAACCGCTAG